>CAZMRX010000124.1:0-13110 GCA_964568755.1 uncultured Acidobacteriota bacterium | reverse complement strand
CCATGTGCTCGCAGAGCACGCGCACGTTCTTGCGGTCGATGCCGAGCGCCTCGGAGACGCCCTCGCGCACGGCGAAGATCGCCTGGGTCGAGGCGTAGATCGTGAGCTCGTCGCCCTCCCACGCGGCCACGACGCCGTGCGTCTCGAGCGGCGCGTGGGTGTGGACCGGGCAGTAGTACGTGCCCTCGTGGAGGACCTCGGCCTCGGCGAAGCCCTTCAGGACGTCGCCGCGGTTGGCGCGGCTCGTGCGCGGCCCGGCGACGTTTCGGTTCCTGCCCATGTCCCGGCCGACCGGCAGGCGGTCGAGGTTGAAGACGCGCGGCGCATCCGGCTTCATCGCCTCGCGCAGCTCGGACGTGAACGGCCGCTCCCGGTACTCCACCTTGACGAGACGCGCCGCGTCGCGCGCCACGTCGGGCGAGACGGCCGCGACCGCCGCCACGTCCTGTCCCGCGAAGCGCACGACGCGCGAGTCGGTGGTCCAGACCGCCTTCACACCCGGCAGCGCCTCGGCTCGCGAGGTGTCGATCGACAGGATCTCCGCGGCCGGGACCGAGGCCCCGACCATGCGCCCGTACAGCATGCCGGGCAGCTTGATGTCGAACGTGTACTTCGCCTTTCCGGTGACCTTCAGCGGCCCATCGACCCGGGCCCGCGGCCGGCCCATGTGCTCGAAACCCGCGACGCTGTCGAGGTCCCAGGGCTTGATGTCCGTCGCGGGCGGGTGGACTTCGAGCGCCTGCGGCGAGCCCGGCAGGCCTGCCTTCGCCGTGAACGTGGAGGTCGGCTCCTTCTGTTCCTGCGGCACCTTTACCTCCTCGTCGCCTGGGACGCGGCCTGGACGGCCTCGAAGATGCGCCCGTAGGTCCCGCAGCGGCACAGGTTGCCCGCGAGCCCCGCCTTGATCTGGTCGAGGCTCGGGCGGGGGTTCTTCGCGAGCAGCGCCGTGCCCGCGACCACGAAGCCCGGCGTGCAGAAGCCGCACTGGAGGGCGTCCTTCTCGACGAAGGCCGCCTGCAGCGGGCTCATCTTCTCGGGCGTGCCGATGCCTTCGACGGTCGTGATCTCGTGACCCTCGGCGTCCGCGGCGAGCATCAGGCACGACACGATCGGCGCGCCGTCCACGAGCACGGTGCAGGCGCCGCAGCCGCCGCGCTCGCACACCGGCTTGGCGCCGGTCAGGTCGAGCTCGTTGCGCAGCGCGTCGAGCAGCGTCACCCGCGGCTCGACGGTGACGGCCCGCGCGGCGCCGTTCACCTTCAGGTTGAGGGTCACCGCGTCGGGACCGAGCACCGCGGGGGCGGCCTCGGCTCGCTCCCCGGCCCCCACGATGGTGGTGGCGGCGGCCGAGACGCCGGCCGACTTCAGGAAGCTGCGGCGCGAGAAGGAGGGCTGCTCACGCCCCTCGTCGGGGGGCGCAGTCTTACGGGCCATGGGCACCACCTCTGCTTTTCGTGTGCGCCGGGATTGTGTGTCCCCGCGGGAGCGCAGGTCAAGAGTCCCGTGATCAAACGTCTGAACAGCCCAAGGCGATCGTGTGAACAAATGTCACGGCAGGATCCGACCGCAGGGTCGCGGCGTCATAATCACCGACATGGGTCAGGTGCAGCCGGATCGCGGTCTCGTGGGCCGCAGCGTCGGGCCGTACCAGATCCTCGAGTCGCTCGGGTCGGGCGGCATGGGCCAGGTGTACCTCGCCCTCGACCCGCGCCTCGACCGGCGCGTGGCGCTCAAGGTGCTGCCCCCGGAGATGGCGTCGCACCCGGAGAAGATCAAGCGCTTCGAGCGCGAGGCGCAGACGGTCGCCTCGCTCAGCCACCCCGGGATCGTGATGCTGCACTCGATCGAGGAAGCCGACGGGCTGCGCTTCCTGACCATGGAGCTCGTCGAGGGCGAGACGCTCAGCAAGCAGATCCCCTCGCGCGGCTTCGCGATGGAGCGCTTCCTGTCGCTCGCGATCGCGCTGACCGACGCGGTGGCCGCGGCCCACCAGAAGGGCATCCTGCACCGCGACCTCAAGCCCGAGAACGTGATGCTGACCCCGGACGGGCGGCTCAAGGTGCTCGACTTCGGCCTCGCCAAGCTGCGCTACGACGCGGACGACGCCGACCGCACCACCAAGGAGACCCAGTCGGTCACCCAGGACGGCCGGATCGTGGGAACGGTGGCCTACATGTCGCCCGAGCAGGCGCAGGGGCTGCCGCTCGACCACCGCTCCGACATCTTCACGCTCGGGATCCTGCTCTACGAGATGGCGACGGGGGAGCGGCCGTTCCGCGGCAACACCAACCTCTCGGTGCTCTCGTCGATCCTCAAGGACTCGCCGCGCCCCGCGAGCGAGCTGCGCGACGACATCCCCAAGCCGCTCGCGCGCATGATCCAGCGCGCGCTCGAGAAGCGGCCCGAGGACCGCTACCAGTCGACGACCGACCTGCGCCGCGACCTCGAGGACCTGAAGCGCGACGTCGACACCGGTGAGGTGATGCTCGGCACGACCTCGGGCCGCAGGCGGCTGGTGGCGGCGGTGGGCGCAAGGCGGCGCTGGGCGCTGCCGGTCGCCACGCTGGCGTCGCTCGTCGTGCTGGTGGCGATGGCCGCGCTGTTCTTCAGGGGCCGCGCCCCCGCCACGGCCGCCGACGGCCGGCGCTCGCTGGCCGTGCTCTACTTCGACAACATCACCGGCGACGCCGGGCTCGACTGGCTCCGCACCGGCCTCACCGACATGCTGGTGACGAACCTGTCGCAGTCGCCCGAGCTGCGCGTGCTCTCGACGCAGCGGCTCTACCAGATCCTCGACGAGAGCGGCCACCGCGACGATCGCGCGCTCTCCGGGGACGCGGTGGCGACGGTGGCGCGCCAGGCCCAGGCCACCACCGCGCTCGTCGGCAGCTTCGTGCGCGCCGGGTCGCGGATCCGCATCCAGGCGAGCCTGCAGGACCCGCGCACCGGCGAGGTGATCGCGTCGGAGCGCGTCGAGGGCGATCCCGACAGCGGGCTGTTCGCGCTGGTCGACGACCTGACCGCGCGCATCCGCAAGCGGCTCGACACGCCGTCGCTCGTGCGCTTCGCCGACAAGAAGGAGAAGAAGCTGCAGGAGGTGACCACGCGCTCGCTCGAGGCCTACAAGGCCTACGCGGAGGGCAGCCGGCTCCATGAGCGCCTGCAGGAGCGCGAGGCGAAGGCCTATTTCGAGAAGGCGGTCGAGGCCGACCCCGGCTTCGCGATGGCGCTCGCCAAGCTGTCGGTCGTGTGGATGAACCTGGGCGACGCCGACAAGGCGAAGGAGTACTCGCAGAAGGCGATCGCGCACGCCGAGTCGCTGCCGCCGGGCGAGCGCTACTACATCGAGGGCCGCCACTACTCGCTCGACCCGCGCTCGAGCGAGAAGGCGGTCGCGGCCTACCAGAAGGCGATCGACGCCGCGCCCGACCACACCGCCGCGCGCAACAACCTCGCCCAGGCGCTGATCGGCCTGCGCCGCTACCCCGAGGCGCTCGCGCACCTCGAGGAGCTGCGCCGGCGCGGCATGTCGTTCCCGGGCAGCTACGCGAGCCTGGCGGAGTCCTACCTCGCGACCGGGCAGCCCGAGAAGGCGCGCGAGGCGCTCACCGCGTACGTGGCCGAGCATCCCGACAGCGGCGCCGGCCTCGAGAACCTGGCCTTCTTCGAGCTGATGCAGGGCGAGACCGAGGCGGCGCTCGCGACTTTCGACAAGGCGGCCGCGCTCTCGCCCTCCGAGACGCTGAAGATCGAGAAGGGCCGCGTCATGGCCCACGCGCTGCGCGACGAGTGGCCGGCGGTCGAGGCGTGCGCGAAGCGCATGAGCGGCTCGGACGACCCGCGCGAGCGCTGGGAGGGCGGCGCCACGCGCGCGATCGCCAGCCTCTACCGCGGCGACGTGGGCGAGGCGCGCCGCCTGGCGGCCGCCGGCGTGAAGTCGGGCGCCACCAGCTACGAGCGGATCGGGGCGCGCCTGTTCCGGTCGCGGCTCGAGGCCGACCTCGGCCGCCACCGCGAGGCGCTCGCGGAGGCCGAGCGCGTGATCGCCGAGGAGGGCGCCGAGCCGCGGCTGCTGGCCGAGGGCCACGGCATGCGGGCGCTGTGCCTGACTCACCTCGGCCGCGGCAAGGAGGCAGCCGAGAGCATCGCCGAGGTGGACGGCTTCCTCGCCAGGATCCCGCCCGTGATCGCCGAGCCCGCCCGGCTGCAATTCGAGGGCGAGCTGGCGCTCGCCCGCGGCGACCACGACGCGGCGCGCCGCAAGCTCGAGAAGGCCCGGGCGCTGCTGCCGCCGAAGTCCGTGGCGATGGACTCCGCCCCCGTCGAGATCCACTTCGCGCTCGGCCGCGCCGCGCTCCGGGGCGGCGACGAGCAGGACGCGCGGGCGGCGCTCGAGTACGTGGTCGAGGCCGGGCCGGGGCGGGTGGGCGCGCCGATCCCCTACGTGCGCAGCCTGGCCATGCTCGCGTCGCTCGAGGAGAAGCAGGGACGCTCGCGCGAGGCCCGCGGGCTCTACGAGCGCTACCTGAGCTACTGGAAGCACGGCCAGATCGACCGCGCCGAGGTGGCGCGGGCCGGCCAGCGGCTCGCCGCCCTGCGAAAGCACCCGGCCGCCTGATTCCAGCGGGGGGCGCGGGGGGGCGCTCATCCCCCCCGAAGGCTCGTCCAGCGTCCGTCGGCCCGCGGGCACGCTAGACTCGCCGCGTGGCCTCGAGCGCGCCCGTGCACGAATCCAAGCGCCGCCTGCTGCCGTGGGTGGCGCTCGTCGTGGTGTGGATCGTGTGGGGGTCCACCTACCTGGGCATGCGCGTGGTCGTCCACGAGATGCCGCCGCTCGCCGCGGGGGCGCTGCGCTTCCTGTGCGCGGGCGCGATCATGGGCCTGGTGGCGCTCTTCGTGGACCGCCGCCACGGCTGGCCGTCCGCGCGCCAGTGGCTCGACTACGCCGCGATCGGCGTGCTGCTGCTCTCGGTCGGCAACTCGCTCGTGATGTGGGCCGAGAAGACCGTGCCGAGCGGCACGGCGGCCCTGATCGTCGCGACGGTCCCGGTCTGGCTGCTGCTGCTCGACGGGCTGCGCCCCGGCGGCGAGCCCTGGACCGCGCGCGTCTGGGTCGGCACTGCCATCGGTCTCGCCGGCGTCGCGCTCGTCGCCAGGCCCGAGGCGGGCGTCGCGTCCTCTCACTGGCTGGCGATCCTGGGGCTCCAGGTCGCCTGCCTGTCCTGGACGGTCGGCTCGATCTACGCGCAGACGACGCCGAAGCGGCTGCCGCTCGCCTCCGCCGCGGCGGTCGAGATGCTCGCGGCGGCTCTCGTGAACGGCCTCGTCTCGCGGCTGGTGGGCGAAGACCTCGCCCGCGTGGCGGACGCCTCGCCGCGCGCCTGGGGCGGCCTCGGCTACCTCGTCGTGTTCGGCTCGCTCGTGGGCTTCACGGCCTTCGCCTACTGCCTGAACGAGCTGCCGGCCACCACCGTCGGCACCTACGCCTACGTCAACCCCGTGGTGGCCGTGTTCCTGGGCTGGCTGATCCTCGGCGAGTCGCTCACGCCCGGCCTCGTCACCGGCGGCGCCCTGATCGTGCTGTCCGTCGCCCTGACGACCCTGCGCAAGAAGACAGCCAGGCCTTGAAGCAGTGCTCAGGCGAGGATCTCTCCCGCCCAGAGCCTCGCCAGGAAATCCCGCCAGGGCAGCAACTCGATGGCATCGTGCACTCGTGGGGCCGGCTCGTTGCACACGACGATCGCCTTGCGGGGCCGATTGTCGGCGGCGAAGGCGCGAAGCGAGCGCAAGTCCGCGCTGTCGACGCGCGTGGTGCCCTTCACCTCGATGGCGACCTCCGCGTCTCCCAGGACGAAGTCGACCTCGAGGCCGCTCTTCGTGCGCCAGAAATAGACGGGGTACCCAAGCTCCCGGTAGGACTTGTGCGCGAGGATCTCCATCAGCACGAAGTGCTCCAGTGCTCGGCCGAACAGCTCGCCCCGCGGCTCTCGAATCCGCCGACCCGCCATCGCCCCGGCGACACCGACGTCGAACAGATAGAACTTGGCGGCCTTTCCGATCACCTGTCGTTCCTGTCGCCGCTTGTAGGGCTCGACGAAGCTCCCCAGGAGTGTATCGACGAGAATCTGGTAGTACTCCTTGACCGTCTTCGAATCGACGCCACAATCGCGGGCGATGTTGGCGTAGTTGGTGAGGTCTCCGTGCGAGTACCCGATCGCCTCGAAGAAGCGCGAGAACGCAGCGACGTTGCGGGTCAACCCCTCGTCGAACACCTCTTCCTTCAGGTAGTCGCGGACATACGCCGCGAGTGAGCGCTCGTACTCGGGCTCCAGATAGTGGGCCGGAACCAGGCCGCGGTTGAGCGCCCGCAGCAGGTCGACGTCGCCGAGCTCGTGCGAGACCAGCGGGCGCAGCTCGTAGCGCCACGCACGCCCGCCGAGGAGGTTGACGTGGCCGCGCCGGAGCTTCCGGGCGCTGGAACCGCAGAGCACGAAGCGCAGCCCGCGGTTCTCGATCAGCCAGTGGACCTCGTCGAGCAAGGCCGGGACCTTCTGCACCTCGTCGAGGATCACGGGCCGAGCCAGCCGGGATGGCTCCGCGGCCGCCAGGCGCTCGCGCAGCAGGGCTGGCCGTCTGGCGAGGTCCAGCATCAGGTCCGTCTGCAGCAGGTCGAACCTCAGGCTGTCTGGAAATGCCGACTTCAGGAGCGTGCTCTTGCCGGTCTTGCGTGGTCCCCACAGAAACGCCGACTGGCGCTCGGGAAGCACGATTCGCAGGGCCCGCCGAATCTGAACCATTACGGATATTATTCCCGTTTAGTTATACCAAGCTGGAGTTCTGTCCGCAAATGACCAGCCGGCTACAGCTTACGCAGCCGCACCTCCTCGACCCCGTGGTCGGGGCCCTTGCGCAGCACCAGGTCCGCGCGGTCGCGCGTCGGCAGGATGTTCTGCAGCAGGTTCGGCTCGTTGATCTCGTCCCAGATGCGGCGGGCCGTGGCCGCGGCCTCCTCGTCGCTCAACGACGCGTAGCGGTGGAAGTACGAGGAAGGGTCGGCGAACGAGGTCCCGCGCAGCGCCAGGAAGCGGTCGACGTAGAAGCGGCGCACGTGTTCGGTCTCGGCGTCGACGTAGATCGTGAAGTCGAAGAAGTCGGAGACGAACAGCCGCGGCTGGCCGGGCAGCGCGGGCCCGGTCTGCAGCACGTTCAGGCCCTCGACGATCACGATGTCCGGCTGCTCGATCACGATCTCGGCCCCCGGGACGATGTCGTAGGCCAGGTGCGAGTAGACCGGGCTCGTGACACGGTCGCGGCCGGCCTTCAGGTCGCGCACGAAGGCGACGAGCGCGCGCACGTCGTAGCTCTCGGGAAAGCCCTTGCGCCGCATCAGGCCGCGCTCCTCGAGCACCCGGGTCGGGAGCAGGAAGCCGTCGGTCGTGACGAGGTCGACGCGCGGGGTGTTCGGCCAGCGCGCGAGCAGCTCGCGCAGCACGCGCGCGCTGGTGCTCTTGCCGACCGCCACGCTGCCGGCGAGGCCGATCAGGAACGGCACCTTGTGCTCGCCGTGGCCCAGGAAGGTGCTGGTGGCGCGGTACAGGCCCTGCACCGCGGCCACGTAGAGGTTGAGCAGGCGCGAGAGCGGGAGGTAGACCTCCTCCACCTCGCTCAGCGAGACGCGCTCGACGAGCCCGCGGATCCGGTCGAGGTCGGGCTCGTCGAGCGTGAGCGGCGTGTCGGCGCGCAGCGCCGCCCACTCGTGTCGCGAGAAGCGCAGGTACGGGGACAGGCTCGGGGCCACGAGCGGGAGCGCGTCAGTAGAGCAGGTACTTGCGCCGGCGCTTGCGGAACGCGGCCGCGTCCCTGCGGAAGCCCGGCGCGAGCCGCTTCGGAGACACGCCCTGCTCGATCGCGAGCCGGACCCGGTCGGTGCCGGCCAGGATGTCGATCGGCAGCTTGACGTGCTCGTACTCGTAGGGCGGGTCGCGCCAGGCGAAGCGCTTCTCGTCCTGGCGGCGCGCGTGGTGGATCAGCAGCAGGTAGGTGAGGAACGCGGGGAAGCGCCCGCGGTCGGCGACGTGGACCTGCACGCCGTGGCACATGGCGCCCGCGTGCTTCTGGAACGTGGGCGTGAACGACGCCGCCCGGAAGCCCACGCCCGGCAGGCGCTCCCGCTCGAGCGCGCGCGCGAGCGCGTGGCCGTCGAGCCAGGGCGCGCCCACCAGCTCGAACGGCCGCGTGGTGCCGCGCCCCTCGGACAGGTTGGTGCCCTCGACCTGGCAGCCGCCGGGGTAGACGAACGCCGTGTCCACGGTCGGGATGTTGGGGGAGGGCAGCACCCACGGCAGGCCGGTGTCCTCGTAGTGCATCCGCCGGCGCCAGCCCTTCATCGGCACCACGTGGAGGTCGACGTCGAGCCCCAGCTCGTGCTTGAACAGCAGCGCGAGCTCCCCGCTCGTCATGCCGTGCCGCACCACCAGCGGGTGCATCCCGACGAAGGAGCGGAAGGCGGGGTCGAGCAGGTTGCCGTCCACGACCTCGCCGCCGAGCGGGTTCGGCCGGTCGAGCACGACCACCCGCTTCTTCTCCCGGGCGCAGGCTTCCATCACGTGCAGCATCGTGTAGACGAAGGTGTAGTAGCGCGAGCCCACGTCCTGCACGTCGTAGACCATCGCGTCGACGTGCGCGAGCATCGCTGGCGTGGGCACGCGCGTCTCGCCGTACAGGCTGAAGACCGGCAGGCCGGTCTCGCGGTCGCGCGAGTGGCCGACCTCGACGAGGTCCTGGGCGTCGGCCGCGATGCCGTGCTCGGGGCCGAAGAGCGCCGTGAGCTTCACGCCGCGGCGGGCGCCGAGCGCGAGCGAGGCGTGCTCCAGCCCGCTCGTGATCGACGACGGGTTGACCACCAGCCCGACGCGCAGCCCGCGCACCGGCTCCGGGCGTTCGAGCAGGCGTTCGAGGCCGGGGACGACCCGCGCCACCGGTTACTCCACGAACTGCAGCGTGAACGGCACGCCCGCCTTGCCGGAGCGCTCGATCGTGCCGGTGACGGTGGTGTTCTCGAGCGTGCCGCGGAAGCGGTACGCCGTGCCCTGCAGGTCCACGGTGAAGCTCACCTGGCCGCGCTCGAAGCCGATGTCGCGCAGCGGCGAGCGCAGCTCGATCGAGCCGCGGAAGGTGGTGAGCGTGCCCCCCAGCCGACCGCCCTCCTGGCGCATGTGCACCTGGAACGCGCGCTTGCCCAGGTCCGGGTCCTCCATGGTGCCGTCCCAGCGGCCCTCGACGGCCACCGCCGCGCGCGAGGAGTCGCCCGAGACCACGAGCGCCGCGAGCCGCAGCCCGCTCTCGATCGTCTGCGACGTCGGCAGCACGATGCTCGTCGGCACGTTGTTGCCGCCCGGGGCGCGGCGGTTGGCCTCGCCGTAGATCTCGGTGAACACCTTGCCGCGCGGGGAGATCGCCGCGAGCCGCAGCGGCCGCTGCCTGTAGAGGAACAGCCCGAAGTAGTCCTGCAGCAGCGCGGCCCAGTGGCGGGCCACCGCGGCCGGGGTCACGCGCCGGCCGGCGCCGCGCCCCGTCTCCCAGTTCTTCGAGTAGGCCTCCGCGTCCTCGGGCGTCGGGACCAGGAACGTGCGCACGTCGCCCACGACGCCCACCCCGGGCTGCGGCCGCTCGCGCAGCTCGAAGGCGGGCGGCTTGGCCTGGGCGTTCGTCACCAGCGCGTTGAGCGCCGCGGCCAGCGCGACCGCGCGCTCGGCCGTGGAGGGTAACTCGGCCGGGCCGCCGAGCAGCAGCACCGGCCCGAGCTCGGACGACACGAACGCGTAGCCGGAGCCGGGGAACTCGACGACCGGCGCCGCGAAGAAGCGCGGGAGGAAGCCCGAGCTCGACGTCCGCGTCAGCTTGAAGGCGGCGTTGCCAATCGAGGCGCGTCCGCCGGCCGCCACCACGACGGGCAGGTCGGGCTGGACCTCGTCGGGCGGCGGCGGGGGAGCGATCACGGTCAGCGACGTGACGCTCGCCTGCAGCACGAGCGCCGGCTGTCCCGCGAACGTGACGGCGTTCTGCAGCGGGTCGGGCATGAAGCCGCGGCCCGTGAGCACCACGCGCTCGCCGATCGCGCCGAACTTCGGCGCCACGTCGATCACCAGCGGCAGGCGCCCGATGAAGATGTCGAACGTCTTCGGCGGCGAGCTGCCCGCGCTCAACACGAGCTGGGTGGCCGAGCCCTCGGGCAGCGGCACGTTCGGGATCGTGACCCTGGCGCCCTCGGCCGTGGCCTCGACGGACGGCGCGTCGACTCCCGCGACCTGCGCGCTGAGCGTCTGGCCCACGAGGCCTTCGCCGCGCACCAGCACCACCTGCCCCGGCATCGCCACGTCCGGCGAGACAGCAGTTGCCGTCGCCTCGATGCGCACGGTGATGTTCACCGGATTCGAGCGGCCGCCCTTCGTCTCCACCACCACGGCGACAGCGCCCGTGGGTCCCGCGGGAACCGTGACCTTGAGCTCGCTCGCGTCGGCCGCGCTGACCTGGGCCCGCAGCGGCCCGAAGAACACGCTGTTCGCCGCGGCGTCCTTCGAGAAGTGCTTGCCCGACAGTGTGACGGTCTCGCCCACCCCCACGGTCGCCGGTGTCGCGCCCGCGAGCTCGGGCGGCGTCTTGCGCAGCAGGAAGAACCAGACGAGCGCGCCTACGAGCGCGAGCCCCAGGGCGCCGCCGAGGATCGGCACCACCGGGATGTCCGGCATGCTGAATCCGCGGCGCCGCGCCCGGGCCTTGGCCTTCCCCTTTGCGGCCGCGGGCTTGCCGGCGGGCCGCGCCGACGGCCGCAGCGTCGGGAACTCGCGGGCCTCCGGCTCCCGCTCCACCGGGATCGACGGAAGCTCCGTATGGTAGTCGGGCTTGGCTGGCTCGGGCGCCGCCGCGCGAGGCGCCGGCGGGGGAGGCGGTGGTGCAGCAGCCTGCGCAGGCGGGGGCGCGGGGGCCGGCGGCGGCGTGGGAGCGGGCGGCGGCGCGGGCGCGGCCGGCCGCTCCGGCTCCCCTGGCGCTTGCGGCGGCAGCGGTGCGGCGAACAGCGCGTCCTCTTCGCCCAGCGGCTCGGCCGTGTAGCCCACCTCCGGCTCGCCGATGTTGAAGGCGGGCGAGCCTCCGTCGTCGCCGAAGCTCAGCGCGGGCGCGTCGCCGCCGAAGGCCGGCGCGGGGTGCTCGGAGAGCGACGGCGCCGCGGCGCCCGTGGCGAAGGTCGCCGAGCCTCCCACGCTGGGCAGCAGCACGAGCAGCTTGGCGCTGCCCTTGGCTCCCGGAGGGCCGAGGCAGATGCGGTCGCCGGCCGAGAGCGGCTGCTCGCCCTCGACCTTCTCGCCGTTCACGAACGTGCCGGTGGCGCTGCCCGCGTCCGCGATGGCGAGCCCCGACCCGCTGAACACCAGCTTGGCGTGGAAGGGCTCCACGTTGCCGAGCATGATCTGCACGCCGGCGTCCATGCTCGATCCCATGACGACCTCGCGGCTCGTCATCGGCAGGGGGTAGGCGGTCCCGTCGAGCGGGCCGCCCGTCATCACGAGCGTGGGAACGACGACCGAATCACCCGCCAAGGGACCAGGCGTCCAAAAGACAGAAATACAAGGAGATGCTCCCTCCGGCGGCGATTCAAGCACAGCGTCTGGAACTGTGTCAACGAGCGTTGACACTCCGGCGCCGCGGGTGCTAGCGTGCGAATCAGCTCATGACCCCGGCTCCGTCGTTCGCCAGGGACCCCACGCCGCCGGAGGGGGTGCTTCAGCAGCTCCGGATCCCCTTCGTCCGGCGCGCCACCCTGGTCTCCACGGCGCGCACCGAGGAAGTGTTCCTGATCGACATCGGCCTCACGGGCGCCTTCATCGAGCGCGCCGAGCCCCTGCCGGTCGATCTGGGCCTCGAGATCCGCGTGCCCTGGCCGGGCTCCGAAGTCCCCTTCTGCGCCCGCTGCCGGGTGGCCTGGTGGCATCCCCAGGGGGCCCCGCTCGCTTCCAAGTCGCTGCCGCCGGGCGCGGGGCTCCAGTTCGTCGACATGTCCGAGCCCGACCGGGGCCGGCTGCGGGCCCTGCTCGTGGACTACTGCCGGCAGAACCCGCGAGTCCGGCGCTTCCTGCGTCATTGGCCCGACGCGGAACGCACGGGCGACGACCCCACCGCCGGCTGACGCCGTGGCGCGCGTCCGCGTCGTGCTGGTGCGGCCCGAGACTTCCGCCAACGTCGGGGCCTGCGCCCGCGTCGTGCGCAACACCTCGGCCGCGGGGCTCGACCTCGTCGAGCCCTCCGACTTCCGCACCGTCGAGTGCTGGCGCACCGCGTGGGGCGCCCACGACGTGCTGGAGCAGGCGCGGGTACACGACCGGCTGGCCGCGGCGCTCGCGGGCGTCTCGCTCGCGGTCGCCTTCACGGGGCGGCGGCGCGCCGAGGGGCGCGTGGTGGCGGACGTCCGCGACGCCGCGGCCGCGATCGCCGAGCTGGCGCCGGACGCCGTGGCCGCGCTGGTGTTCGGGCCCGAGACGAACGGCCTCACGAACGAGGAGCTCGCGCAGTGCGGCAGCGTCGCGACGATCCCGGCCGACCCGGCCCAGCCTTCCTACAACCTCTCCCACGCCGTGGCGATCGCCTGCTACGAGGTGCGCCGCGCCGGCAGGCGCGGCGGGCGCTCGCCGCGGGCGCTGGCGACCCACGACGAGAAGGAGCGCGTGCTGCTGCTGCTCGAGCGGGGCCTGCGCGCGGTCGGGGCGCTGCCGCGTAAGAACGCGGACGCCTACTTCGCGGACTGGAGGGCGCTCGTGCAGCGCGCCTCCCTCACGCCGAAGGAGCTGAAGCTCCTCGAGCACCTGTCGCGCAAGCTCACCCCCGGGGCGCGCTGATGGCGGACGAGCAGGACCCCTTCGCGGACGTGGCCCTCGTCGAGGGCGGCTTCTCGATCCCCGAGCTGAAGTGGCGCGAGCTCGTGTTCATCCGCGCGCTCGTGCCCGAGGGCGACTGCTTCGTGCGGGATCCGGCCCGGCCGTTGCCGCCGTTCCGCGACCCCGAGCTCTTTCCTGAGGGTGTGCGCGTTCGCGTGGAGAAGCGGGGGGGGCGGGTCGTGGT
>CAZMRX010000123.1:0-13114 GCA_964568755.1 uncultured Acidobacteriota bacterium | reverse complement strand
GCTAGCGGCTCAGGCGCCGCCGCCGTCGGTGCACGAGCCGGCGCTGCTCGACGCGCAGACCTCGGTGCACGGGTTCGCGCCGATGCTGGTGCACGGCGTGCCGGGAGTCTGGCCGGCGCAGTTCGTGACGCAGGTCGCCGCGGCTTCGGCTGGCGTCGGCGCGACGATCGACGCCACGGCCGGCAGCAGGATCGCCGCGGCCAGGCCGACCCGGCGCGCGACGTCGCGGCGGCTCATGCCCGCGTCCGCGTCGACCGCGCCGCTCTCGAGCAGCCCCGCGCCGGCGAGCTGCTCGAGCGCGAGCCTCACGACCTGGTCGTCGGCGCCCGGCAGCTGCGCCAGCTCCGCCGCCGTGCGCGTCCCGTCGGCATGCCTGAAGACGAGTGCGGCCGTCCGGTTCAGGCAGTGGGCGCGGTGCTGCTCCTGGTCGTAGACCACGAGCTCCTCCGGGAGCTCCCGGATCAGCAACCCGCTGCGGCGTGACTGAGGCTTCATCTCGTCCTCCTCTGGTACGACTGGCCGGCCGACGACCCTGCTCTACCCGGAAGCGACTCGGCGAGCTGCAGCAGGCGCCGCGCCACAGGCGCGGCCTCGCCGCGCTCGCCCTTCAAGACCGTGGCGCGGCCCACCGCGCGCTCGAGCGCCTGCAGCGACGCGGCCGGGCGCAGCCGGGCGGGCACCGTGTGAGCCAGCATCTCGATCACGGCCTGGCCCGGCGTGAGCGTCTGCGGCTGCCACTCGGCCCCGGGCGCGTGCGTGGCGAGCACCACCAGGCCGATCGGAAGCGGTGCCTTGCCGCTCCGCCCGCCCAGGTCCTCGGCGCTCGGCCGGCTGACGTGCAGGTCGCAGCCCCCCGCCCCGCGGATCGAGAGCGGCTTGGGGAACGGGTGGACCCGGCCCCGTGAATCGATGATCGCGAACTCGTCCGAAAGATAGGAAGCGCCCGCGCGAACCAGCTCGGCCACGAGCGTCGTCTTTCCGCTGCGGCTGCGCCCCGGCACCACGATCGCCTTCCCGTGCCAGCCGACGACGCCCGCGTGCACGAAGGTGCGCTGCGTGGAGCGGGCCGCCAGGCTCTGCCGCAGCTCGGACTCGAGCACCGCGAGCGCCTGGCGCAGGTCGCGGGTGCGCACCCGGCGCTTTCCGCCCACGTAGACGCGGCTCGGACGCTCCCGGGTCAGGGCGGGATCCACCCAGACGGAGAACAGCTCGTCGACGAGCGCCGAGCGGCTCGGCCGCCAGCCTGGGGGCAGGCAGCCCTGGAGCCGCTCGAGGATCGCGGGCGTGTTGGTCCGCACGCCCAGCCGCACCCCGTGGGCCAGCACGCACGTTCCAGCGCTCCACGCGACGCGGTCGATCCGCCCCGCGCCCTCCGAGAGCCGCGCTCGCGGCATCAGGCTCGGCAGGCTGTCCCCCACGCCATGTCCTCCCCGGCCGTCGGCAGTGTAGCAGACGGCACCCGGGGACTCATGCGCACGAGTCGTGCCGACGCCGCTTCCGGTCACTCGAAGGGCAGTCTACACCGTTTTATCAAAGCTCAAAAGGAACTTGCATTGGATTTCTTCAAGCGTTACACTCACGCCCGGCCTGTCACATGCTTCGTGTCGCAGGTGACCGGTTGAGTGTCGGCGGCCGTCTGTATGTCCGGAAAAGGGACATGTGGAGGGGAGGGGCGGCTTGAGGGATCTGCAGGCGGGGCCGGCAGAATGGGCGTTCTCCGGCCCTGCGGCGCCAGGGCACGTTCCTTGCTTCGGTCCGCGCTGCGAGGCGATCATGTCCGGACGCAACGACGTGCGTGAGATGGAGCGCGGCAACCGGGGAGCACATTCCCGGGGAGGACTGACGGCATGAGCCTGCTCGCCGCCGTCGTGCTGGTTGCCGCATCGGCACGCGTCGAGTCCGTGTACCTGACCACGGCGGACCAGCGCCTGGCGGTCCGCGTGGCCGTCTCGGGGACGCCGGGGATGGTGGCGGTCCACCGCGAAGGGGCGGCGGCGCGCGTGTCCATCATGGACGCCTCGCTGGGCCTGCAGTTCGCGGGTGGGCGCCGCTTCTCCTGGACCCCGTCCGACGGGTTCGACCCGGCGCTGCTCGCGGCGTCGCCCGCTAAGCTCGACCGCATCGAGATCGCGGCCACCGACTCCGAGGTGAGCGTGCTGCTGCACGTGCCGCCCGAGGTCGCGGTCGACATTCGGCGCGACACGCGCGGCCTGCTGCTGGTGTTCCGGACGACTCCCGCGGCGCAGCCGGAGCGCGTGGCCCAGGCGCCGCCGCCGCCGCCGCCGGTCGCCGCACCCATGCCGTTGCCGGTAACGCCGAGCCCCACGCCGGAGCCGAGGCGCGAGCCCGCGCCGGCAGCCGCAGCGCCGGTTCCGCCTCCCGCGGTCCCGGCGCCGGTCGAACCCGCTCCGCAGCCGCAGCCGACTCCGGCCGCGCCGGTCGTCGCGCCGCCGCCGCCGGCAGCAGCTCTGGCCGACTCCGTCGATCTCGCGAAGCGCCTTTTCCCGGCAGCCGCGGTCGAGGGTCAGACGGGCGGCTCGGTCGCCGAGCTCTATCCACAGCTGTTCCCGACGGGGGCCCCGCAGAGCCAGCCCGAAGCTCCGGCGGTGGTCGACGTCCCGGAGCCTGTCGGCGAGGACCAGGGCGCGGTACTCGGGCCGTTCCGCGTGCGCGCCTCGGTCGACGCACGCTACGTGGACGCCGACACCTTCGTCGAGGCGACGGCCGAGCCGACGCGGGACACCTACCTGGAGGTCCAGCCGCGCGTCCTGGCGCTCGCCCCCGTGGGCGCCGGCGTTTTCGACTTCGAGTACGCGCCGGTGTTCCGCGCCTTCGCCACCTACGACCAGGTCAACACCAGCAGCCACCTGGTCGGGGCCGGGATCGAGCTGCCGGTCGGCAGCCGCGTGACGCTGCGCGCCCACGACCGCTTCCAGAGCGGCGTCCTCGACACGCGCGTGGTCGACCCGGGCGGCGAGTACTTCTTCGGCCTCGGCCGCTTCAACCGCAACGACGTGGACGCGGGCATGAGCATCATGGTGGGGCCCCGCATGAGCCTGGAGTTCTCGGGAGCGGCCGGCCACGTCGACTTCAAAGAGGAGTCCAACTTCTTCGACTACGACACGCGCTTCGCCTCGGCGGGCCTGGGCTTCGAGCTCACACCGACGCTGCGCCTGGTGACGTCGTACGTCTACGACACCGTCCCGCGGCCCGACGAGCGGCCGGAGGCCGAGTCGACGGCTCACTCGGCGCGCGTCGAGCTGAACGGCGAGATCCTGCCGCTGCTCACGGGCCAGCTGGCCGTGGGCTACCGCAGCCAGGACGCGCCCAACGCCGGCGCCGGGGGCCAGAGCTACTCGGGCCTGACGCTGCAGGCGTCATTGCAGCGCGAGCTCGGGCAAGACTCGCATTTCTCCGTCTACGCCAACCGCTCGACGCCCGTGTCGGCGTTCGAGGACAACGCGTTCTACGTCACGACCGGCGTCCAGGGCGTGCTGCAGGTGCCGCTCGCCGCCAAGTTCGAGCTGCGCGGGGGTGTCGGCTACCAGTGGAACGACTACCGGACGATCGCGGAGGAGATCGGCGTCCCGCGCGAGGACCGCATCCTCGGCTGGTTCGTGGGCCTGCGGCGGCCGATCGCCGGCAAGCTCTCGCTCGCCGGCGCGTACCGCAAGGAAGACCGCACCTCCAACATCGACACCTTCGACACCGACTCGGAGGGCTTCTACCTCCAGCTCGAGTGGGACATCTTCGGCGTGACCCCGCGATGATGATCCAGCTGCTCGCCGTCACCCCGCTTCTCGCGCTCCTGGCGCAGGCCGCCCCGGCGCAGCCGTCGTCGCCCTATCGTGTCGGTCCCGGCGACGTGATCGAGGTCTCGGTCGACGGCCGTCCCGACCTCTCGCGGCTGCCCACGGTCCAGACCACCGGCAGCGTGTGGCTGCCGCGCGCGGGCGACGTCACGGTGCGCGGCCTCACCACCGCGGAGATCGCCGCGCGCGTGGCGCCGCTGCTCGCGAGCGCCGACCTCGCCGCACCGCGCGTCGCGGTGCGCGTCGCCGAGTACCACAGCCAGTTCGTCTGGGTGATGGGCGCGGTCAACCGCCCGGGCCGCAAGCCGCTGCGCGCGGGAACCCGGCTGGTGGACGCGCTGCTCGACGCCGGCGGCTTCGTGCAGGGCGCCTCGGGGGAGGTGGTCGTCCTGCGCGAGCAAGGCTTCGAGGGCGGCGCGCGCGAGGCCCGCTTCAAGTTCGACGGCAAGGACCCGAACCCGGACGCATTGCAGCGCCTGGCGCTGCCGCTCGTGGCCGGTGATCGCCTGACCGCCGTGCTCCAGCGCTACGTCGGGGTGAGCGGCGCAGTCGAGCGCCCCGGGCAGTACGCGTTCGAGGAGTCGCTGACGCTCAAGGCGCTCGTCGACCAGGCGAAGCTGCTGCGCTCCGGCTCGCAGCGCGTGATCCTGCGCCGCGCGGGGGTCGACCAGGAGGTCGACCTCGGCGACGTGCGCAGCGGGCGCGCCCCGGAGGTCGCGCTGCAGCGCGGCGACGAGGTGCTCGTCAAGGCACGCCGGCTGTGACCCCCAGCCATCTTCCCGGACGACCGCCCGACACGGACGGCGGCGCGCCGCGCGACATCGAGGTCCGCTACTACGCCGAGCTGCTGTGGCGCCGGCGGATCCTGCTCACGGCCGCGGCGGTCGGGGGCCTCGCGCTCGGGGTGCTCGCCGGCGAGCTGCAGGTGCCACGCTTCCAGGCGCGCACGCTGCTGCAGGTGATGCCGCCCACGCCGACCTCGCTCAACGTGACCGACGCGCTGGTGCAGACCGGCAACCCGGTGCGCGACCGCCAGTACTTCAACACCCAGCTGAACGTGCTGCACTCGCGCGAGATCGCCGGGCGCGTGGTGGACCGGCTCAAGCTGAAGGACCAGCCGGCGTTCGCGGCGGCGGCGGACAAGGACGCGGCCGTCGGGATGTTCCTGTCCTCGGTCGCGGTCGAGCCGATCCCCGAGACCTACGTGGTCGAGGTGAAGATCACGAACCACGACCCGAAGGACGCGGCGCTCTGGGCCAACACGCTCGCCGACGTCTACATGGATCACAGCATCGAGGGCCAGGTCGAGGCGGCCAAGCGCGCCTACAAGTGGGTGACCGAGCGGCTGGCCGAGACGCAGACCGGCATGGAGCAGGCGCAGGACAAGCTGCTCAAGAGCTACCAGGGCCAGGACCTGTTCGTGCCCGAGGGCAGCGTTTCGGCGATCACCACCTCGATCACCAAGCTGACCGAGGACCACATCCAGGCCCAGGCGCGGCGCATCGAGCTCGAGGCGCAGCTCGGCGAGTTCCAGGAGGCGCGCCGGCGCGGCCGCGGCACCGACGCGATCCCGCAGGTCGGCGGCGATTCGTCGGTCGCCGAGATCAACGGCAAGATCCAGTCGCTGAACGTCGACCTGGCGCGGCTGCGCGAGAAGTACAAGGAAGGCCACCCCGAGGTCCAGAAGGTCCAGGTGCAGGTCCAGCAGCTGCGCAAGGACAAGGAGGCGCGCGTCGGCCAGATCGAGGAGAGCCTGCGCGCCGAGTACCGCCAGCTGCAGCGCAAGGAGTCGGAGCTCAAGGCCGCGATCGACGACCACAAGGGCCGCGCCGCCGACCAGAGCCTCAAGATGACCGAGCTCGAGTCGCTCAAGAAGCAGGCCGACTCGGCGGCCGGGCTCTACAGCGTGCTGCTGCAGAAGCTCAACGAGACCAACATCGCGGCCTCGATCCAGAACAACAACGTGCGGCTGCTCGACCGCGCCGTGGTCCCGACCCGCCCGGTGTGGCCGCGCAAGCGCCAGGTCGCGCTGGTGGGGCTGCTCGGCGGGCTGCTGCTGGGCGCCGGCTTCGTGCTGCTGCGCGACGCGCTCGACAACACGCTCAAGGACGCCGACGACGTCGAGCGGCACCTCCACCTCGAGCTGCTGGCGGCGATCCCCCGCTACGGCAAGGACGATGCGACGCTCGCGACCGAGGCCTACCAGAACCTGCGCACGGCGCTTCTGTTCTCGCGGCGCGGCGACGAGGGCCAGGTGGTGCTCGTGACCGGCACCGCGCCCGGCGAGGGCAAGACCACGACGCTGCTGAACGTGGCGAAGCTGCTGGCGGTGTCGGGCGAGAGTGTCGTGGTCGTGGACTGCGACCTGCGGCGGGCCAACCTGCACCTGCGGCTCAACGTGCCCCGCGAGCCCGGCTTCACGGATTTCTTCGTGAAAGGCCAGAACATGGGGGCGCTGGCTCGCAGCACGCGCGTCGCGAACCTGTCCGTGATCGCCGCGGGGCCGCTGCCGCCCAACCCGCCGGCGCTGCTGGCCCGGCCCGAGCTCGCCACCGCGCTGCTGGCGCTCAAGCGCCAGTACCGCTGGGTGCTGGTCGACTCGCCGCCGGTCGCGGCCGTGACCGACGCGCTGCTGCTCGCGCAGCGCGCCGACTCGACGATCCTGGTGGTGCAGCAGAACAAGGTGGACCGGGCGATGGTGAAGCGCGCGCTCGCCGCGCTGCGCAAGGTCACGCCGAACGTGATCGGGGCCGTGCTGAACGCGGTCGACGTGAAGTCCAAGGGCTACTACGGGTACGGCTACTACGGCTCCCGCAAGGACTCGAAGGACAGGCACCCGAGCCGCAGCCCGCAGGGGAGGCGCGCGCAGCCGCACGCCGTGATTCCCGAACCGGAGGTAACCGATGCGTCCCTGGTGTGACCGGGCGCGCTCGCTCGCGAGCGCGCTCAGCCTGACGCTCCTCGCCCCGCCGGCCGCGACGCTGGCCCAGGCGCCCGCGGCGCCCGCCGCTGCCGCGGACCAGGGCCCGCTCGCGCTCGCACGCCTGAGCCTCGTCGAGCGCAAGGTGGAGCTCGAGAAGAAGGGCGCACGCTGGCAGGCCGCGGTCGAGGGCGGACCGCTCGCGATCGGCGAGGCGCTGCGCACGGGCCCCGATGCCGTCGCGCGGCTCGAGCTGCCGTGGATGGCGCTCACGCTGTCGCCCGGCTCGAGCCTGCGCTTCCCCGACGCCGTCCTGCTCTCCGCCACGCTCGACAGCGGGCGCGCGCTCGTCGAGGCGCCCGGACGCGACGCGCTCAAGATCGTCACCGGAGAAGCGGAGGTCCGCGGCCAGGGCCGAGCGGTCGTGCGCCGCCAGGGCCGCTCGACGCTCGTGACGTGCCTCGCGGGCCGCTTCTTCGTCGAGGCGCAGGGCTCGGTCGTCAGCCTCACGCCCGGGCGGGGCAGCGTGGTCGCCGCCGGCCGCGCGCCGGCGGCCGCGCAGGACGTGCCGGTTGCGCCGACGGAGGGCCTGTGGCCCGCGCAGGACCCGGTATTCGTCGCCCCCGCCGAGTCGCTGGAGCTGCGCTGGAAGGGCAGCGCGCCCGGCTACCAGCTCGAGCTGCTCCCGGTCGGGTCCGACGTGGTGCTGATGCAGCGCGACGTGACGGCGTCGCCGGTGAAGATCGAGGTGCCGTGGGAAGGCGCCTTCCGTTGGCGCCTGTCCGCGCGCGACGCGCGCGGCCTCGAGGGCGTCCCGTCGGCCGACGGCTTCATCGCGGTGGACGCTCGCTAGTCAGCGGCGTTCCGCGCAGGGTTCGTTGTCGTTGGCGTGGCGGAACGCCGCTTTCTGGGCCTGCCTTTGGGTCCGTTGTCCGTTGTCCGTTGTCCGTCGTTCGTTGGCCGTTTCCGGTTCCGCCGTTACCGCTTCCGTTGTTCCCCCTGACGCAACCCGACCCGGAACGGCGAGGCGGGAAGCAGGGCCGAGCGGACGACGAAGACAGCGCCAACGGATCGGCTCAGAAAGCGTCGTTTCGCTTCGATAACGGAAAAGAACCTTGCGCGAAACGACGCTGACCTAGCGAGGCGCGTAACCCCGCGCGGCTTCGATCTCCCAGCGGAAGTTCTCGGGCTGCTGGCCGGCCTTTCCCTCGAACGGCCCCGTGTCGGCGGGGTTGAGCCCGGGCTTCTTGCGGTCGGGAGCGACCCGGCTCAGCAGGTCGGCGACGCCAGCGTCCACCGAGACGCCGGGCGGCACCAGCACCACCGGGCGCGGATCCTCGACGAAGTCCTCGTCCTTGAAGCGGCTGATCTTCACGTAGAGCTCGGTGACGCGCCAGCTGGTTCCGTTGTAGACGGTGAGCTTGAGCGTGTCGCCGGCCCAGGTGGCCACTCCCCGCAGCCGCTTGAGATCGCTCGGGGCGAGATCGGCCTCGCGGTCCGAGAGCGCGGCGGCCGCTGCCGCGGGAGTGGGCGTGGGGCTCGGGCGCGTGACCGGCGGCGGCGTCGGGGTCTCGACCGGCACGGGTGTCTGGCGCGGCTGCGCCGGAATCACCACCGCGGGAGAGTTGTCGGTGGTCGTGCCGCCGAGCGGCAGCGCCGTCGGCGCGGGGGCGGGGGGCTCGGCGCGGGGCCAGAACAGCCACGCCAGCAGCCCCAGCACCGCCACGCCCGCGGCGATGCCCCCGTATACGAGCGCCGGGCTGCCGGGCTTGACCTCCTCGACGCGGACCGGCCGCGGGGGCTGGGCTTCGACCGGCGCCGGCGCGGGGCCGCGCTTGGCCGCTTCCTCCGCGGCCTTCCGCGCGAGGAACGGCGCGAGGCGCCGCTCCACCTCGGGCACGTCCTCGGCGCGCGTCCAGTCCGCGAAGCCCTTGCGCCAGACGAGCACCGTGCGCGGCTCAGGCTGGCCGAGAACCGACTCGACGAGCTGGTTGAACAGGACAGGCCCGCGCCTCTGGTTGCCCTGCGCGTAGAACCAGCGCTCGCGCGCCATCTACCGTTTCGAGGCTGCGCGCGACTGCTCGACGAACTGGCCGTCCTCGGCCGTCGCGCGCACCACCAGCTCGCCCGGGCCGGTGTGGCGCACGAACTCGCTGAAGCTCCCGTCGGGCAGGACCTTCACGGGCGTGCCGTTGACGGTGACCGTCGCGCCGCGCGCCGCGCGGCCGCCGACGTGCACGATGCCGGGCGAGACTTCCTCGACCGCCTGCACCACCAGCGTGGGTAGAGGCGTTTCCGGCACGGGCGTCGCGACCGGCTGCGGCGTCTCGGGCTCGACCACCTGGAAGTGGGAGACGCGCGAGAAGGCCCCCTCGATGCCGTCCTTGTTGACGGCCGCCACGCGCCAGAAGTAGCGGCCGAGGTTGAGGCCCTTGATGTCGTGGGCGGTGCCGCGGATCCCGGACTCCTCGAGCGCCGCGGACATCAGCAGGTTGGCCTGCGTGACGTTGTAGTCGAGCGCCACGTGGTAGGTCACGCCGTTCTTGACCTCGGTCCACGACAGCTTGGCGGACGGGTCGGGCGCCGTCGCCACCGGCAGGCGCGAGCGGGGCGCCGGAGCGATGAGCGTCGGGGGCGGAGGCAGCTCGACCATGGCGCCCGCGCGCCCGGCGGCGTCGACCTGGACGGCCTGGTTCTGCGAGAGGGTGATCTTCTGGCCTTGCGTCGTCTCCAGCTCGGCCTGGCCCTGGAAGATCTTGACGCCGGTCTGGCCGCCTTCGCCGACGTCGATGTTCCCGGTCGCGTTCTCGAGCGCGGTAGTGCGCACGGTGGGCGTGACGATCTCGGTGGCCTCGCCGGCCACCGAGAAGTTGACCCGGCCCGACTGCACGCGCCAGGCCGCGGTCGAGGCCTCGGCCGATCCGCCGATGTACACGACGCTGTCCGAGCGCACCTTCACCACGCTGCCGGAGTTGAAGGAGATCTCCGCGCCCGCGCGCGTCTCGGTCTGCACGACGTCGCCCACGTGGAGCTGCTCGGAGAGGCCGGCCTCGTCCCAGCCCTCCTTCTGGTTGGGCTTGACCTTGACCTTGCCCTCGACGCCCGTGAGCCGCGCGATCTGCTGGCCCGGCTTCGGGATGGGCTTGCGCACGAAGAAGTACCAGTAGGCGACGATCGAGGCGAGTGCGATGCCCCAACCGATGATGCTGAGCGGGTCCTTGTAGAAGGGCCTGCGCACCGGCCGGCTGAACTCGGTCGCCGAGAGGACGTCCGTCTCGGAAGCTTCGGTTTCGTCGACGTCTTCGTCGCTAGCCATAGTTCCTAGAGCCCGAGCCACTTAGGCCCCGGAGAGTGTAAGCCCCGGGGCGGTCCACTGCAAGTGCGCCGGCGCACTCTCCCGCAGACCCGGGCCAGCCGGCCCGGGCTCCCCAGGGAGGTCCGCTTCGCGTAGTATGACGCGGCTTGAAAGCACTGTTCAAAGCCCTGCTCCTGCTGGCCGGCTTCGCGGGCCTTCTCGGCCTGGCACTCTGGACGTTCCGGACCGGCCCCAAGGCGTCGGTCGAGCTGCGGACCGAGGCCAAGGCCATCGGGCCTCGGACCACGGTCGTCGCGCGCGCCGAGACTTCGGGGCGCGGGCTCGCGGGCCTGCGGCTCGAGGTCGAGCAGCAGGGACGCGTCTTCGTGGTGGCGCGCCGCGAGCACCGTCCGCTCCCGCCCTGGAGCTTCGCGGGCGAGCGCGTGCGCGACGACGAGCTGCGCGCGGACGTCGGCCACGCGACGCTCGGCGAGCTGCGGGAAGGCGAGGCCACGATCCGCTTCGTCGCGGAGCGCGCGCGCACGTGGCTGCTCGCCCCCGACGCGGTCACGACGGAGCTGCGCCTGCCGGTCCGCCGCTCGCCGCCCACACTGTCGGTCGTCTCGACCCAGCATTACGTCGCGCAGGGCGGCTCGGGCATCGTCGTCTACCGGGTGGGCCCCACGGCGGCCCTGGACTACGTGAGCGCGGGCGCCTGGCGCTTCCCGGGAGCGCCGCTGCCGGGCGGGACGCAGGCCGAGCGTGTGGCGCTCTTCGGCGTGCCGTGGGACCTGGCCGAGGCGGGCCCGCTGCGGGTCGTGGTCGAGGACGACGCGGGCAACGCCGCCTCCGTCGCGTTCGTCGACCGCTTCGAGCGCAAGCCGCCCGCGCGCGACCGCATCGACCTCGACGACGCCTTCCTGACCAAGGTCACGACCGAGATCCGCGAGCAGACCCCGGGGCTCGCCGCGCGCGGCAGCCTGCTCGACGACTACCTCGCCATCAACCGCGAGCTGCGGGCGGCGAACGCGGCCGAGCTCGTGAAGCTGGGCGAGCAGTCGGCGCCCGGCTTCCTGTTCGACGGCGCGTTCCTGCCGATGCGCAACGCCCAGGTGATGTCGGCGTTCGCGGATCGGCGCACCTACGTCTACGCCGGACGCGAGGTCGACCAGCAGACGCACCTGGGCTTCGACCTCGCGGCCGTGGCGCGCGCTCCGGTCCCGGCGGCGAGCCGCGGCGTCGTGCGGCTGGCGCGCTACTTCGGGATCTACGGCAACACCGTCGTCGTGGACCACGGCCTCGGGCTGATGACGCTCTCGGCGCACCTGTCCTCGATCGAGGTGAAGGAAGGCCAGAGCGTCGAGCGCGGCGAGCTGCTCGGCCGCACCGGGGCCACGGGCCTCGCCGGGGGCGACCACCTGCACTTCACCACTCTGGTGCGCGGGCTGCCCGTCAACCCGATCGAGTGGTGGGACGCGAACTGGATCCGCGACCGGATCGCGTCGAAGCTCGTCTCGCCGCCGCGCTAGCGCCGCGGCGCGGGGCTCAGGCGCCCAGCTTCTTGATCTGGCCCTCGAGGTCCGCGAGAGCCTGAACGATCTGCTTCTGCCGGATCGGACTCTGCGTCACGGCGCGCTGTCTCTCGAGCTCGGCTTTCGCGAGTCGCAGCGAGGTCAGCTTGCGCTCGCGCTCCGGATCGGCCGACGCCACACCCTTCCGCTGCTTCTGCTGCTCGCGCTCGGCCACCCACTGCTGGAAGCGGTCCTCGGCGTCGATCAATCCCTCACCGGCGTCGCCCATCGGCCCTCCTGCCCAAACGAACGGACAAGCATGATATCGCAGGAGCGGAATGAAAACGCGGCACAGGCGGTATCTTGGTGGGTGATGGAGGCGAGTAATGTCGCGATTGGACAAGGCGGCTTGTGTCGGCCTGCTCGCTGTCGCGGCTGGCGTCGCGGCCGCGAGCCGCACGCCGCGGACGGAGCAGGCGCCTGAGACGAAGAGCGCGCGAGTGCGGCCAGCGATAGAGGCGCCGGCGCAGATCGACGCGCCCGTCGGCTTCCGGCTGAGCGAGGGCGGCGGCCCCGAAGGCGCGCCGGCGCTCGTGGCTCGGCCGCCCGCCTCTCGACTCTCGCAGGCCGAGACCGACCGCGTGCTCGACCGGCTGCCGCCGCTCGCCTCCGAGCCACGCGTGGAGCCGTTCGCGCTCCGCGAGCCGTCGCTGCCGCCGCCGCGCACCGGGCGCACGCAGCGCGCGACGTTCCCGCCCCCGCCGAGCGACACGGCGCGGCCCGTCGCGGGTGAATCCGGCCCGCTCACGGTGCTGCGACGGATGCCCGAGGGAGACGTGCCGCTCGCACCGCACCTCTCCGTGACGTTCTCACAGCCGATGGTGGCGCTCGACTCGCACGCGGCGCTGGCCCTGGCCGACGTGCCGCTGCGGCTCGAGCCCCAGCCCGCAGGCGAGTGGCGCTGGGTCGGCGCGCGCACGCTCGTGTTCGAGCCCGAGGGGCGCTTCCCGATGGCGACGCGCTACCGCGCGACGATCCCGGCGGGCACGCGAAGCGCCCTCGGCGCGACCCTCGCCGCGGCCGAGTCCTGGAGCTTCGACACGCCGCCGCCACGGCTCGTGGCCCGCCATCCCGAGGGCGGCCCCGCGCGGCGCGACACGCTGCTCTTCGCCGCCTTCGACCAGCGCATCGACCCTTTCGCCGTGCTCGCAACCCTGAAGCTCCGCGCGAGCGGCGGGGCGCCCCAGGCGCTGCGTCTCGCGACGGACGCCGAGGTGCAGGCGGACGCCGTGGTGTCGCGCCTGGCGCGGGCGGCCGAGCCCGGGCGCTTCGTCGCGTTTCGCGCCGAGGCGCCGCTGCCGCCCGACGCCGCCGTGGAGGTGAGCGTCGGTCCGGACACACCCTCGGCCGAGGGCCCGCGCCGCAGCGGCGCAGCCGAGCGCTGGGGCTTCAGGACCTACGGCCCCTTCCGCGTGCGCCGCAGCGAGTGCGGGTGGAACGGGCGCTGCACGCCCTTCGACCCCTGGCGGGTCGAGCTCACGAACCCGATCGACGTGAAGACGCTCGGCAAGGCGGT
>CAZMRX010000122.1:0-13202 GCA_964568755.1 uncultured Acidobacteriota bacterium | reverse complement strand
AGCCGGAGAAACCTCGCCTCGCGGATGCCGGGCATGCGGGCGAGCTCGTCCGTGACGGCGGCCGGCACCTCGCTGTCCACCTCGATCAGCATGATGGCGCGGCCGCTGCCGGGCTTGCGCCCGAGGCCCATGCGCGCGATGTTGACGCCGTGGCTGCCGAGCACGGTGCCCACGCGGCCCACGATGCCGGGCGTGTCCTCGTTGCGGACCAGCAGCACGTTGCCCTGCGGGATCGTGTCGACCTCGACGCCGTCCACGTCCACGAGCCGCAGGTGCCCGCCGCCGAAGACCGTCCCCGCGACGGAAAGGTCCTCCTCGCTGGTCTTGAGCCGGAGCGCCACGAGGTTGCTGAAGCTGATCGACGCGGAGGAGGTGGACTCCAGGATCTCGATCCTCCGCTCGCGGGCCACCTCGAGGGCGTTCACGAGCGTCAGCCCCTCGGCCATGTGCGGGCGCAGCACGCCCGTCACGGCGGCCGCCAGGATCGGCTTGGTGTCGATCTCGCGCAGGTCGCCGTAGACGCCCAGCTCGATCCGCTCGAGCGACCCGCGGCAGGCCTGGGACAGGAACAGCCCCAGCCGCTCGGCGAGGTCCATCGCCGGGCGCACCTTGTCGTAGAGGTCGCCCGCGAGCGAGTAGAAGTTCACGGCCGACTGGATCACGCCGCCCTTCAGGTAGTCCCGCACCTGCTGCGCGATGTCGGTCCCGACCCGCTCCTGGGCCTCGCGCGTCGAGGCGCCGAGGTGCGGCAGGGCGAGCACTTTCGGGTGCTTGGCGAGGCGCCAGTCCATGGGCGGCTCCTGCGCGTGCACGTCGAGCGCCGCGCCGGCCACGCGGCCGCTGTCGAGCGCCGCGAGCAGCGCCTCGTCGTCGATCAGCTCGCCGCGGGCGGCGTTGACGATCCGCACCCCGTTCTTGACGCGCCCGAGCGCGTCCTTGCCGATCAGGTGCCGCGTCTCGGGCGTGAGCGTCGTGTGCAGCGACAGGTAGTCGGAGGTCTGGAGCAGCTCCTCCAGGCTGCGCAGCGTCACGCGCGCCGCTTCGGCCACCGCGGGCGCCACGAACGGGTCGAAGGCCTGCAGCTCCATCCCGAAGGCGCGGCAGCGGGCGGCCACCTCGCGGCCGATGCGACCGAAGCCGATCACTCCCAGGCGTTTCCCGTAGAGCTCGACGCCAGCGAAGGACTTGCGGTCCCAGGTGCCCGCCTTCATCGAGCCGTCCGCGGGTGCAATGTTCCTCGAGAGCGCCAGCATCAGCGCGACCGCCAGCTCGGCTGTCGCGATCGAGTTGCCCCCGGGCGAGTTCATGACCAGAACGCCGCGGCGGGTGGCGGCCTGCAGGTCGACGTTGTCGACCCCGACCCCGGCCCGACCGATCACCCGGAGGTTCTTGGCCGCGTCGATCACGTGGGCGTTCATCTGGCTGCCGCTCCGGACCAGGATCGCGTGGTAGGGCGCCACGCGCCCGGCCAGCTCCGCGGGTGGGAGGGCCTTCTCCATGTCGACGGTCCAGCCTTCGGACCGCAGGATCTCGGCGCCACGCTCGGTGATGCCCTCGAGGACGAGTACGCGAACGCTCAACGGTGACCTCTTCTCGCTGGATCGAAGAAAGAACGACCGAAGGACAGGCGATTATCGCCTCAATGTGCGGCGCGAACATCCCCCGCGCGGCTCATCCCTTCGATAGGCCCGGCGACGGTCAGCGAATCGGCGCGGCAGCGTCGTTTTTTGGTTCCACACAATCTGTGGAAAACCCTGTGGAAACCCTGCCCGGCACTCCGCAGAAGGCCAATTCCATCAACATCTTGATCCTGTTTGCACCTTGTGACAGCAGCGTGACTTGGGGCATGCGATTTGCGTTGTCAGTCTTTTTGGAAACGACGCGTGTAATCCCCGTCACGGGAAGGCATTCCGCAATCGCGTACTACACTGGTGAGGGAGGACGGGGATGCGCGTGACACTGGCGGTGGTGCTGAGCCTGGCGGCGGTGACGGGCGTGACGGCGCAAGAGGCGGCTCCCGAGGCGACGCCCGCGGCGACAGAGCCGGATCCGCGTCCGCAGATCCGCGTCCTCAAGAATCCCTACGAGATCTCGTCGTTCTATCGCTCGGGCGAGTCGCCGCTCGGACCGTGGGCCGGCCTCCCGAACGACCCGGCCTACCGGATCGCCGACTTCTACCGCTCGCCACGGTCGGCCTACGGCTGGTCCGCGTTCTGGACGAACGGGTACGCGGCCGCGCGGCCGGCGCCGATGCGCCCGTTCCGCCGCTCGATCGGCGAGAACGGCGACTTGTTCCTGGCGGTGCCGTTCCTGGCGCCCGTGGGACCGATCAGCGGCGCTTTCTTCGGCTACTGAGGCCGGCGACCTCGAGGATCGACCGGCCGGTTTCGCGTCGAAACCGGTCGGCGATGCCTTCGATGCCTCCCACCGTCTCGTCCCGCTCCATCCGCTCGACCCGGCTCATCGGGTAGAAGAGCGTCACCAGGCCGAGGCCGGTCTCCCGACGCGCCTCCTGGCGCACGAAGTCGTCGAAGGCGTTCAGGTCGATCCCTCGCAAGGCGATACCCGCGGGTTGCAGCGCGATCAGCACGCCGAACGCCTTCTCGCGCGGCGTGTGCAGGTAGACGAGGACGGGCGTTCCCGGCGCGAACTCGAGGGCCTTCACCGGCGGCCGGGCCTGGGCGGAGCGTGCTCGGCGAAGAAGGCCTCGATCCGCTTGACGCCTTCCTGCAGGTCCTCGAAAGCGGTCGCGAACGAGAGCCGGAAGGTCCCCGGCGCGTGGAACCCCTCGCCCGGGACGATCGCCACGGCCTTCTCCTCGAGCAGCTTCGCGCCGAGCGCGACCGTGTCCGGCAGCGCCTTCGACAGGCAGCGCGACACGTCCGGGAACACGTAGAAGCCGCCGTCCGGCAACGGACACGCGACCCCCGGGATCGCCGAGATCCTGGGGTGGAGGAAATCGCGGCGGCGGCGGTACTCGGCGAGCAGCTCCCGCACCTGCTCCTGCGGCCCCGTGAGGGCATGGGCCGCGGCCACCTGCGAGAAGGTGGCCGGCCCCTGGACCGAGTGCGAGTTGAGGGCGGTCGTGGCGTCGATCAGCGGCCGCGGGCCCATCAGCCAGCCCACGCGCCAGCCCGTCATGCAGTAGCTCTTGGACACCGTCCCGACCACGACCAGGTGGCCGTCGGCGGCGTCCTTGACCTCCTGCAGCGCCGGCGGCCCCTCGGTCGTGAACACCAGGTGCGCGTAGGTGTCGTCGTAGAGCAGCCAGAAGTCGTGCTTCTTCGCGAGCCGCGCCAGCTTCAGCAGCTCGGCGGGTTCGATCACCGCGCCGGTGGGGTTGGAGGGGCTGTTGACCACCACCGCGCGCGTCTTCGGCCCGATCGCGCGAGCGACCGCGCGGGCCGTGAGGCGGAAGCCGTCCTTGACGTGGAGCGGGACGAACACGGGCGTCCCGCCCGCCACGCGCGCGGCCTCGGCGAACGTGGGCCAGGCCGGGATCGGGACGACCACCTCGCTCCCGCGGTCGAGGATCGCCTGATAGAGGAGGGCCAGCGCCTGCTTCCCGCCGACGGCGACCGTGACCTCCTCGGGCGCGAAGGCGACTTTGAAGTCCTCGCGGTAGCGGTGCGCGACGGCCGCCCGCAGCTCGGGCAGGCCGGAGGCGGGCGCGTACTTGGTGCGGCCCGCGTCGATCGCCGCCTTGCCGGCCTCGACCACGTGGCGCGGCGTCGGCTGGTCCGGCTCGCCGACCGTGAAGTCGTAGACCCGGACGCCCTTGGCCTTGAGCGCGCGCGCCTTGGCCGCCATCGCCACCGTGGGCGACACCTCCAGGCTGCGCGCCCGTGCCGCGAGCCTCGGTCCCGTCCCCGCCGTCTTCACCTCAGGCCCTCCTCCCCTGCTTGACGCGCGCACGGCGCTTCGGCCGCAGCGGCGTGCCGTACTTCTCGCGCAGGCGCCGCTCGACCACCGGCGGCACCAGGTCGCTCACCCGCCCGCCGAGCTGGAACACCTCCTTCACGAGCCGCGAGGAGACGTACGAGTAGCTCTCGGCCGGCATCATGAAGACGGTCTCGATCCGCGGGTTGAGGCGCCGGTTCATGAGCGCCATCTGGAACTCGTACTCGAAGTCCGAGATCGCGCGGATGCCGCGGATGATGACACTCGCGCCAGCCTGCTGCGCGTAGTCCACGAGCAGGCCCGAGAACGTGTCCACCTCGACGCGCGAGTTGCCGCGGTAGGCCTCGCGGATGATCGCCACGCGCTCCTCGACCGAGAACAGCGGCTGCTTCTCGGGGTTGAGCAGGATCGCGAGCCGCACCCGGTCGAAGACCGCGAGGCCGCGGTCCACGATGTCCAGGTGGCCGTTCGTCACCGGGTCGAACGAGCCCGGGAAGACGGCGAGCGACCCCCCGCGGCGCTTCTTCATTCCGTGTCCCTCTCGTCCCCCGCCAATGCCGGCTCGTCCGTACCGAGCTCGGCCCCGCGCGAGTAGAAGCTCAGGCAGTGGTCGCCGACGCGCTTCAGCCTCGTGCGTGTGAGGGCGCCTATTCTCTCCGGAAGCGCGCGCTTGTGGAAGTGCTCCGCCACCAGCACGCCGCCCGCGGCCAGCAGGCGCTCGCCCGCCAGCGCGACGAGCGGCTCGTAGAGGTCGCTGTCGTACGGCGGGTCGAGGTAGACCACGTCGAACTGGCGGCCGTCGTCGCGGAGCGCCGCGAGTGCCGTGCTCGCCTCCTGGCGGTACACCTGCACCTCCCCGCCCGCGTGCGCGAGCGCCCGCGCGTTCTCGCGCGCCGCCTCCACGGCGGCGGCACTCCTGTCCACCAGCACCACCCGCGAGGCGCCGCGCGAGAGCGCCTCGAGCCCGACGCCGCCGCTGCCGGCGAAGGCGTCGAGGAAACGGCAGCCCGCGATGCGGGGTGCGAGGATGTCGAACAGCGACTGCCGGACGCGCGCGCCGGTGGGCCTCGTCTTGTCTCCCGCCGCCGTCTTGAGGCGCCGGCCCTTGCCCGCCCCGCCGATGATCCGCGACACCGGAGCGACGATACCTCAGCGCCAGAGCGACAGCATGCCGCGCGCCGCGAGGTACGGCAGGACGATGTAGAGCGTGACGTCGCGAACGAGGTAGTACAGGAAGAAGCCGGCGAACAGCTTCCAGCCGTAGCGCCGGAGCGTGCCCTTGAAGCCCCCCTTGCGAAAGGTCAGCGTGGCCTCGCGCAGGAAGCCGGACGCGTACCAGGCGGAAGCGACGACGCAGGCCAGCAGCGAGAGGGCGGCGGCGGCCAGGAACGGGACCGGACGGCCGTGGACGTCGTAGAGGAAGCCGGCCACGGGCGGTCCGAGGATGCGCGCGAGGCTGCCCGCCGACTGGTAGACCCCCATCGTCGCGCCCTGGCGCCCGGGCGCGGCGCCCCGCGACGCGAGGCTCTGCAGCGACGGGTGCGTCAGCCCCATGCCGAACCCGAGGAAGGCGAGCGAGACCACGAGCAGCGCGAGCTTCTCCGTGCTCGCGAACACCACGAGCGCGCCGCCGAGCGAGAGCGCCCCCACGGCGACGAGCCTCGCCTCGCCGAAGCGCCGCGAGAGCGGGCCGATCAGGCCGCCCTGGACGCCCGCCATCACGAGTCCGGTGAAGGCCAGCAGCAATCCGGCCTCGCGGGCCCCGTAGCCGTGGCGCACCTCGAGAAAGAGCGCGAAGGCCGTCTCGGTCTGGGTCGCCGCGAGCGTCAGGACGAAGAACAGCACGATCGCGATCCGCGTCCGCGAGTCCCCCAGCGACTCGCGGATCGCCGAGCGGTCGAGCGAGCGGCGGTGCTGCTGCCGCAGGACCGGGTCGAGCGGCGGCTCGGGCAAGCGCGCCCACGCGAAGAGGCCGGCTGCCAGGGCGACCGCCGCGGCCACGAACATGGGCGCGCCGTAGCCCCAGTGCGACAGCAGCCCGCCGATCGCGGGACCGAAGATGAAGCCGAGGCCGAAGCCGGCGCCGATCACACCCATGCCGCGCGCGCGGCCCTCCTCGGAGGTGATGTCCGCGATGTAGGCCGCGGCCGTCGAGAGGTTGGCGCCGCAGATGCCAGCGAGGGCGCGGCCGACGAAGAGCCACGCCAGCGACGGCGCGAAGCCCAGCACCAGGAGCGAGGCTCCCTGGCCCAGGATCGTGGCCACCAGGATCGGCCGCCGGCCGTGCCGGTCGGAGAGCCGGCCCCACACGGGGGCGAACACCAGCTGCATCGCCGAGTAGATCGCGAGCAGCCAGCCGAGCGTCAGCCCGCTCGCCCCGTACGCCTCCGCGTAGTACGGCAGGATCGGGATCACGATCCCGAACCCGAGCAGGTCGAGGAAGACGACGATGAAGATGATCAGGAGCGGCGAGCGCCCCGCGGCCGGCTGCGGCATCACGTGACGATACCTCAGGCCCGCGAGTACCGGCCCAAGGGAGCGCCGCTCGAGCGACGCGCCGAGCGCGCGCATCTTGACATCCGCGGGGCGTCGCCCGACCATGCGCCACCCCGATGCACGCCGCCACCTGCGCCGTCTTTTTCGCTTCGGGCGCCGCGGCACTTCTCTTCGAAACGCTGTGGTTCCGGCAGACGGGCCTGGCGCTCGGCAACACCGTGTGGGCCTCGGCCCTCGTCACCGCCGCCTTCATGGCCGGCCTGGCGCTCGGCAATGCGTTCGCGATGCGGGTGGGATGGAAGCTGACGCGCCCGCTGCGGGTCTTCGCTGCCCTCGAGCTCGTCGTGGGGGCGACCGGGGCGGCGCTCGTGCTGGGGATGCCGCGCCTCGCCGAGGCGGCCGCGCCGGCGCTGTCGCGCCTGCAGGGCACGGCGGCCCTCGACGGCTTGCGCCTCGTCAGCGCCTTCGTCCTGCTGGCGCTGCCGGCAACGGCGATGGGGGCGACCCTGCCCGTCCTCGCGCGCTCGCTGGGAGCGCGCGACTCCAACTTCGGCCGGATGCTCGGTCGCCTGTACGGCTGGAACACGCTCGGCGCCGTCGCCGGCGCCCTGGCGGGCGAAGCTTTCCTGATTCGCATGCTCGGCGTGACCGGCACGGCCGCGTTCGCGGCCGGCCTCGACGTGCTGGCCGCCGGCGTGGCCCTGCTCCTGGACCGCAGCCAGGCCCCGCTCCCGCTCGCACCCCGCTCCGAGGCGACCCTGCCCCCACGCGCGTCGCGGATCGTCGCCGCGGCGTTCCTGGCCGGCCTGCTGCTGCTGGCGCTCGAGGTCGTGTGGTTCCGCCTGCTGCTGATGTTCGTGTGGGCCACCTCGGGGACGTTCGCGATCATGCTCGCGGTCGTGCTGCTCGGGATCGGCGCCGGCGGTTTGCTGGCGTCTCTCTGGCTCGGCCGGCACCCCGTCGATTCGCAGCTCGCAGGCCCCCTCGCGCTGGCGGCGGGCGCCGCCACGGTGCTGAGCTACCGATTGCTCGAGCACGCCCTGCCGCCCCCCGACGCCGGCCGTCTCGACGGCTGGGGCACCGTGCTCGCCTCGCTGTGGCTGATGCTGCCCGTCTGCTCCGCCTCGGGCGCGCTGTTCACCTTTCTCGGCCACGCGCTGCGCGCCGAAGTGGCCGAGGACGCGCGTGCGGCCGGCGTGCTGACGCTCACGAACACCGTTGGAGCGATGCTCGGGTCCCTGCTCGCCGGGTTCGTGCTGCTCCCGCTCGTGGGCATGGAGGCGTCGCTCTTCCTGCTCGCCTGCGCCTATGCCGGCGTCGCGGCCCTGGCGCCTCGGCCCTCGCCGGCGCCGCAGCGACGCCTGCGCCTGGCCGCAGCGGGCCTGCTCGCCGTCGTGCTCCTGCTGTTTCCCTTCGGCGCGATGACGGAGCACTTCCGCCGCGTCGCGGCGTGGTGGCCGGAGGGGCAGGGCAACGGTGTCGCGTCCGTGAAGGAGGGGTTGAGCGAGACCGTCTTCCTGCTGCGCCGGGACGTCCTCGGCCAGCCGCTGAGCTTCCGCCTGCTCACCAACGGCATGGGCATGTCGACCACGGCCTACACGGGGCAGCGCTACATGGGCCTGTTCGTGTGGCTGCCGCTGGCGCTGCACCCCGAGCCCCGAAACGCCCTCCTGATCAGCTACGGCCTGGGTAACACCGCGCGCGCGCTCACGGCCAGCTCCGAGCTCGCGCGCATCGACGTGGTCGACGTCTCGCCAGACGTGCTGGGCATGAGCCCGCTGGTGTGGTCCGAACCGGGCGACAACCCCCTGAAGGACCCGCGGGTGCGGGTGCACATCGAGGACGGCCGCTTCTTCCTGCTGGCGAGCTCGGAGCGCTACGACCTCATCACCGGCGAGCCGCCGCCGCCCAAGAGCGCGGGCATCGTGAACCTGTACTCCCGGGAGTACTTCCGGCTCATGCGCGAGCGGCTGGCCGAGGGCGGGATCGCGAGCTACTGGCTGCCCGTGCTGCACCTCGATCCCCGCGAGGCTTTCGCCGTGACGCGAGGGTTCTGCGACGTCTTCGAGGACTGCTCGCTGTGGACCGGCTTCGGACACGAGTGGATGCTCCTCGGCACCCGAGGCGCGCGCGGCCCCGTGTCCGCGGAGCGCTTCGCCCGCCAGTGGAGCGATCCCCTCGTGGCGCCGAGACTCCGGGCAGCGGGTCTCGACTCGCCGTCCCAGCTGGGAGCGACGTTCCTCGCCGATGCCGGAACGCTCGCCACGCACACGGCGGGCGTCGCACCTCTCGTCGACGACTTCCCGCATCGCCTCGACCCGCGCCGGCAGCTGATCGGGTCACATCCATCGGCCGCGTATGCCGACCTCATGTACACGGACGACGCGCGCTCGCGCTTCCAGGCGAGTCCGCTCGTGGCGCGGCTCTGGCCGCCGGAGTGGGCGGCGCGCACGCTCCCCGCCTTCGAGACCCAGGCGCTCGTGAACCGCGTCGCCCTGCTCACCGAGAGCATCCTCCCGGCCCTCACGCTGGCGGAGCTGGAGACGGCGCTCGCCACCGGCACGGAGGTCGTCGCCCTCTGGTCGCTCGGCAGCAGCGTCGAGCAGCAGTCGCTCTTCGCCAGGGCCGGGGCGGGCGGCTTCACCGGCCCGGAGCTGCTCGAGCAGCAGGGCCTGCAGGCGCTGGCGCGCCGTCGCTACGCCGAGGCCGAGTCGCTGCTCGCCGGCGCCGAGCCTCGGCTGCCTGACGCCTCGCAGCTGCGACGCCTTCGCATCCTCGCCGCGGGTCTCGCCGGGGACCCGGCGAGAGCCATGGCGCTCCTGGGCGAAGCGGGCGACATGGTGCGCGCCGCCCGCTCGCCAGAAGACGTCGAGGCCTGGCGCTGGCTCGCCCGGCGTTTCGAGCTTCCGCAGGAAGCGCTCAGGCCCTCGCCGGCACTCCGCTGAGCCGTTTCGGGCCGTGGGCGGCCGTGCCCGGCGGGCAGCCCGGCGCCAGCACCTTGAAGTTCTCGATGAAGCGGGCGGCGAGCGCGTCGTACTTCCTGTAGTACTCCTCGCGGCTGCCCCAGGTGTTGGCGGGCTCGAGGATCTCGCTCGGCACGCCCTCGCAGCTCTCGGGCACCTCGAAGCCGAAGATCGGGTCCCTGCGATAGCTCACCTGGTCGAGCGCGCCGCCGAGCGCGGCGTTCAGGAGCTTGCGGGTGTGGCCGATGCTGATGCGCTTGCCGACGCCGAACGGCCCGCCGGTCCAGCCGGTGTTGACCAGCCAGCAGGTGGCGCCGTGCTCGAGCATCTTCTTCCGCAGCAAGTCCGCATACACATACGGGTGGTGGACCATGAACGGACCGCCGAAGCAGGCGCTGAACGTGATCTCGGGCTCGATGCCGAGGCCGATCTCGGTGCCTGCGATCTTGCTCGTGTAGCCCGAGATGAAGTGGTAGATCGCCTGCTGCGGGTCGAGTCGAGAGATGGGCGGCATGACACCCGACGCGTCGCAGGTCAGGAATACGACGTTCTTCGGGTGGCCCGCGCGCTTGTCGGGGACGGCGTTCGCGATGAAGTCGAGCGGGTAGGCGCCGCGGGTGTTCTCGGTCAGCTTCTCGTCGTTCAAGTCGAGGATGCGCGAGACGGGGTCGTAGACCACGTTCTCCAGGATCGTGCCGAAGCGCCGCGTGGTGGCGAAGATCTGCGGCTCGGCTTCCGGCGAGAGCCGGATCATCTTGGCGTAGCAGCCGTCCTCGAAGTTGAAGACGCCCGTGGGGCCCCAGCCGTGCTCGTCGTCGCCCACCAGGCTGCGCGCCGGGTCGGCGCTGAGCGTCGTCTTGCCGGTGCCGGAAAGGCCGAAGAAGATCGCCGCGTCGCCCGCCTGACCCACGTTCGCCGAGCAGTGCATCGACAGCACGCCTTCTACCGGCAGCAGGTAGTTGAGCACGGTGAAGACGGTCTTCTTGATCTCGCCCGCGTAGCCGGTGCCGCCGATGATCCCGAGCTTCTGGCGGAAGTTGAGCACGATGAAGGTCTCGCTGCGCGTGCCGTCGCTCATCGGGCTCGCCTGGAAGCCCGGCGCCGCGATGATGGTGAAGTCCGGCACGTGACGCTTGAACTCGTCGAGCGTCCGGTTCTTGAGGAACATCGTGCGCGCGAACAGGCTGTGCCAGGCCTTCTGCGCGACGATCCGGACCGCGAGGCGGTGGTCGGGGTCGGCCCCGCCGTAGACGTCCTGCACGAATACATCGCGCCCCTGGAGGTAGCCGCACAGGCGCGCGTGCAGCGCGCTGAAGCTCTCCGGGTTGAAGGGCCGGTTGTACTGGCCCCACCACACGTGATCCTCGGTCTGCGGCTCGCGCACCACGAACTTGTCGGCGGCCGCGCGCGCGGTGTGCTTGCCGGTGTCGACCACGAACGCCCCGTGGTCCGAGATCCGGCCCTCCGAGCGGTGGACCGCCTCCTCGTAGAGCGCCGCGGCCGGCAGGTTCCAGTACACGCGCCGCAGGTTCGTGAGGCCGTGGTTCTCGAGCCCGTAGAGGCTCGCGAGCGCCCCCGCCTGCCCCACCGCCGGCGAGCTCACGTCGATGTAGAGGTTCATGCCCAGTCCCTCACCAGCTTGCGGTCGCCGAGGATGAGCTCGTTGGGCGCCTGCGGGTCGAGGGCCCACTTGATGCGCTCGAGGCCGTCCATGATCTCCTTGACCGTCCCGCAGAAGCTGAGGCGCAGGTGCCCGTCCATGCCGAACTCCTTGCCGGGCACGGTCACGACCCGCACCCGCTCGAGCAGCAGCTCGGCGAGCTTCTGCGAGTCCTTCATGTAGGCGCTCATGTCGGGGAAGCAGTAGAAGGTGCCGTTCGGCCTGGTCACGTGGACGCCGGGGATCGCGGCGAGGCGCTCGACCATCACGTTGCGCTGGTTCTCGAGCGTGAGCCGCAGCGACTCGATCCCGCTCTGTACGCCGGATAGAGCGCCGATCGCCGCCCACTGCGAGACCGTGACCGGGCCGGAGGTCTGGTGCGACTGGATGTTGGTCATCGCCTCCACCAGCTCGCGATTGCCGAGCGCCCAGCCGATGCGGAAGCCGGTCATCGCGTACATCTTCGAGACGCCCTGGACCACGACCAGCTTCGACTGTGCGACGTCCTGCTTCGCGTAGGCGTAGGGGTTCGGGGCTTTCATGCCGTCGAAGACGAGGCGGTTGTAGAGGTCGTCCATCACCAGCCACAGGTTCTTCTTCTCGCAGAATTCGACCATCTCCGCGACAAAATCGGCCGGGTACATGATCCCCGAGGGGTTGTTCGGGCTGTTGAGGACGATCGCCTTGGTGTACGAGCCGACCTTGTCGGCGATGTCCGGCACCGTCGGGACGAAGCTGCCGTCCTCGGGCGTGACGGCGACCGGGACGCCGCCCGCGAGCTTCACCATCTCGGGGTAGCTGACCCAGTAGGGCGCGGGGAAGACCACCTCGTCCTTCGGCTCGAGGATCGCGTAGAGCAGGGTCATGATCGACTGCTTGGCGCCGCTCGAGACGATCACGTTCTGCGGCGCGAGCATCCGGCCGTAGTTCTCCTCGGTGTAGCGCAGGATCGCCTTCTTGAGCGCCGGCAGCCCGTCGGCCGGTGCGTAGCGCACCTCGCCGGTGTTGAGCTGCGCCCCGCAGTTGAGGACCGCGTCGAGCGGGGCCTTGGACTTGGGCTCGCCGCCACCGAGGTGGATCACGGGCTCGCCCTTCTCCCGCAGCTTCGCCGCCGTCTCGTTGAGCTTGAGGGTGGGCGAGGCCTTGATGGACCTGGCGAGCTGGCTGACGCTCATGGGCTCGTTCCTTTCCTGGCGGGCGATCCGGCGCCCGCGGTCGAGAGACTTCGACACCATGAGGCTAGGCCCCGCTCGAGCCGCCACGTAGAGCCAATCGGCTCAGGACGGATGAAGCGTTTGAACCGGCCGCAGCGGCCGCCGCCGTATACAATCGGAGGGTTCATCCGCCTGAAAGGAGACGTGCATGCTGTTCTTCGTCGCCATTGCCGCGTCTATCGTGGCCTTCGCCGCCTGGTCGACCGCCCGCAAGCAGGGCTCGCCGAGCGCGCCGCTCGCGCTCCTCGTCGCCGTGGGCCTCGCCTTCGTCGCCTTCGCCCAGGCCGTCGTCGTCGTACCGGCCGGCCATGTCGGGGTCGTGGACCTCTTCGGCCGCGTCTCGCCGCAGACGCTCAAGTCCGGCCTGAATCTCGTCAACCCGCTCGCCCGGGTCGCAAAGATGTCGGTCAAGACGCAGGACATGAAAGAAGTGATGGACGTGCCGTCACAGGAGGGCCTCACGGTACAGCTCGAGGTCAGCGCGCTCTACCACCTCGACCCGGAGAAGGCGGCAGACGTCTACCGGACCGTGGGCACCGAGTACGCGGAGATCCTGCTGCAGCCGCAGTTCCGCTCGGTCACGCGCGGCGTGACCGCACAGTACGAGGCGCGCGCTCTCTACACCTCGGAGCGCGAGAAGCTCGCCGAGGCGATCTCCACGGAGCTCCGGCGGCTCGTCGAGCCGCGCGGCATCTCGGTCGAAGCGACTCCGCTGCGGAAGCTCACGCTGCCGGCGCGGCTCGCCGCCGCGATCGAGGAGAAGCTCGGCGCCGAGCAGGAGAGCCAGCGCATGCAGTTCGTGCTGGCCAAGGAGCGCCAGGAGGCCGACCGGAAGCGGATCGAAGCGCAGGGCATCTCCGACTTCCAGAACATCGTCGCTCGCGGCATCAGCGAACAACTGCTCCGGTGGAAAGGCATCGAGGCCACGGAGAAGCTGGCACAATCGCAGAATACCAAAGTGATCGTCAT
>CAZMRX010000121.1:0-13228 GCA_964568755.1 uncultured Acidobacteriota bacterium | reverse complement strand
ACGTTCCGGCGCTCAACAAGCTGATCTACGAGAACGGCATCGGCCGGATCGACGCCGGCAGCCCGGTGCCGTGACGCGAGGGGGCGATGTCCATCGGGCGAAGCGACGATGGGCCGGGTCAGCGGGGCTGCGAGGGCTTTGTGGACTGAGCCAGCGGGGGGCTGAGCGCCCCCCGTACCCCCGCTGAAATCAGCAGGCTCTTGCAGGTGAGGGCGGCTTCCGCCTTCAGGAACTCGGAGACGTCGAGCGGGCGCAACGCGTAGCCGAGCGCCGCGATGCGCTCGAGCGTGCGCGGGAAGCCGGCATGGGCAATCACCAGGCCCGCGACGCGGAGCACGTTGGCCGCGCCGGGCTCCTCGGCTGCGACGTCCACGAGCTCCAGGTCCTGGAAAGGGGCTGTGTCGAGCCAGGCGCGGTTGACCAGCAGACGCTCGTGGTCGAGCGCCGTGACCGCGCTCTTGAGGTGCAGGCAGCCGGTCACCGCGACCGTCACCACGCGGTAGCCCAGCGGCTCGGCCACGGCTGCGAGCCGTGCGATGCCGGCTTCGTTGGTGCGGGCCGAGCGCCCGACGAAGAGGGTGTGGCCGACGCGCAGCACGTCGCCGCCTTCGAGTGTGGCCGGCGGCTCGGTCCTCTCGATCGGTCGGTAGCGGGCGAGGGCCGGCTCGATCGCTTCGACCTCCCCGCGGCGCGAGGCCGCGCCCGGCCGCGTCAGGAGCGCCACTTCGTCCAGCACGACCGCCACGTCCTCGACGAAGCAGCAGTCGGGATACGCGGGGTCGGCCGGCAGCTCCAGCACCTCGAGCCCGAGCGAGCGCAGCAGCGCCGCGTACGCGGCGTGCTGGGCGATCGCCCGCTCGAGATCGACCTCTTCCCGCTCGCGAAAGCTGAGCTCGCAGCGGGCGAGCGTGGGCGGGACGCCCCGCATCAGCGCGATGCCGGACGTCCCGCTCATGGCCAGAAGGAGCCTCGCCCGCTACTTCGTCTTGACTGGGTCGGCCGGCTTCTTCGGCAGCCGCATCGGCTCGGCGTCCATCTTCTTCAGCAGCTCCGCGACGCCGCGCTCGAGCTGGGGGTCCTTGCCGGCGATCACGGACTTCGGGTCGTTCTCGACGACGATGTCGGGGTCGACGCCGTGACCCTCGATCACCCAGCTGCCGTCGACGTCGTTGGTGCCGGAAAGGGGCACGGTGACCTGGCCGCCGTCGATCATCGGCCCGAGGCCGCTGATGCCGACGACGCCGCCCCAGCTGCGCTTGCCGATGAGCGGCCCCAGGCCCGCCTTGCGGAACATGTGCGGGAAGATGTCGCCGTCCGAGGCCGAGGTCTCGTTGAGCAGCGCCACCTTGTGGCCGTGGAAGACCGTCCCGGGATAGGTGCCCGGGTGCTCGCTGCGGCTGCCGAAGCGCGTGCCCAGCAGCTTCGTGTCGAGCCGCTCGATGATCCACTGCGAGACGTTGCCGCCGCCGTTCGAGCGGACGTCCACCACGAGCCCTTCCTTGCGGATCTGTGGGTAGAACCACTTGATGAACTCGTAGATTCCCGGCGCCCCCATGTCGGGGATGTGCAGGTAGCCGGCGCGGCCGTTCGTCAGCTTGGCGACCGTCTCGCGCGTGGCGTTCGTCCACTCGAGGTAGAGCAGCGGCTCCTCGCTGGTGACCGGGCGGTAGCTCGTCTTGCGCGCGCCCTCGAGCACCGGACGCGAGTTGAGCGTGAGCGTGACCGGGTCGGTCTTGTGGCGCAGCAGGCGGTAGGGGTCGTCGTCGCCGCGCAGCTCGACGCCGTCGATCTCGAGCACGTAATCGCCGACGCGGGCATCGACGCCGACCTCGGTGAGCGGCGCGCGGTAGAGGTTCTCCTGGTTGTGGCCCTGGAGGATCCGCGCGATGCGGAAGCGGCCAGCGGCGGCGTCGAGCTCGAAGCGCGCCCCAGGGAGGGCGACCTTCGGTCGCGCCGGGATCTCGTAGTCTCCGCCCTGGATGTAGGTGTGGCCGACGTTGAGCTCGGCCACCATCTCGCCGAGCAGGTAGTTGAGGTCGGCGCGGTGGGCGACGTGCGGCAGCAGCGAGCGGTAGCGATCGCCGATCGCCTTCCAGTCGTAGCCGTGCATGTTCGTGACGTAGAAGAAATCGCGGTAGCGCCGCCAGGTCTCGTCGAAGTACTGGCGCCACTCGTCGGCGGGCACGCGGTCCAGCATCAGTCCCTTGGTCGAGACGGCCTTCTTGTCCTTCGTCTCCGGCTTGACGTCGTACAGGTTGAGGCTCTCGCCCTGCCGCACGAGCAGCTTGCTCCCGTCGCGCGAGAGAGCCCAGCCCGTGGCGTCGTCCACCAGCGTCGTCGCTTTGCGGTCCTTGAGCGAGTAGAGCTTGAGCGCCGGCTTCGCGTACGAGTCCCGCCCGTAGAAGGGCGCGCCGGTCACGCCGTAGACGAGGTGCCCCTTGCCGACCGCGAGGCCGTCGATGTTGTCGCCGTCGATCGGCACGCGCGTGACGCGCGACCCGAGGCCCTCCCAGTCGATCCGGAACGGCGTGTCCTTCTTCTTGGCCTTGTCCTTCGCGTCGGCCTTGACGTCGCTGGCCTTGTCGGCGTCGGGCTTCTCGTCCTCGGACTTCGCTTCGCCGTCGGTCTTCTTGTCGTCGAACGTCACCTCGTCGGACTGCGGGGGGAACGGGCTCTTGCCGTCCTTCCGCAGCGTCACGGCGAAGATCCCGGTGGTGCGGTTGGTGGCGAAGTTCCACTCGAAGCCGCTGATCTGCGGGGCGAAGTCGCGGTCGGAGAGGTAGTAGAGGAAGTCGCCGTCCAGGTCCCAGGCCGGGCCCTCCTCGTTGAATACGTCGTCCGTGACGCGGTGGAGCGTGGCGTCACCGGCGCTCCACACGTGGATCGAGCGCGAGTTGTTGGCATCCGTCATCGAGAACGCGAGGTAGGCGCCCTTCGGGGACCAGGCGTAGTCGCGGATCAAGGCGCGCTCGTCGTCGGCGACGAGCGCGAGCGTGCGGCCGGCCAGCGTCAGCACGAAGAGCTTGCCGTCCTTGTCGGAGAAGGCGAGGTGCGTGCCTTCCGCCGACCACTCGGGCGCGTAGGTCATGCCCTGGCGGCCCCTGGTCACGGCCTCCGGCTTGCCGCCCGCCTGGTCCACCAGCCAGATCTCGTCCTCGCCGCTCGCGTCGGAGACGTAGGCGATGCGCTTGCCGTCCGGCGACCAGCGCGCGAGCTTGTCGTGCACGCCTGACGTGGCCGTGAGGTTGCGGGTCGGCCCCTTCTCGATCGGCAGCGTGAAGACGTCGCCCCGCGCGACGACCAGCGCGCGCTCGCCCTTCGGGCTGAGCTCGAAGCCCTCGATGTTCTTCTCGGCAGAGTAGCGGGAGGGACGCATCGCGACGCCGTCGTTGGGCACGAAGACCTGGATCGCCTGGTCGGCCTTCGTTTTCACGTCGAAGACGCGAAGCTCGCCGTTCTGCTCGTAGACGATGCGCGACTGGTTGTCGGAGGAGGGCCAGCGCACGTCCCAGGTCGTGCTGCTCGTGAGCTTGCTCACGGCCTCGGTCTTGAGGTCGTAGACGTAGAGGTTGAGCGTTCCGTCGCGGTCGGAGACGAAGTAGACGGCGTCGCCGATCCACATCGGGTCGCGCTCGGTGCGCTTGCTGGTGGCGAACGGCTTCACGTCGTTGGTGGCGAGGTCGTAGAGGTAGAGGTCCTGCGCCCAGCCGCCCTCGTAGCGCTTCCAGGTTCGGAAGTCGCGGAAGAGCGGCGAGTACGCGAGCCGCTTCGCGTCGGGCGAGAAGTCGGCCGCGCCGGAGGTGGGCATCGGCAGCGCCTTCGCAGGGCCGCCCTTTGCCGGGACGGTGAAGAGCTGGCCCTCCGAGCGCACGCCGTCGGCGTCGCGCTGCGAGCGGAACACGATGGCGGTGCCGTCGGGCGTCCAGCCCATCACCTGGTTGTCATAACCTCCGCGCGGCGGGAAAGGCCCGCGAGCGGGGTAGTAGGTCAGCTGGCGCGGCTGCCCGCCTTCGGCCGGGACCACGTAGACCTGCTCGTCGCCCTCGTACTGACCGGTGAAGGCGAGCCACTTTCCGTCCGGCGAGAACTTCGGGAACAGCTCGAGGCCCGCGTGAGCGGTGAGCCGTGTGGCGCTCCCGCCCTTCGCGGGCGCCGTCCAGATGTCGCCCGCGTAGCAGAACGCGACGCGCTCGCCCGCGATGTCGGGATAGCGCAGGAGCTTGGTCTGCGCCACAGCCGACGCAGGCACCAGACCGACGAGAGAGGCCGCGAGCGTCGCGGCCACGACATTCAATCGAATGAACATGAAGGCACCTCGGTGAACGCTCGAGATGCTATGCCAACGTGGCGTTCCAGGCGATGAGCCACAGGGATGTGGTTATGAGCCACGACAGCCGTAAGCCTTCCCTTCGACTCGCCTCTCCCCGGTGGACGACGAATCGACCGCCCAGGCCCTACAACCCCGCCTTCTTGAGCTCGATCCCCCCGTTGACGGTCTTCATCTCGAGCAGGCGGCCGCCGGAGCCGACGGTGCCCTCGAGCTTGCGGCGGGCGATCTTGCCCGTGACGGTGAGCGGGAAGTCGGTCGAGATGTCGCCGTTCACGGTCGAGGCGCGTACGTCGGCGCTCAGGCCTTCGGGCATCGAGACGTCGATCCCGCCGTTGACGGTCTCGAGCTTGAGCGTGCCCTCCCAGTCCGCGCGTCCGAGCCGGGCGGTGATGCCGCCGTTCACGGTCTGCGCGCGAGCCGTGCCGGTCGAGTCGAGCTCGACCCCGCCGTTGACGGTCTCGGCTTCGGCGTCCGCCTTGAGCCCGCTCGCCTCGATGCCGCCGTTGACCGTGCGGCCGACGAAGCGCACGCCCGCCGGCACCTTGACGCGGAACTCCACGTTCACGTCGTTGTCGCGCACGCGCATGCGGCCGCCCTTGCCCGGCGCGCACTCGTTGGCGGCGCCGTCGCTCGGGTAGACGGCGCAGATCGTGACACCGCCCGCGTGCTCGACGACCTCGACCTTCACCTCGGTCGGGTCGCTCTTGCGGCCCTTCTTGACCGCGGTCACCTCGACGTCGCCGCCCGCCGAGCCGGTCGCCGTGATCCCGCCGTTGACGCCCTTGATCTCGATCGCCTGTCCCGCCGCGACCTTGCCGGTCCAGCGGAACTCCTCCTGGGCCGCCGTCGCCAGGACCGGAGCGGCCGCCACCGCGAATGCTGCCAGGATCGTCGCTCGCTTCATCTGTCTTCTCCGTTTTCTCGTTATCGCGTGACTACGGCCGCTTGCGGATGCCGATCGCCCCCGAGAGCGTCTCGATGGTGATGCGCGCGCCGCCCGACCCCGTCGTGAAGCTCAGCTCGGTCTGCGGCGTCCACTTGCTGCGCTTCTCGGCGGCGGGGCCGAGCTCGTTCGTGACCCGGCCGCTGAAGCTCGACACCGAGAACTCGGCCGAGACGCTCGCGGGCAGCAGCAGCTCCACGGGGGCGCTCACCGTCTCGATCGACAGCGTGGCCCGGCCCGAGAGCGCGGCCTCGAAGCGCACGGTTCCGGCCACGGACTCGAGCTCGGCGCGGTCGTAGGAGCCGCCAATCACGTGCAGCTTGCCGTTGACCGTGGATGCCTCGAGGTCCCCGGAGGCGTCGCGCACCACGACGCTGCCGTTGACGGCCTCGGCCTTCACCCGCCCCGTCGCCTTCGAGAGCTCGATTCCGCCGTTGACGCTCTGCAGCTCGACGAGCTTCGCGGCCCCCGACTGGGTGATCGAGCCGTTGACCGTCTCGGCGGTCACCGATCCGGTCACGCCGACGACGCTGATCGAGGCCTGGAAGCCCTCGATGTCGACGGCGCTGCCGGCGGGCACGAATACCTCGAGGTCGCTCTTGATGCCCATCGGATTGTGGTCGGCCTCGATCTCGATGTGGATGCGCTTGCCGGTGCTCTCGAAGCTCAGCTCGCCGCCGTCACCGACCGTGCCCCGCACCTGCACCTCGGCCTTGTCCCAGCCGGTCACCTTGACCGAGCCGGCCATGTTCTCGATGCTCACGCTTCCGTCCGGGGCCGCCTTGCGCGTCTCGTCCACGGTGGTCTGTGCGGCGAGCCACGCCGGGGCGAAGAGGACGCTGGCGAGGACGACTGCTGCGGGCTTCATGACATGTCTCCTGTTCATCGCTCAAAGCGCCGTCGAGAGGCGGACCACCCGACGGAGCACGTCGACCTTCTTGCGGTGCGTGGCGACCAGCATGCGGTTGAGCTCGGGGCTCTCCGGGTCCTTCACCAGCGCCTGGCGCACTTCCTCGAGGGCGCGGTCGATCACCTCGAGGTTGGCCTCGACGCGCGCCAGGTCCTCGGGCGACAGCACGGCACGCCTCTGCTGCAGTGTTTCGAGCAGCCTGGCCGCGGCCTCCTCGTAGTTGCGGGCGGCCGCGGCCAGCACCGGGTCTGCGACGCCCGTCGTCGTCACCGCCTGCAGCGACGGGCTGGCGCTCGGCATCGCGACGGTGCGCACCGCCACCGGACCCGCGCCGTTCCAGAGGTACACGGCGAGCCCGAGCACGACCGCGGCCGCGGCGAGGCCCAGGGGCTGCCACGAAGTCCACAGCGCCGACCAGGCCGACCCGCGCTCGATCCGCTCGGCGATCTCCGGCCAGAGGTCGCGCGGGGGCGTCATGGCGCGGGGAAGCGCCGCCGCGTGGGCGAGCAGCTGGCGCAGCTGACGCTCGCGCTCGCGGCACGGCTCGCAGCCGGCGAGGTGAGACGCGACCGCCTCGGCGTCGGCGCCGGCGAGGGCGCCGTCCACGAAGTCGTCCAGCCGTTCGTCCAGCTCGTGGCAGGTCATGAGACGAGTGCCTCCCTGAGCAGCCGGCGCGCGCGGAACAGTTGCGCCTTCGACGTACCCGTCGCGAGGTTCAACAGCTTGCCGATCTCCTCGTGGGTCCGGCCCTCCACGTCGTGCAGCACGAACACGGCGCGCGCGCCGGGCGGTAGCGTCGCGATCGCCTTGTCGAGGTCGAAGCCCGCCTCCGGCGCCGGCGCCCGCGGCGTCCGCTCCAGGCGTGCGGGGTCTTCCGTCGCCACGATCCGCGCGTCGCGGCGGCGCCGCGAGCGGCGCTCGCTGAGCGCCACGTTCACCGTCAGCGGGTAGAGCCATGACGAGAAGGCGCTCTCGCCCCGGAAGCTCGAGAGCTTGCGCCAGGCCCGCACGAACACCTCCTGCGTCAGCTCCTCGGCCAGCGCGGGGTCGGACGACAGCCTGAAACACAAGCCAAACACCTTTCTCTCGTTGTCGCGATAGAGGCGCTCGAAGGCCAGCAGGTCGCCCTGCTGCGCCGCTCGTACGAGCCGCAACTCGGCGGCCCGGCGATCGTGGTCCTCGCTCATCAGGACTCGCGTGTCTCCGCTGGCCACCCCCGCGAGCCCCTCCATCACGACTCTCCGAACCTTGAGATGCCGGAGGGGGGGGTACGGTTTGGAGGGCGGCGTCCGCCACAACCTTAGACGATTCGGGGGCTTCGGCGGAAGGCAGGCGCTCCTCGGGACATAATCCGGCCATGAGCACCAGGATCGTGGCTGCCAGCCTGATCGCCGTTCTCGGGGGGTCGTTCGTCGGCCCGGCCGAGGCCGCCTCGCCAACCCTTCGCGCGCGGGTGCTGGCCCACGTCCGGGATCGGCAGCCGGAGCTGCTGCGGGAGTTCGTCGAGCTCCTGGCCCTCCCGAACGTGGCCTCGGACAGCGACGGGATCACCCGGAACGCCGCGCACATCGTGCGCATGCTCCAGAAGCGCGGCGTCGCGGCCCGGCTGCTCGACGGCCAGGGCGGGCCCCCGGCCGTGTACGGCGAGCTGCACGTGGGGGCTCCGAAAACGGTCGTGCTGTACGCCCACTACGACGGCCAGCCGGTCGAGCCCGAGCGCTGGACGAGCCCGCCCTGGACGCCGGTGCTGCGGGACGGGCCGCTCGGCCCCACCGCGCGAACGCTCGATCTCGCCTCGCTGCGCGGGCCGCTCGACGCGGAGTGGCGGATCTACGCACGCTCGGCCTCCGACGACAAGGCCCCGATTCTCGCGATCGCGGCGGCGCTCGACGCACTCGCGGCGACCGGCGCGCGGCCCTCGGTGAATCTCAAGCTGTTCTTCGAGGGCGAGGAAGAGGCCGGCTCGCCGCACCTCGCCAAGGTGCTCGCGGCGAACCGCGAGCTGCTGCGCGCCGACGCGTGGCTGCTCTGCGACGGGCCGGTGCACCAGAGCCGCCGCATGCAGGTCGTCTTCGGCGCGCGCGGCGTGACGGACGTGGAGATCACGGTCTACGGCCCGCTGCGATCGGTCCACAGCGGGCACTACGGCAACTGGGTGCCCAACCCGGCGGTCGCGCTCGCGCACCTGGTCTCCGGCCTCCGCGACCCCGACGGCCGGATCGCGATTGCCGGCTTCTACGACGACGTCCGGCCGGTGACGCAGGCGGAGCGTGCGGCGCTCGCGGCGGTGCCCGACGTGGACGCGGCGATCCGTGAGGACCTTGCGATCGCGGCATCGGAGGCCGGCGGGGCCCGCCTCGTCGAGCGGATCATGCTGCCGGCCCTCAACCTGCGCGGCCTGCAGTCCGGTGCTGTCGGCGCGCAGGCCCAGAACGCGATTCCGACCGAGGCGCGGGCCTCGATCGACTTCCGGCTGGTGCCCGAGCAGACGCCGCAGAAGGTGCGCGATCGGTTCGAGGCGCACCTGCGCGCGCAGGGGTGGAGCATCGTCCACGCCGAGCCGAAGCCGGACGAGCGCCGCGCCACCCCGAACCTGGTGCGGCTCGACTGGAGCGGCGGCTATCCGGCGGCCCGCACCGCGCTCGAGCTGCCGTTCTCGCGCCGGCTGCTCTCGGTCGTCGGCGAGGACACCGAGGAGCCCGTGATCGCCCTGCCCACGCTCGGCGGCAGCGTGCCGATGCTGCTCTTCATCGAGACCTTCCGTGTGCCCGTCGTGATCCTTCCGATCGCCAACCACGACAACGCTCAGCACGCCCCGGACGAGAACCTCCGGCTCCAGAACCTGTGGGACGGGATCGCGACCTTCGCCACGGTGATCGCGGGCCTGGGCAGCGACTGGTGACGTTGAACCCGGCGACCCGGTTGCTCGTCTAGTGTAGGGAGCTTTTCCCATGGATCCCGGCATCCGCAGCCTCGTCCTGACGCGGCTCGAGGGCGACGCCTCGGCCGACGCCGGCTGGAGCGGCCTCGTGCTCGCGGCGCTCGAGGGCAAGGACCCGCTCGAGGCGGAGCTTTCGGGCGGGACCGCCGCGTCGCGGGCCGACGCGACGCGCGTCCCGCCGGCTGTCGCCGGCGCCTATCTGCGTTCGATCGCCGTCGAGGGCTTTCGAGGCATCGGCCCGCGCCAGACGCTCGAGCTGCGGCCGGGTCCGGGCCTGACTCTGGTCGTCGGACGCAACGGGTCCGGCAAGTCGAGCCTCGCCGAGGGGCTCGAGGTGCTGCTCACGGGCGACAGCCTGCGTTGGCGCGAGCGAGCCGCGGTCTGGCGCGAGGGCTGGCGGAACCTGCATCACCCGGCCGCGTCGCTCGGCGCGACGTTCCTCGTCGAGGGCGCGCGCGGGCCGTGTGTCGTCTCGCGCCGCTGGGAGCCGGAGGCCGAGTTCGAGTCTGCGCCGGCAGCGGCCGAGCTCGACGGCCAGCCGCCGTCCGATCTCGTGGCGCTCGGCTGGACGACGGCGCTGCGCACGCACCGCCCGTTCCTGTCCTACAACGAGCTCGGCTCGCTCCTCGACGAGGGGCCGTCGAAGCTCTACGACGCGCTCTCCTCGATCCTGGGTCTGGAGGACCTGGTCGAGGCGCTGGCCGCGCTCGGGGAGGCCCGCCGCTCCCGCGAGAAGGCCCTCAAGGAGGCGACCGAGGCCCGCGACACGCTCGTCGCGCGCCTGCGAGGAGTCGAGGACGAGCGGGCGCGCCGCGTCGTGGTGGCCGTGGAGGGCAAGGACTGGGACCTGGAGGCGGTCGACGCGGTCCTCTCCGGCAGCCCCTCCTCCGGAGCCGGCTCCGACGCCGCCGAGGTGCTGCGCGGGGTCGCGAGCCTCGAGCCGCCCGATCCGGCGCGCGTCGAGGCCGCCGCTCGAGAGATGCGCGCCGCGGGAGCGCTCGTCCGCTCGGCCCGCGAGAGCGCCTCGGCGCGCTCGCGGGACGCGGCGGCGCTCCTCGAGGGTGCCCTCGAATTTCACGCGGCCCACGGCGACGGCGACTGCCCGGTGTGCGGCCGCAGGGACGCTCTCGACAAGGCCTGGAGCAAGAAGCAGAAGGACGCCGCAAAGCACCTCCGCGACGCCGCGCGGGAAGCCGAAGCCGTTCACCTCCGCGCGGACGCCGCCCGGCGCCAGTGGGAGGGCCTGGTGCCGCTCAAGCCCGAGGCCTTCACGCGCGCGGCCGAGGTCGGGCTCGAGCTCGGCCCGCTCGTCGAGGCGCTCGCGAGCTGGGTCCAGGCGGGATCGATCACCGATCTCGGCGCGCTCGCCGACCACGTCGAGAAGGCGAGCGGCCCGCTGCGCGAGGCCGTCGTCCGCCTCCGCGACTCCGCCCGCGCCGAGCTCGGGCGCAAGGAGGACGCCTGGCGGCCCGCCGTCGTCGAGGTCGCGGCCTGGCTCAAGGCCGCTCGCGGCGCCGTGCGCGGGGCCCAGGATCTGAAGCGTCTCAAGGCTGCGGAGGCCTGGTTCAAGAAGGCCGCGGCCGGGATCCGCGACGACCGCTTCGCGCCGATCGCCGAGAAAGCGGCCCGCATCTGGGACCACCTGCGCCAGCAGAGCCACGTCGAGCTCGGGAAGATCCAGCTCACGGGCGAGGGCACGCGGCGCCGCGTCGCGCTCGACGTCACCGTCGACGGTGTCGAGGGCGCGGCGCTCGGCGTGATGAGCCAGGGCGAGCTGCACTCGCTCGCGCTCAGCCTCTTCGTGCCGCGCGCAACGCTCGCTGAAAGCCCGTTCCGGTTCATCGTGATCGACGACCCCGTGCAGTCGATGGACCCGGCGCGCGTCGACGGGCTGGCGCGCGTCCTGGAGAGCGCTTCCGCGGACCGCCAGGTCGTCGTCTTCACCCACGACGACCGGCTGCCGGAGGCCGTGCGCCGGCTCGACATCCCCGCCGAGATCGTCGAGGTCACGCGGCGCGACGCGTCGGTCGTGGAGCTGCGCCGCGCGCTCGATCCCGTCGGGCGCTACCTGGAGGACGCGCTCGCCGTCGCGGGCACGGCCGACCTGCCGTCCTCGGCGGCCGCGCGCGTGGTGCCCGGGCTGTGCCGGCTCGGCCTGGAGGCCGCGTGCATGGAGGTGGTGCGACGGCGGCGACTCGGCCGCGGCGAGCCCCACGCCGCGGTGGAGCGGGCCCTTGGCGATGCCGAGCGGGTGATGCCGCTCCTCGCCCTCGCGCTCTTCGACGACGCATCCCGGACCGGCGACGTGCTGCCTCGCCTCGAGCGGGAGGCCGGCAAGCCGCTGGCCGAGGCGGCGAAGCAGGTCGAGGCGGGACCCCGCGAGCTGAAGGCGGCCGCCGCGGTGGAGCTCGTCCGCCAGTCGAGCCAGCTCGCGGCCTGGTTGCGAGGGCTGAGTTGAAGGCCGACGGCGCCGACCCCCGGGAGCTGCTCGAGGCCGCCTCCGCGCTGCTGCGGCTCTCGGACTCGGCGACGGCCGGGCTGTGGCCGCGCGCGTCGGCGCTGCTCGCGCTCGAGGCTCTGGAGACGAGCATCGACCGGCTGTGGCAGCGCGAGTCGCTCGAGTTCGCCCGCTGCTCGATGCGCACGCAGCTGATCTGCCTGAGAAGCTACCTGGTGGAGGTGCCACTTGCCGCACGCGCGAGCCTCGCCTGGTCGGCCCTGAGCCGCGCGAGCCACCACCACGCGTACGAGCTCGCGCCCACGGCCGCGGAGCTCGAGTCGTGGTTCGTGGTCGTCGGCGAGCTGATCGGCGCCCAGCCGTCGCCCCGCGCCTGATCTCCGTGCGCCGCTTTCGTTCTATCGCGCCTTGAGGATCAAAGCCGTCAGGTCGTCGCTGCTGCCGCGAGAGCCCGCCCAGGCGTCGACCGCGCCGACGAGCCCCCGGAGCGCTGCGCCGGCTCCTTCCGAGGACAGGCGACGCAGCGCTTCTGAGACCCGGTCGTCCCCGAGCTCGTGCTCCTCGGGGGACATGGCCTCGGTCACTCCGTCCGTGACCACGGCGAGCAGGTCTCCGGAATCGAGCGCGACGTCGCCCACGTCGTAGTCGGCCTCCGGTAGGAGGCCCAAGGCGGGGCCGCCCGCCGAGAGCCGGCCGAGCGCCCCGTCCCGTGCCAGGAGGAACGGCGGCACGTGGCCGGCGTTCACGTACGACAGGCGCCGCGCGGCGGTGTCGAGCTCCGCGTAGAAGAGCGTGACGAAGCGGCTCGCCTGCGTGCGCGCGAACAGGAAGCGGTTGAGCCGCTCGATCACGCGGGCGGGGTCCGCCGTCCCGGCGAGAGCGTGCACGAAGGCGTGGGTGGTGGCCATCAGCAGGCTCGCCGGAGTGCCTTTCCCCGCGACGTCGGCGACCACCAGCGCGAGCCGGCCGCCCTCGAGCGGAATCCAGTCGTAGGAATCGCCGCCCACCTCGAAGCACGGGCGGCTTTCGCCGGCCAGCTCGAAGCCCGGGAGCTCGGGCGCCGCCCGAGGCAGCAGGCTCTCCTGGATCCCGCGCGCGATCTGCAGCTCACGGTCCTGACGCAGCTTCTCCTCGCGGACCCGCTGCAGCCGCGCGTTCTGCAGCGCCGCCATCGCCTGGCGCGCCAGCGCCACGGCGATCTCGCGGTCCTCTTCCGAGAAGGGCGCCCCCGAGGAGCGCTCGCCGATCGCCAGCAGTCCCTCGAGCCGTTCCCCCGCGCGGAGCGGCACCGCGAGGGCGAGCCGCGCCTGGAGCAGCCGCTGGCGCAGCGCGCCCTCGGGCAGGTCGGCGACCGACGCCGCGCCAGGGGCTCCCGCGAGCACCGCGAGCGCGTCGTCGTCGATCCCGGCGTTGGCCTCCGCCTCGCGGCTGAGCCCGCGCCCGTGCGCGAGCTCGAGGCCCCGCGGCCCGCGCCGGTAGAACGCGCAGCGCGAGACGAGGAAGTGGCCCATCGCGGTGGTGACGACGAGCGCCAGCAGGGCTTCCTCCGACGAGCCCGCCGTCAGGTCGCGGCTGATGTCCAGCAGGCTCCGGAGCTCGAACGTCCTGACCGCGAGCTGCCGGTGCGCCCGGCGCAGCTCGTCCTG
>CAZMRX010000120.1:4445-13329 GCA_964568755.1 uncultured Acidobacteriota bacterium | reverse complement strand
GGTGACGTCGATCTGTTGCCGGACGACAACCTGGTGCTGGAATTCGGCGACCGCGTCGGCGTACTCTGCCATCGCGCGGACTTCGATGCCGTGCGCCGCTTCTTCGGCGATTCCATCAAGGGAGTTGGCGACTTCAGCTACATCTCCCTCGGTGTCGGCGCGGCCATGGGCCTCCTCGTCGGAATGATCCCGCTTCCCATTCCCGGGGTCGGCCGGATCACGCTGGGACTCGCCGGGGTCCTGCTGGTTGCGCTCGGCCTGGGGCATATCCGTCGCACCGGCATCGTGTGGACGCTGCCGCTCTCGGCGAACATGGTGCTCCGAAACTTCGGGCTGACGGTGTTCCTGGCGCAGGTCGGCATCGCGTCGGGCCCCCAGTTCGCCGCCACGGTGGCGGAGAGCGGGTTCACGCTGATCCTGCTCGGCGCCCAGATCATGCTCGCGCTGATCGCGGCGACCATGGCCGCGGGACGTCTGCTCGCCATTCCTGCCGACGACCTGTTCGGCATCGTCTCCGGCGTGACCGGCAACCCCGCCATCCTGGTGTACGCGAACCGCGCCGTCCCCACGGAGCGGCCCGACATCGGCTACGCGATGGTGTTTCCGACGGTGACCGTCGCGAAGATCCTGTTCGTCCAGATCGCCGCGGCGGTCCTCGGCTAGAACGACCAGCCGAGGCCGAAGATGAGCCGGGTGTCGTCTCGCTTGGGGAAGCTGCCGTCCTCGAGCGGCCGCGGATCCTGAACCCGGTCCCACACCCACGCGACGTTGAAGTCGAGGTCGCCGATCAGCTCGATCTCGAGCCCCGTGTCGAAGTGGTGCGTGTAGCTGCCGGACGCCTCGTCGGTGAAGAACGCGTTGTAGTAGGCGTGAAAGTCGATCGACTGGGTGAACTCGTGCTCGAAGCGGGTTCCGACCCGCAGCGCGAAGCTTTGGGCCGACTCCTCGCCGCCCGGGGGAGCGCTGTCCCAATCGCTGGACTGCCAGGCGGGGCCGGCCGAGGCGCTCCACGACGTTCGAGCCGAGTCGACGAGCTCGTAGCCGAGGCCCGCGGTCACCGTCCAGCGGTTGGCGATGTTCTGAAACGGGTCGCGGTACCACTCCAGGCCGACCAGGTTGAGGAAGAGCCGCTGGCTCAGGAAGCGGTCCCAGCCGAGGGTGACGCGGTGGTTGTTGGACGTGTCCACGGAGTCGATGCGGGTGATGGTGCCGATGTAGTCGAAGCCGGTGCGGTCCTTGACCGACCGACGCACCGTCCCGAGCCGCGCCGTGTAGTCGATCTGGTCGCTGTTGCCGCTGCGGATGTTGCCGCCCGCGTTGGCGTAGCCCGACCAGTAGTCGATCTCCCTGGCGGCGCCGATGACGATCGTCAGGATCTCCGACCGGCCGAACGCAGTCTCGCCCGTCTCGGAAACGACGCGAGCGGCGGCGCCGTCGAGGACCAGCCGACCCATCGCGGGCTTGCGGTCGGCGTCGGCGAACCCCACCTGCACGACGCGCGACGTGCGGATCTCCTTGATGTCGGCGAAGTCGAAGCTCAGGACGTCGAGCTCGTCGCTGTCGAACTCGAGCTTGCCGTCGTACATCGAGACGAGCTCGCCCTTGAGCCACTCGTCCGACTTCAGCCGGATCCAGTCGAATTCCGTCGGCAGGCCGTCCGGGGCCTTCGGCTGCCAGGGTGTCTTGACGTCCTCGGCGCGAGCGAAAGGCGCGGCGAGCACCGAGGCCAGGAGCCCGGCCGCGGCCAGGCGGAGGACGTTCGCACGCCGTGTCTCGTTCATTTCGATCTCTAGAGAAGGGCCCCGGCGATCTTCTTCAGGACCTCCTTGATCGGGACCTGGGTGGAGATCAGCACGAGGATGGGGATGAGGGTCGGGACCGCGATCGCGAGCAGCGTCGACTTGCCGAAGGGCACGGGGCGCATCCGGCGCACCGCGTCGTAGAGGGCCAGCGTGTCGGCCACCGGCCCGATCTCCTGCGCCTGCAGGAGCGCGTCGTCCCCCGGTGCTTCGCCCAGGATCCAGCGCTGGCGCACGAGGCGCCCGTGCTTGCCGACCAGGGCGCCGTACTCCAGCAGGGCGCGACGCTTGGCGGCGGCCAGCGGACCGGCCAGGGCCAGCAGAGGCGCTACGCTGATCGCCACGACCAGAACCACGAACACGCCGAGCACTCCCTTCAGCGACTGGACGGCCACGCCGTGGTAGATCACGTCGTGGGCCAGGCGCGAGGCCACCACCGCCGAGGTGGCGAAGGCCAGCAGGCTGAAGGCCTTCGGCAGGTCCTTCAGGAATCCCAGGCCGCCGGCACTGTCGGGATGGGTCGGGACGATCGACAGATCGAGCCGGGCGATGCGCTTCAGCAGCACGAAGACCAGAGCCAGGCGCCACAGCCAGGCCGCCAGCAGGACGGCGAAGATGGGGCGGCTGACGTACAGGAACCAGAAGCCTCCGAACCCGAGCCCGCCGGCCTCCCCGCTCGAGGCCCACGCCGCCTCGTGCTCCGCATCCGATCCCCCAGCGACGGGTTGCAGGATCGTCCAGGCGATCACGAACACGGCGATCAGCACCCAGGGAAGGGTTCGGTCGCGCAGGCGGGCGACGCCCCCGACGACGCGGACGAAGGCCCCCCTCTGCGCAGGCGGCACCACCCCCGAGCTCAGGAAGTAGGGAATGAGCGTCGTGCTCACCCGATGCGCCATGGCCTCGCCCAGGATGAGCGCCGGAACGGCCAGCAGGAAGCGGACGTGCACGCCGAAGTGCACGGCCAGCGGCTCGGCGACGCCGCCCGGTAGCATCCGGCTCGTGTAGAGGGCCCAGACGACGAGGGGCAGCCACGTGAGCAGCGCAAAGAACACGGCCCGCCGAACGACGCCGAGGCCCCGCGCGGGGACCAACATCACGTGCCGCTGCATCCGAAGCGCGGCGTCGTCGACGAGGGACAACTCGAGTGATGGATCGGCCGGTGGCGTGCTCATGTTGGACCCCTGGTCCGCGCGCTACTTGACGGTGTAGCCGCGGCCCTCGAGGCAGGCGCCCCAGGCCTTCTTGAACGTGTCCTTCGTCGCGGCGTCCTGGGCCTGGGCGGTCTGCTGCGCCTGCGCCTCGGCCTGCTTGCCGGCCTTCTTCTGTGCCCGGCGTCCCTTGGCCGCCCCCGCCGCGGCGCCCGCCGCCGCACCTTCTCCGGCATCGAGGTTCCCCTCGTCACGCACTCGGTCGTCGTCGCCGACCGCGCCGACGGCGGCTCCCCTCGCGGCTCCGCGCGCCGCGCCCTTGACCGCCCCGCCCCTCGGGGCCTCCGCCGCGGGGGGCGGAGCCGGGGTGGCCGTGGGGTCGATCCCCGTCTGCTGCCGCGCCCAGGTGTAGCACTCGCCTTCGTCCCTCCCCTGCTTGGCCGTGTCCTGGCCCGACCCGGGATACACGACGAGCCCCAGGCTCGCCGGCTTCAGGGCGGCAGCCGGTGCGGGCGCCGCCGCCGCAGGTGGATCCTGGGCGCGGGCGGCGCTCGAGCCGAGCGCCAGGCTGACAACGCAGGTCAGGGACAACGCAACCGACTTCGTGAGCTTCATCATCATCCTCCGGAGCTCGTCCGCGGCGGCAGGCGCAGCGCCGCCGCGGACCCTTCGCCGCTCGTGTGTGGCTCGAACGTTCAGGCTCCGCTCACCTCGGGGCGACGCCCGTCACGACCACGTCGTGCGTGATCACCGTCACCGGCTCTTCGACGATCTTCGTCCCGGTGAGCTTCATGCCGGGGCGAAGCTCCATCGCTGACAGCTTCTGGCCGGCGACGTCGAACTTGAAGTCGGACGGCACCTCGTACTGCTTGTTCTCGCCGTTCTCGAGGGTCACGATGATGCTCGTGGGCGCGGCCCAGAACACGGTGCCCTGGGTGATCGTCGTGGTCCGCTTGATGACCGGCGTCTCGGTGGTGGTGGCGGTCGAGGTCAACCACGTGCCCACCTTGAGCTGGTCCAGGCTCTGCGACACGCCGTCGACGATGGCCTTCCTTCCCGGCTGGACGTTGTAGAGCGTGTAGTTGCCGGCCGCGTCCTTCGCGATCAGCCAGTTCGAGCCCTTGGCCACGAGCTCTCCGGACACCTGCTTTGCCTTGATCGTGGCCGGTCCGCCCGGCACCGTCTCCTTCGTCTGGGTCGCCTGCGCGGCGGCACCCGCCGCCAGGCTAAGGGTTCCGACCATCACGGCGGAAACCCGCAACGTCCTGAAGACCTGCAACATGTCGCTCTCCTCATCCGCCCGCTGAGTCACGACCCCGCCGCAGGTGGGGCGACCTGCGGCAACGTCCGCTGAACGCGAGCTGGGTGGCGCGAGTGTTGGCTCAGCCACCCGAGTGTTGCTCGGCTACGCAGTGCTCGGCGATCGGAGGACGCGGTCACAGTGCGACTCGAGGGAGGACCCGGTCAAGTTACAGTCACGTAATTTACGTTTGCCCGAGGGTATCCGGGGTTCACCACCGCGGCTTCGCGCGCGACCTGAGGACGCTCGCGCGTCACCGCCGCAGCGTCAGCTGGACTCCCAGCTGCCGCGGCGGCCCCGGGCGGCCCCCGACCGCCGGAGGCGGCGACGCGAAGCTGCCGGTGATGAAGTTCTCGCCTGTCAGGTTCCGCGCGTAGAGGCCGACGCTCCAGCGGCCGGGGCCGAGCTGCGCGCTCAGGTCCAGCAAGCCATAGGCGCTCTGGCGCTGGACCGCGTCGTTGAACGGCGTGTAGAAGACGACGCTCTGCCAGCGCGAGTCGGCGCGAAGCGACAGCATCCCGGCGCGTCCCGCAGGGGCCTTCCACTCGAGCCAGAGCCGCCCCGACCACTCGGGTGCGTTGCTCAGGCGATTGCCTGAAACGTCGCCGGCGACGCCGACGCCGATCGCCTCGTACGCGTCGTAACGAGCATCCAGCCACGCCAGGTGGCCCCCGAGCTGCAGCGAGCGCGCCGGCTGCCAGGCGCCTTCCAGCTCGACGCCGCGGATCGTCGCCTCGGCGGCGTTCGAGATGTCGATCACGCCGGGCTGGAGCGTCGTCTGCACCTGCAGGTCCGTGTAGTCGGTGTGGAACGCGGCGAAAGTGAGACGGCCGCCGCTCGCGAAGGTGTGCTTCAGGCCCGCCTCGTAGCTCCACGCCCACTCGGGAGCGTAGCCCCGGCCCGCCACGGGCGAGCTGACGTTGAAGCCCCCGCTCTTGAAGCCCCGCGTCGCGGACGCGTAGGCGAGCGTCAGCTCGCCGAGCCGCGCCTCCAGGCCGAGCTTCGGGGTCCACGCCGTGTGCGAGATCGCGTCCGTGAACGCATACCCGACGCTGTCCACGCGATCCTCGGGCTGGCCGAGCGGGTACTGCGCGAGCGCGGTGTCGAAGGTCTTGCGCTCCCGCGTGTAGCGCAGCCCGGCCGTGGCCTGCACGCTCCGCGTCAGGCTGATCGTGGCCTGCCCGAACAGGGCGCCCGTGGACGCCTCGACCCGGGGGTCGAAGCGGTTCTCGACCCCCAGGCCCCCCAGGAGCAGGGACGTCGGCTGATGGTCGCTGTCCGCGAGCAGGAACAGGCCGCCGACCCACGTCACCCCGGAATGTCGTCCTGAAAGCGTGAGCTCCTCCGACCACTGGTGCTGGATCTCGTGCAGGTCGTTGACGACGAGCTCCAGCTCGGTGATGTCGGTGTCCACGAAGACGTCGTAGTCCAGAATCCGATACGCCGTCAGGCTGGTCAGGGTCGTCTGGGACGAAAGCCGCAGCGCGAGGCGGGCGGCGACGCCGTACTGCAGGTTCCGGCTCTCGCCGAGCGTCGAGGTGCGGACCTCGCGGGGGCCACTCGGGTTGTCGATCTCGAATCCCGGCTTCACCGCGAGCACCTTCGCGTAGGTGAGCGGCCTCGGGTCCTGGTGCGTCACGTCGGCCGAGACGAGCAGGTCGCCGCCCGCGCCCAACCCGACACGGAGCTTGCCACGCGCCGCGGTGACGTCCTCGCCGCCCAGCGGGTCGTCGGGATGCTCCAGGTCGCGGACGTAGCCCTGCTGGACTCCTCGCAGGACGGCGGCGCTTCCCGCCACGCGGCCGGGGACGATGGCGCCGGCGAGGCGCGCCTCGGCTCGCACGCTCTCGTAGTCGCCGACGCTCGCGCGGGCCGAGGCCTCGAGCTCGTCCGTTGGCGCCTTCGTGATCACGTTCAGCGCGCCGCCCACGGCGTTGCGGCCGTAGAGCGTCCCCTGCGGGCCGCGCAGCGCTTCGACGCGCTCCACGTCCAGGAAATCGGCGAGCACCATGGCGGGGCGCGCGAGGTAGACGCCGTCGAAGTAGACCGCCGAGCTCGGGTCGGACCCGGCGAACACGGCGTTCGTCCCGATGCCGCGGATCGTCAACTGCGCGAAGCCGGTGTTCTGCGAGAAGGCCACGGATGGCGCGAGGCCGGCCAGATCCTCGACAGATCGGACCTGAAGCCGCGTAAGCTCGGTCCCGGGTAGCACGCTCACCGCCATCGCGACCGCCTGAGCGTCGAGCTCACCCGACTTTCCGGCCGTGACGACGACCTTGTCGAAGGCCCGCGCCCAGAGCTTGAGCACGACGCTTTCGGTCTCCCCGGCCGTCAGTCGAACGCTTTGCGCCGCCGGTGCGAAGCCCGGCAGCGACGCCTCGAGCCGGTACTCGCCTTCCGCGAGGGCGTCGAAGGCGAACGCTCCGTCGGGGCCGGACTGCGCCTCCCGCTCGTTCGGGCCGGTGAGCGTGATCGTCACGCTCGCGAGCGGCGTGCTCGAAGTATCCACGACCGAGCCCGTGATCCGGCCCTGCGCTTGCGCGCAGACGGGCACAGCCACGCCGATGGCGACCGCGAGACAGCGACACGACCTTCCCCGGACTGACGCGAACATGTTCCGGGAGTCTACCTCCCGAAGTGCGGTGACGCACCGCCACCCACCGCCCAAAGGCCGTCAGATCTGTTCAGGTAAGTTGTTGCTGGCGCTGACCATCGAGTGAGAAATCGGCTGATGGATGCGACCCCTATCCCGTTGCCGTCGGTCGGAATGTCAACTACTCTAGTGTGGTCAGGCGCTGAGCAAGCGGCTTGGGGAGGTCGCGACGATGGGGGGCCGCCGGGTGAGCGCCGACAAGGCGATTCTCGACCGCGTGGCCGTACAGCTGGAGCTCGAGCGGATCCTCGCGAGCGCGGATTTCGACGCCTCGCTGCGCTCCAGGGCGTTCGTCCGGTTCATCGTCGAGGAGACGCTCGCCGGCCGGCAGGAGCAGCTCTCCCAGACCGCGATCGCAACGCGTGTTTTCGGGCGGCGCGAGGACTTCGACCCGACGGTGGACCCGATCGTCCGGATCCAGGCCGGGCGGCTGCGGCGCTCGCTCGAGCGCTACTACCTGATGGCGGGAGCCGAGGATCCGGTTCGTATCGAGCTGCCGCGTGGGACCTATGTCCCCGTCGCTCGCAGCGCGGCCGAGAGTTCCCAGCGCCCGCGCGAAGGCGGCTACGGCCAGGGCGGAGCGGCTGCCGACGGCTGGCCCTCCGTCGTGGTGCACCTGTTCGACTGCGACGGCTGGCCGGAGCTCGAGCCTTTCCTCTCCCGCCTGAAGGAGCAGCTCTGCGTCGAGATGGGTCACTACGGCGACGTGCGCGTCGTGCGGCGGCGGGAGCTCGACCAGCTCGGCTCGCCGCCCGGCGATCGATGCGACTTCGATCTGCTGGGGCGTGCCTCGTGTGAGGACGGCGCGGTGCGAATAACGGCGTGCCTGCTGGACTCGCGGAGTGCGAGCCAGGTCTGGGCGGAGGACTATCGCGGCCCCGTGAACGCGCCGAACGCCTTCTACGTCGAGACCGGACGCGCGATCGCAGCGCGCGTCGCCTCCGAGCACGGGATCGTCGCCAAGCTGCTCTGGAGCGAGCTCAGGGACCGGCCGATCGACGAGCTGCCGGCGTACGGCGCGATCCTGCGCTCCTACCAGTTCTTGTTCAACCGCAACGCCGCCGACTACATGCCCGCTCGCCAGGCGCTGGAGCTGGCCGTGCGTCAGCGGCCGGAGTGCGTGCTGGCGTGGGCGCAGCTCGCCCGCCTCTCGATCGCAAACCACTCTTTCGAGATCGAACCGGAGGCGACTCCGATCGACGAGGCGATCGCCCAGGTGCAGAAGGCCGTGCACCTCGACCCGGCCTGCCAGCGGGCGCGCGCCGTGCTCGCGTGCGCGTTCCTGATCAAGGGCGAGCTCGGCGCCGGCCGCGTCGAGGCGGAGAAGGCTCACGCAATCAACCCCGAGTCCTTCGTCTACCTCGAGTGGATCGGCTGGCTGTTCGCGTTGTTGGGCGACTGGGATCGTGGCATAGCCCTGATCCGGCGCTCGATCGAGCGCAATCCCGGCCACATCCCGGTAGCGCTGCACGCGCTCTGGGCCGACCACCTGCGGCGCGGGGAGTTCGAGGAGGCCCACCACGTCGCGCTGCGCTTGAGCGATCCCACCTTCTTCTGGCGCGCGCTGATGCGAGCGAGTTCCCTCGGCCTCCTCGGGCGCAAGAAGGAGGCGAAGCTCGAGGCGGCCGAGCTCATCCGGCAGAAGCCCGACTTTGCGAGGCGCGGGCGCACCCTGATCGGCCGCTACATGAAGTTCCCCGAGCTACAAACTCGCATCGTCAGCGGGCTCGCCAAGGCCGGGCTCGCGCTCGACTGACAGTGGCGAGACGCCGCGCTCGTGTGACCACGCCGGGGCTCGGCGCGCCCCGGGGGCGAGCGCTCGGCAAGCCTCGCGAGCGCCCGGGAAGCGGCGAGCTGAAGCTGCGGGTGCGTTGAGGGATCCCGGCCCGGGATGAGCCTCGGCGAGACCTCGGAGGCCCGCTCGGATCAGATGAGGCGGGACGTCGCACTCGTGGAAATCGAGACTGACCAGGCGCCGAAC
>CAZMRX010000120.1:1168-4345 GCA_964568755.1 uncultured Acidobacteriota bacterium | reverse complement strand
CGACCGTCGGTCGCGCGATCGTCGCGCTCCCCGGCACCGCCGTGCGGTGGGCCACGGGCCCCTGATCAAGAGTCCCGACGAGGTGATCGAGGGCCTGGGCGAATGCGGCTCAGCGCGGCGAGAGGCGGTAGAGTCCCGCGCCGTGCCACGGGATCACCGGGGCGAACTCGTCCTCGAGCTCGCGGAGGTCACGTCGCGCCCACAAGTCGCGCACGTGCACGGTTCCGGTCAAACCCAGGTCGGCGAAGCGCACGGCCACCGGCAGCCCCTCGCCACCGGCGGTGTTTTCCGGCGTGGCGACAACGACGAGGAAGCTCACCGGGCCGGGTGTCTGGCCGCGACCGTTGCCGGTGACCTCGCCCGACGCGCGGAAGCGCAGCGCTCCCGGAGGCAGGGCGTACTCCACGAAGGCCGGGATCTCGGCCGTGAGGCCCAGCACCGAGCCGGACTCTTCGCGGCTCACCCGGGTACTGTCCCAGGCCGCGTCGGCATGCGTCCAGCTCCAATGGGAGAGCGGACGCTCCGTGCCGCCCGCGAAGACGAGACGGGGGGCGCGCCAGAGCACGCGGTTCCACTCGCCCGTCTGGTCGAGTGGCCGCGCGACGAGAAACAGCCTCGTACCGGCGCTCACGTCCACGTCGATCGGCGCGGCGCTCCGAGGATCGCCGGTGACCGGCGCGCTCGCAAAGCGCCCGTTCGCGGCGGTGAGCGGCACGCGGTCCCGCGCGTTGAAGACGGCGAGGTACTTGTCGGTCGAGCCGGGTACGTCGGCCGTCCAGGCGACCAGCCCGTCGCGGTCGAAGAGCGGCCGGTTGTTCGCGCTCGCCTGGTCGACCGCGATCACCTCGGGATTCGTGAGCAACGAGAGCGTGAAGGCGTCGGTTCTCGTGAGGTCGCCTCCGTGCATGAGCGGCGAGCGCGCGATCGACCAGAGCGTCATCACGGTGCGCTGCTCGTCGGGCGTGAAGCGGGTGGTTCGCTCGCCGAGGACCAGCGTGCCGAACGGCAGCATGTCGGCGTCGGGCCACGCGCCGGGACGGCGGTGCGGGTTCCACGCTGCGAGCCGCGCGAACTGCTCGCGGAGCGCGAGCCAGCGATCCCAGAAGTCGTCGCTGATTCGCCAGAGGTTGGCGTGCCGCTGGACGTGGCTTGCGGCGCTGAGCGCGGTCTCACCCGGCGAAAGGCTCAGCACCATCGGCCGGCCGCAGCGGTCGATCGCGGCCCGGATGGCCTCGATCTCGCGCTCGTGGTCGTGATAGGGCCGCGAGATGTCGTCGACCTTCACGTAGTCGACGCCCCACGCCGCGAGCTGCGCGAAGACCGAGTCGTAGTAGGCCTGCGCCCCGGGCCTGGTCGTGTCCACGCCGTACATGTCGTGGTTCCACGGGCAGACGCTCGTCACGTCGGCGATGTCCTGCGCGCGCACGCTCGTTCCGAGGACCGGCAGGTTGGCCTTCACCGCCTGGCGTGGGATGCCGCGCATGAGGTGCACGCCGAACTTGAGCCCGAGGCCGTGCACGTAGTCGGCGAGAGGCTTGAAGCCGGCGCCGTTGGCCGACGAGGGGAAGCGATTCGGCGCGGGCAGCAGGCGGCCGAACCCGTCCATCTCGAGCACCGCGTTCTCGCGGTAGGTGTGGCTCTTCGCGTTCGGCTCGTACCACTGGATGTCGACCACGATGTACTTCCAGCCGAAGGCCTTCAGGTGCGCGGCCATGTAGTCGGCCTGCGCCTTCGCCTGCTGCTCGGTGATCGTCGTCGCGAAGTTGTCCCAGCTGTTCCAACCCATGGGGGGCGTCGGCGCCCAGTCGCGGAAGCGGGGCGCCTCGTTCGCGGGAGCCACCAGAGCGGCGACGAGCGCGACGAGCAGAGCCTGGAGCCTCACCGGCGATCGACCCATGGCGTCACACTGCGAGAAGATAGCAGTCTCTGTGCCTTGGAGCGCAAGGCAGCTCGACTGAGCTCGGTCGCTCCCGTAGATGTAACGGACTTGCCTGTCTTCTCAAGGTCTACAAGGGAAGCTCAGCGTCGCGGACCGGGAGGGGTTGAGGTCGGCGCCGATACGCCCGAGGGCGCGCGTGGGCGGACGCGCCTATAATCCCGTGTGACCGACAGCGTGCGCGTCACCTGCCCGAAGTGCCAGGTCTCCGCCCGCGTGCCGGCGGGCCGGGTCGGCCACTCCCTCCGCTGCTCGAAATGCGGGACGACCTTCCGCTACGGAACGCCGCCCACGCGTCCGAACGACGAGAGCCGCCTGCTCACGGCCGAAGCTCTGTCGCTGCCCGGCGTGGCGGCAGCGGCGGAGGCCGCGGATTGGCAGATCGGCGACGTCGTGATGGGGCTGTACCAGGTGACGGCGCTCCTCGGCCAGGGCGGCATGGGTCGCGTCTACAAGATCCGCCACCAGGGATGGCACGTCGACCTGGCGGTGAAGACTCCGCTGCCCGAGGCCGTGCAGGCGCTCGGCGGGCCGGAGGACTTCGAGCGCGAGGCCCAGACCTGGGTGGGCCTCGGCCTCCATCCCCACGTCGTCTCCTGCTACTACGTCCGGCGCGTCGCGGACCTGCCCCGCGTCTTCATCGAGTACGTTGACGGGGGGAGCCTCCTCGACGGGATCCGCGACGGCCGCTTCGACACCGCAGAGTCGATCCTGGACGCGGCGATCCAGTGCGCCTGGGGGCTCCACTTCGCCCACGAGCGGGGGCTCGTCCACCGCGACGTCAAGCCGGCGAACCTCCTGCTCGCCGCCGACGGGACGGTCAAGGTCACGGACTTCGGCCTCGCGGGCGCGCGCCGGTCGAGCGCCCAGCTGCCGGCTGCGGAGGGCGCGTCGGTCGTGACGCGGGGAAGCGGAGGCACGCCCGCCTACATGTCTCCCGAGCAGTTCGGAGGGCAAACGCTCAATCGGAGGACGGACGTCTGGAGCTGGGCCCTCTGCGTGCTCGAGATGTTCTGCGGCGAGCGCACCTGGAAGAACGGCCGTCAGGCCAGCGAGGCGCTCGCCGCCCTGCGCGCCGATCCGGATGCGCTCGCGCGATCCGTCCCGATCCCCGACGCGGTCGCGGATCTGCTGCAGCGCTGCTTCGGCGAGACTCTCGACGCGCGGCCGCGCACGCTCTCGGAGGCCGCGGCCGTGCTGCGCGACGCCTATCCCTCGGTCGCGGGGCGGCCCTACGCGCG
>CAZMRX010000120.1:0-1068 GCA_964568755.1 uncultured Acidobacteriota bacterium | reverse complement strand
GCGGCTCGCCGCGCGCCGCGCACCTGCGCGGGCGCGTGCTCCTCGCCCTCGGCGACTTCGACGGGGCGGGGGCGTCGCTGGCCGAGGCCGCCCGCCTGGCGAGACCCGCGGCCGACCTCGTCAGCGATCTCGCGGTGGCGGAGTGCGCGCGCGCCCGCTACTCGCGCGAGCCATCCATCTGGACGCAGGTGGGGGAGCGGTTCGCACGCGCCCTCGAAGCCGGGGAAGGCGACCCCGCGCTCCACGCCGGCCAGGCACTGGCGCTCCTGCGGCTGGGCAAGACCGAGGAGGCGAAGCGCCTCTACGAGTCCGCCGCGGAGAAGCGTGCCGACCTGCCTCCGTCTTTGTCCGCCGCGGTGGCGCGCTTCCTGCCCGGTCACGAGGCGGTGGGCGTGCGGCCGGCGACGCGCGAGCCGATCGCCGCACTGGCTCTCGCGGCGGATGGCGAGGTGGCGGCGGTAGGGAGCACCGCCGGGGAGATCCGCATCCTCGACCTCGGCCCGGGCACTTTGCTCTTCAACCTCGAAGGCGAGGCGCCGCGCGTGCGCGTCCTTGCCCTCACTCCGGACGGCAAGATCGCGGTGTGGGCGGGCGACGAGACGCCGCTCCACGCCTTCGAGACGCGCACGGGCCGTGCGCTCCCCGCCTTCGAGCGGCACGTCGGCTTCAGCAACGCCCTCGCCATGGGCGCCGACTCGCGCCACCTGCTCGCGGCCGGCACCGACCGCAAGGCCCGGCTCTTCGAGATCGCGAGCGGCCGCTGCCGGCTCGAGCTGGTGGGGCACGCCCAGGCGGTCACCGCGGTGGCGATGGGCCGGGACGGCACGCGTGCGCTCACCGGCAGCCTCGACCACACCGCGCGCCTCTGGGACCTTGCGGACGGGCGATGCCTGGCCGTGTTCGACGGCCACGAGGGGCGCGTGACCGCCGTCGCGCTCGCCGATCGAAGTGCCATCACCGCCGGCGAGGACGGAGCGCTGCGTCTCTGGGATCTCGAGACGGGCCAGGAGCGGCGCCGGCTCGCCGGCCATGTCGGCGAGGTGACCGCGATCGTGCTGGTGGGGGAGC
>CAZMRX010000119.1:0-13331 GCA_964568755.1 uncultured Acidobacteriota bacterium | reverse complement strand
CAGATCACGCGGCCGATCGCGGGCGAGCGCAGGACGGCGGCGATCACCCGGAACTGCTCCTCGGTGTCGGGCAGCACCACCAGCGGCCAGTGGTCGGGCAGCAGTGGCAGCGTCTCGCGCGCCCAGCCCAGGCCGATCGCCGAGCCCGTGGTGAGCACCAGCACCACCGGCTTGCCGGTCGCGTGCAGCGCTTCCAGCATCTTCTTCTGTATCGCGGGAAGCTCGATGTCGCTGCGGTCCCCGCCGGCGAAGCCCGGGTACGACACGCGCATCTCCTCGCCCTCGACCTCGGCCGTGAGCCCGCCCACGAACACCACCACGTCGGCCGCGCGCGCCGCGGCCACGGCCTCCTCGAACGGCGCGCCCGCTCCCGGAAGCCGCCAGCCGAGCCGCACCTCGGCGTCGCGGATGTCCTCGAAGTACTCGAGCGCGATGTCGACCTCGCGGCCCGCCTCGAGCGTCACGCGCGCGCTCTTCGCCCGGGCCACGCTCGCCTGGCCCCACTCCTCCACGAGCTTGCGGCCGTCCACGAAGAGCCGCACGCCGTCGTTGGCCGTCACCGACAGCTCGTACTCGCCGGAGACGGGCGGCACCAGCGTGCCGGTCCAGCGCACCGAGAAGCCGTCGGCCTCGAGCGCCCGCGCCGCGTCGAGCTCGCCGCGTGCGACCGGCTCGTCCGTCGGCGCGCCGCGGTCCCAGCGGAAGGCCACCCGGGGGTCGACGCGGGTCACGAGCGGCTCGCCCGCGAGCTCGCGGCCCCTGTAGTACCGGCCCGTGAGCCCGCGCTCGGACGAGCCGCGCACGGGCCGCAGGTACGCGGAGTCGATCGCGGTCGCGGCGCGCGGGTCCTGGCGTCCTTCCACCAGGTCGACACCGCGCGCGTAGAGCACGCGCGTCCCGGGCGAGACGGCGCGCTTGATGCCAGCCAGGATCGTGACCGGCCGCGACGGCGTCCCGTGATAGTTGCCGAGCAGGGTGACGAGGTCGTCGGCGTTCGGCCCCACCACCGCGATCGTGCCCACGTCCTTGCGCAGCGGCAGCACGCCGTCGTTCTTCAGCAGCACCATCGACTCGCGCGCCACGCGCAGCGCGAGCCGGTCGGCTTCGGGCGAGTCGTTCGCCGAGTACGGGATCTGCGCGTAAGGCACCCGCTCCGGCGGGTCGAACATCCCGAGCTTGATCCGCGCGCGCATCAGCCGCTGCAGCGCGACGTCGAGGTCGCTCTCCTTCAGCAGGCCGCGCTCGAGCGCGGTGCCGAGCGTCCTGTAGACGCTGCCGCACTCGAGGTCGCAGCCCTTCCTGACCCCGAGCGCCGCCGCCTCCTCGGGGGTCGCCACCAGCTTGTGCCGGGCGTGGATGTCGTCGATGGCGCCGCAGTCCGACACCACGTGGCCGGCGAAGCCCCACTGCTCGCGCAGGATCTCGAGCAGCAGGCGCTGGCTCGCGGAGGCCGACTCCCCGTTCACGCGGTTGTAGGCCCCCATCACCGACTCCACGCGGCCCTCCACCACGAGCGCGCGGAACGCGGGCAGGTACGTCTCGTGCAAGTCCCGCTCGCTGGGGCGCGCGTCGAAGTGGTGGCGGTCCGGCTCCGGGCCGCTGTGCACCGCGAAGTGCTTGGCGGTGGCGCTCGCGCGGTAGTAGCGCGGGTCGTCGCCTTGCAGGCCCTTGACGAAGGCGACGCCCAAGCGGCCCGTCAGGTACGGGTCCTCGCCGTACGTCTCCTGCCCGCGCCCCCAGCGCGGGTCGCGGAAGATGTTGATGTTGGGCGACCAGAACGTGAGCCCCTGGTAGCGCCCGCGCTTGCCCTGGCGGACGAACTGGTGGTGCTTGGCACGGCCCTCGGTCCCGATCACGACCGCCGTCTCGTGCAGCAGCGGCGCGTTGAACGTGGCCGCGAGCCCGATCGCCTGCGGGAACACGGTGGCGACACCCGCCCGTGCCACACCGTGCAGGGCCTCGTTCCACCACTCGTAGGCGGGCACGCCGAGCCGCGGGATGGCCGCCGCCTCGTTCGTCAGCTGGGAAACCTTCTCGGCGACGGTCATGCGCGACACCAGGTCGCGGGCGCGCGCTTCGGCGGCGAGGTCGGGGTTCCAGTAGGGGGCCGTCCGGGCCTCGGCCGCCTGCGGCCCGCCCGCGGCGCTGTCGTTCGTCGCGCGCGACGTGACGGCCACTGCCACCAGCAGCGCGATCCAGAGCCCCGTGGGCCAGCGGCGCACCCGACGCGTTGCCTGCGGCCGGCTGGATCTCGGCACTGGGAGCCCCCTCGCGGCGGGATTATGGTCCAAAGTGGGCCGAATTCAATCCAACCGCGCGGGGGGAGCGAGCCTACGCGACGACGGGCGCGGCGAACACCGGGCTGTTGACGAGCGCCGCCGCCCCGCGCAGGCGCGGGTGCTCGCCCAGCGGCACCACGAGGATCTCGGTCTCCCCGGCCTCCGGGATGAGCGCGTGCTCGCGCATGGCCCTGCGCGTGCCGTCCACGACCAGGTCCCACGCCTCGCTCACCTCGCCGCTGACGTAGATGCGCCGGGGCTCGAGCGCCTTCACGATCGTGGCGAAGCCCCGGCCCAGGAAGTAGCCGGTCTCGCGCAGCGTCTCGATCGCCCGGGCTTCGCCCTGGCGCGCGCGGGCGATGATCGTGGCGATCGTCACGTCGCTCGGCGCCGCGGAAGCGGGCCACGACGGATCGGCTCCCGTGTAGCGCGCGATGGTGGCCCGCACCGACACGTAGGCCTCCCAGCATCCCCGCTGCCCGCACGCGCACAGCGGGCCGTCCATGCTCAGCGGCACGTGCCCGAACTCGCCCGCGTTGTTGTGGGCCCCGCGCAGCAGCTGCCCGTGGAGCGCGATGCCGACCCCGACGCCGTCCGACGCGTTCACGAACACGACCGCCCCGTCCACCGGCGCGTAGCCGCGCACGGCCCACACCTGCGCGAGCACGCAGGCCTTCACGTCGTTCTCCACCACCACCGGCAGGCCGAGCGCCTCGCGCAGCGGCTCCTGCAGCCCGACGTCGCGCCAGCCGAGGGTCGGGGCGTTGCGCAGGCGCCCGCGCTCGAGGTCCACGAGCCCGGCCACCACGATGCCGACGCCGAGGCACTCCCCGAACTCGGGGTGCTCGGCCAGCAGCCGCTTGATGTTGCGGGCCAGGTCCTTCACGAGGCCCTGCGCGGGCCGCCGCGTCGGGAACTCCTGGATCTCGAGCAGCGGATGGCCGAGCGGGTCGGTCACGAGCATCAGCGTGCGACTCGAGCTGATGTCCACCGCGAGCGCGCAGCGCCGTCGCGTTTCGATGTAGAGGTGCTGCGGCTTGCGGCCGCGCTTGCTCTCGCCCTTCTGCCCCTCGAACACCTGCTTGGCGCGGATCAGGTCCTGGACCAGCCGGCTGATGGCGCCGCGCCTGACCCCCATCAGCCGGGCCAGGTCCGCGCGGGAGATCGGCTGTCTCGAGCGCACCAGGTTCAGCACGATCTGGCGGTTGATCTCGCGCGAGGTCCCGCGCCGGGCGATGTGGAACGCCGTGGGGCTGATCCTGCGCATGCGGGTGGGCTGAGTCCGGCGGCGATTATGGTCCAGAATGGGCCGACAGTGTTCCACAAGAGCTCCCTGCAGCCCGCGCTCGCCGTGGGCGCCCTGCTGGCGTGCGCGGTCGCGGCGGCGACGCAAGCGCCCGCCCCACCCTCGGCTCCGCCCTCCGAGCGCGCCCGCCTGCTCGCGCTTCAGCGCGAGGCTTCCGACCAGCTCACGCTTGCCGGTCGTGCCGGAACCTCGCCCGACGAGGCGCTGCGTGCGCGTTCCGAGACGGCCCAGAGGCTCGACGCGCTCGCCGCGCCGGCGGTCGAGCTGCTCGAGCCCGCGCTGAAGGCGGAGCTCGGCCGGGCCGCGCGCGACCTCGCCGGGCTCGGCGCCGCGCAACCGCGGCTCGACCCCGCGCCCTACCTGGCGCTGCTCGAGCGCGCGCGGGCGCAGCTCGAGGGCGAGATCGCGCTCGGCTTGAGCCTCCAGGGCAGCTACAGCCAGTCGAAGGCGAAGGAGCCCGCCTACGGCGGTCACGCGTCGGCGATGGGCCCGGCGCCGGTCCAGGTCCCGCGCGCCGTGGACGCGGCCAAGGGCCCGCCCTCCCCCGTCCAGCTGGAGGAAGCGGCGCGCCTGCCCACACGCACGTACTGCGGCGGGCCCACGAAGGACCATATCCTCGAGTCGGGAGGCAGCGGCCTCGCTCTCGTCGACTACGACGGCGACGGCCGCCTCGACATCTACCTGGTCACGGCCGCGGAGCTCACGGCGGCCCGCGAGCGTGTGCCGCACAGGAACGCGCTCTACCGTAACCTGGGCGGCTTCCGGTTCGAGGACGTCTCGCAGAAAGCCGGAGTCGACAAGGCCGCGTGGGGCAACGGCGTCTGCGCCGGCGACTTCGACGACGACGGCCGCCTCGACCTCTACGTGACCAACTGGGGCCCCAACTTCCTGTTCCGCAACCAGGGGGACGGCAGCTTTGCCGAAGTCGCCGCGCAGGCCGGGGTCGCGGCCTCGGGCTGGAGCACCGGCTGCAGCTTCTTCGACGCGGACGCGGACGGGGACCTCGACTTGTACGTGGCGCGCTACGTCGAGACCACCTGGGACGACGTCGTGCGGGCGCAGAGGACGCTCGTCTGGCGCAACGGCCCGCGCATCATGGTCGGCCCCGCCGGGCTGCGCGGCGAGAACGACCTCTTCTACGAGAACCTCGGGCGCGGACGCTTCGTGGAGGCGACCGAGGCGCGCGGCCTCGCCGACCCGGGGCGCGGCTACGGCTTCGGCGTCCTGGCGACCGACTACGACGACGACGGCTCGGTCGATCTCTTCGTCGCCAACGACTCGACGCCCAACTTCCTCTACCGCAACCGCGGCGACGGGCGCTTCGAGAGCGTGGGACTGCTCGCCGGCGTGGCGGTGAACGGCGAGGCGCGGGCGCAGGCCGGGATGGGCGCCGACGCGGGCGACTACGACGGCGACGGCCGCACCGACCTGGTGCTCAGCGCCTTCGCCCACGACACCAACACGCTCTATCGCAACCTCGACGGCTCCCAGTTCGAGGACGCGAGCGCGGCCTCGGGCCTCGCCGGCCGCACCTTCGAGGCGATGGGCTGGGGCGCCGCGTTCCTCGACGCCGACCTCGACGGTCGGCTCGACCTGTTCTTCGCCAACGGCCACATCTTCGCGGACATCGGGGACTACCCGCAGCTCGGCGAGAGCTTCGCGCAGGAGAACCAGCTGCTGCTCAACCAGGGCGGCAGCTTCCGCGACGTCTCCGCGAGCGCCGGCTCCGGGCTCCAGGTGGCCAAGGTCAGCCGCGGCCTGGCCGTGGGCGACCTCGACGACGACGGCGACCCCGACCTGGTCGTGAGCAACATGGACGACTTCCCGACGCTGCTCGAGAACCGGCAGGCCACCGGCCGCCACTGGGTCGGCTTCCGCGTCGTCTCGCCCGGGGCGAACCGCTTCGCGATCGGCGCCAAGGTCACGATCGAGGCGGGCGGCGTGAAGCAGTTCCGCGAGATCCGCTCTGGCGGCAGCTACCTGTCGCAGAGCGACCTGCGGCCGCTGTTCGGCCTCGGCGACCACGCGGGCCCGGTGGACGTGGAGGTCCGCATGCCGGGCGGTCGGCTCTGGCGCTGGCGGGGGCTCCCCGGCAACCGGCTGCACGTGCTGCAGCTCCACGACCGGGAGCAGGTGACGAGCCCTTGAGCTTCTGGTTGCTACGCCCGGCCGGCTGGTTCGCCGCTCTCGCCCTCGTCGCGGCCGACCCGGTGCCGGCTCGGGAGAACCCGCGCGCGCTCGACCCCGGGGGGACCTACCGCCCGAAGCTCGCCACGCCCGAGATGCTCGCGCCATTCCTCGAGCACCTCCAGCCCGGCCGCGACGCGTTTGCCGAGGAGCGAGAGGCGGCGGAGCTCGCCGCGCGGCTCGCACGGCTCGGTGAGCGCCTGAAGGCGAGCCCGGATCGCGACACCGACGTGGCCGACTGGCTGCTCGCGGCGGGATTCCGCGGCGCTCGGCTGCTGCCAGCCGCGGGGTCCGCTGCAGCGCGGCCCGGTCCGCTCGAGGTTCGGCGGTCCGCGGAGCTTCCCGAGGACCTCGCGCTCGACGCGCGCGCGTTCGCCACGGAGCTGCGGCGCCTCCTCGCCGGCATGCGCGAGGTGACGGTGGCCGAGTTCCTGATCACGACGCTCGGCGTCGACCGCGAGAAGGGCCTCGCGACCAGCGAGGTGCGCTACGACCTGGTGGGAACCGGCAAGGGCGCCTGGCGCGTCCAGGACCAGGGCACCTGGCGCATGAGCTGGCGGCGCGAGGGCGGCGAGTGGCGCGTGGTCGAGTGGCTGGCGACGGCTCACGTCCGGAGCCGCGCCGCGGCGCCCGTCTTCAGCGAGGTCACCTCCGCCGCGCTCGGCGCGAACGACTCGTTCCGCCGACAGCTCGGCGTGCCGCTCGACGCCTGGAGCGCCAGCTTCGACTCGGTGCTCACGCGCGACTCGAACGCGCACCACGGCGTCTCCGTGGGAGACGCCGACGGCGACGGGCTGGACGACCTCTACGTGGCGCAGCCGGCGGGCCTGCCCAACCGCTTGTATCGGGCGAAGGGCGACGGCACGTTCGAGGACGCCACCGAGCGCGCGGGGCTCGCGGTGCTCGACGACACCGCGCAGTCGCTGTTCGCCGACGTCGACAACGACGGCGACCAGGACCTGCTGCTCGCGACGGGAACGCAGCCGCTGCTGTTCGTCAACGACGGCCGCGGCCGCTTCACGCACGCCGCGGACGGCTTCCGCTTCGCGCGCGCGCTCCAGGGCTCGCTCACCTCGATGGCGATGGCCGATTACGACCGCGACGGGTTCCTGGACCTCTACCTGTGCGTCTACTCCTACTTCTACGGCGCCGGCGAGGACAAGGCCGGGACGCCGGCGCCCTACCACGACGCCCGCAACGGTCCTCCCGGCGTGCTGTTCCGCAACGACGGACGCGGACGCTTCGTCGACGCGACGAGCGAGGCGGGGCTCGAACCCGGCAACGACCGCTACCACTTCGCGGCCGCCTGGGCCGACTACGACGGCGACGGCTGGCAGGACCTGCTGGTGGCCAACGACTTCGGGACCAAGAACCTCTACCGCAACCGCGGCCTGCGCGACGGCCGGGTGACGTTCGAGGACGTGGCGGCCGAGGCGGGCGTCCTCGACCACGGCGCGGGCATGAGCGCCACCTTCCTCGACTACGACAACGACGGCCGGCTCGACATCTACACCGGCAACATGTGGAGCGACAACGGCCTGCGCGTCACGTCCTCGCCCGCCTTCATGCCCGAAGCACCCGCCGAGGTGAAGGCGCTCTACCGCCGGCACGCGCGCGGCAACTCCCTCTTCCGCAACCGCGGCGACGGTCGCTTCGAGGACGTGAGCGTCCCGGCCCGAGCCGAGATGGGCCGCTGGGCGTGGTCCTCCGACGCGCTCGACTTCGACAGCGACGGCTTCGAGGACCTTTACGTCGTGAACGGCATGCTGACGCGCGAGACCGGTCCCGAGGACCTCGACGGCTTCTTCTGGCGCCAGGTCGTGGCGCGCTCGCCGCTGACCCGCGTCACTGCCACGCCCTACGACGACGCGTGGCGCGCCATCAACCAGATGCTGATCAAGAGCTCGATCGCCGCGCGGCAGCGCAACGTGCTGCTCCGGAACGACGGCCGCAGCGGCTTCGACGACGTCTCGGGGGCCGCCGGGCTCGACCTCGACCAGGACGGGCGCTCGTTTGCCGTGCTCGACCTCGATCGCGACGGCGACCCCGACCTCGCCGTGATGGCGGCGCGGCAGGCGCCGATGCTACGCATCTTCAGGAACGACTTCGCCGAACGCGCGCCGGCGATCGCCGTCTCGCTCACGGGCACGGCGAGCAACCGCGACGCGATAGGCGCGCGAGTGACGGTCGAGACCGACCGCCTGCGTCGGACCAGGCTCGTGCACGCCGGCTCCGGGTTCCTGTCGCAGCACTCGAAGCGGCTGCTCTTCGGCCTCGGCGCCAGCGAGCGGGTGCTGAAGCTCACGGTCGACTGGCCGAGCGGTCGCAGCCAGTCGTTCACGGAGGGCCTGGCGCTCCGCCACTCCTACCGGCTGGTCGAGGGCGCGGAGCTTCAGGGGGAGCCGCTCGCGGCTGCCCCGCCTTCGACCCACGCGGTGGCGGCGCCCGCGCTGCCGGTCGAGAGCCCGCCCTCCTCCACCTGGCTGTTCGAGCCGTTCCCCGCCCCGGACTTCTCGCTCGCGGACGTGAGCGGCCGAACGGCCTCGCTCCAGGCGCTGCGCGGCCGCCCCGCGGTCCTGCTCTTCTGGGCGACCTCGGCCGCGGCATCGCGTGCGGCGCTCGACCGGCTCGCGCGCGGCCACGACGCCCTGGCGCGCGCCGGGATCGGCGCCGTCGCCATCGCCCTCGACCCGCCCGCGAGCCAGTCGCAGGTCGCGGCGGCCGGCCGAGGCCTGGCGCTGCCGGTGATTCACGCGACCGAGGAGCTCGCCTTGTCCTACGCGATCCTGAACCGCCACGTGTTCATGAACCGGCAGGACCTGCGCCTGCCCACGGCCTTCTTGATCGACCCCGCTGGACGCGTCGTGAAGGCCTATCGGGACGGTGTCGACGCCGCCGAGATCCTGCGCGATGCGCCCCGGATCGACGCGCCCGCGGCGGAACGCCTCGCGCGCGCCATGCCGTTCGCGGGAGCGCTCTATTCCCCGCCCGGGCTGCGCAACTACCTCACCTACGGCCGCGAGCTGCTGGACCAGGGCCTCGAGGCGGCGGCGCTCACCGCGTTCGAGCGCGCGGCCCAGGCGAGCCCGAGCGCCTCGACGCTGTTCCGGCTCGGCACCCTGCTGGTGAAGAGCGGCGATGCGGTCCGGGCACGCGCCGCGCTCGAGCGCGCCCTTTCGATGCAGCCGGACCTCGCCGAGGCCAGCAACGACCTGGGCGCGCTGCTGGCGCAGCAGGGCGAGCTGCCCTCCGCGATCGAGCGCTTCCGGGCGGCGCTCGCGTCCGCCCCCGACTACCCGGATGCCCTCAACAACCTCGGATACGCGCTGCTGCTCAGCGGGCACGAGCGCGAGGCGCGCGAGCTGTACGAGAAAGCCCTGCGGCTCCAACCCGACTTCCCGGAAGCCCTCAACAACCTGGGGCTGCTCTTCGGCCGCGCGGGCGAGCTGGACCGCGCCGAGCCCTACTTCCGCGAGGCGCTCGAGCGGCGTCCAGACTACGGGGAGGCCGCCAACAATCTGGCGCTCGTCCTGGTGGCCCGCGGCAGGACCGACGAGGCGACCTCCCTGCTCGACGCCTTCGTGCGGAGGGCGCCGGAGTTCGAAGGCGCCTACCTGACGCTCGCGAAGATCTACTTGAGCGCCGGGCGAACCCAGGACGGCGTGGCCATGCTCGAACGCCTGCTGCAGCGCAACCCCCGCCACGAAGCGGCGCTCGAGCTGGTGCGCCAGTGGAAGCCACGTTGACCCGCTGACTTCCCGCCCATGGGGTCCGCCGGCTGGGGTCCTGGGTCCTGCACGACCGGCGCCCAGCCCTGAACCCTACCTCATGTCCCCGGTGACGAGCCTCGTCATCAAAACATGTCACCGGAGGCATTGACACGCCATCGGCTCCTCCGCTATAAGGACACAACATTTGACCCCATGAGGGACGAATTGGCGCCCGCAAGGGCGCAGAGGAGAGGATCAATGCGTTTCACGCCCAACTGGCGACCGGCGGTGGCGATGGCCCTCGTGGGGCTGCTGTGCCTCGCCGGACCTTCCGTTTACGCCCAGACGACGAGTGCTTACGTGTCCGGCTTGGTCGCTGACACCCAGGGCGGCGTCCTGCCCGGCGCGACGGTCACGCTGACGAGCCGAACGCAGGGTAACGTCCTGACCGCGACGACCGACGCCGAGGGGCGCTTCGTGTTCCCGATCGTGCGGCCCGACAGCTACACGATCCGGGTCACGATGCAGGGCTTCAAGACGGCCGAGCGCACCGGCCTCGTCGTGAGCGCGAACGACCGCGCCTCGACGGGCACGCTCAACCTCGAAGTCGGCGGGATCGAGGAGAGCGTCAGCGTCAGCGGCCGCATCAGCGAGCTGCAGATCGAGAGCGGCGAGCGCTCCTTCACGCTGGAGAGCGAGGCGCTCAAGAACATCGCCAACAACGGGCGGGCGCTGTTCAACTTCGCCACCCTGGTGCCGGGCGTCCTCTCCCAGAACACCGGCAATGCCGAGCTCGCGCAGGTGAGCGCCTTCACGGTCAACGGCCAGCGGCCGAACTCCAACAACATCACGATCGACGGCGTCACCAACATCGACACCGGCGACAACGGCGGCAACATGGCCACCACGAACATCGACGCGGTGGCCGAGTTCAAGATCCTCACCAACGCCTACCAGGCCGAGTACGGCCGCGCCACCGGCGGCCAGGTGCAGGTGGTGACCAAGAGCGGCACGCAGTCCTTCCACGGCTCCGGCTACTGGTACGGCCGCCGTTCCGACTGGAACGCGAATACCTGGCTCAACAAGCGGGCGGCCGCACCTCCCCCGGTCGGCAGCGGGAGCCTGATCGAGCCGGCCAAGTCCTCGCGCAACGACTACGGCTACACGCTCGGCGGACCGATCTTCATCCCCGGGGTGTTCAACGAGGACAAGAAGAAGCTGTTCTTCTTCTGGAGCCAGGAGTTCCAGCGGCGGACGGATCCGGCAGCGCAACGCGAGGCGCGCGTGCCCACGGCGCTCGAGCGCCAGGGCGACTTCTCGCAGAGCGTGGACGCGAGCGGCAACCCCTTCCCCTACATCCGCGACTACACGACGGGTCTGCCCTGCAACGCGGGGAACACCAGCGGCTGCTTCAGCGACGGCGGCGTGCTGGGCAAGATCCCGGCCAGCCGCCTGTGGGCGCCGGGCCTCGCCGCGCTCAACATCTTCCCCTCGCCGAACTACACGGCGGGCGCCGGCGTCAACTTCCAGAGCCAGAACCCGAACGAGGCGCCGCGGCGTGAGGACCTTCTCCGCCTCGACTTCCAGGCCACCGACACCTGGCGCTTCACCGGCCGCTACATGAAGACCAAGGAAGAGATCCTCCAGGCCTACGGCACCACCTGGGCGGGCAACGGCAGCGATCACCTCCCGATGCCCGTGATGTTCATCCACCCGGGCTCGAACTACATGCTGTCGGCCACCGGGATCCTGAACCCCTCGACGTCGCTCGAGGTGAGCGTCGGCCGCGCGGCCAACTCGCTCAACTACGAGCTCCAGTCGGCGAATCTCTTCCGCTCGGCGGCGGGCCTCACCGCGATGCCGCTGCTCTACCCCGACGCCGTGCAAGCCGATTACATCCCGGACTTCCGCTTCCGTGGCGGCCGGACCGGCAACGCCGGGTTCTACCAGACCGACCGCGGCCCGTTCACCAACGAGAACATCACCTGGGACGTGATCGCCAACCTGTCGAAGGTGTGGGGCGCGCACTCCGCCAAGTTCGGCGCCTACTTCCAGCACAGCTACAAGCCGCAGAGCATCTTCGCGAGCTTCAACAGCCAGATCAATTTCATCGACGACGGCAACAACCCGTTCGACACCGGCTACAGCTACGCGAACGCGGCGACGGGCGTCTTCAACACCTACACGCAGGCCAACAAGTTCGCGCTGCCCGAGTGGCGCTACAAGAACTTCGAGTGGTACGCGCAGGACAACTGGAAGGTCAACCGCCGCCTGACGCTCGACTACGGAGTCCGCTTCTACTACTTGACGCCGCAGTGGGACACGACGCTGCAGGCCTCGAACTTCCTGCCCGACCAGTTCAACCCGAGCGCCGCGGCGACGCTGTACCAGCCGGTGTGCGTCGGCGCGGCGGCCCCGTGCTCCGGCTCGGCCCGCCGCGGCCTCGACCCGAAGACGGGACAGACGGTCGACGGCCGCTTCATCGGCCGGCTGACGCCCGGCTCGGACCGCTTCAACGGCGCCTACCAGGCCGGCCAGGGCATCAACGACGAGCTGCAGGACGGGAACACGTTCAAGATCTCGCCCCGTTTCGGCTTCTCGTACGACCTCACCGGCAAGGGCGAGACGATCATCCGCGGCGGCGCGGGGATCTTCTTCGACCGCCCCCAGGGCAACATGGTGTTCGACATGATCGCGAACGCCCCGGGCGTCCTGAACTCGACGATCCAGTGGGGCACGCTGCAGTCGCTGACGGCCGGCGGCAGCGATCCCTTCCCCACGCTGGGCCTCAACCCGACGGCCTACGACTTCGAGCCGCCGAAGACCTACCAGTGGAACCTGGGCCTCCAGCACAAGCTCTGGTACAACCTGATCCTGGACGTCGCCTACGTGGGCTCGGAGAACAAGGACCTGCTGCGCCAGCAGCAGATCAACTCGCTGCCGCGCGGCACGACGTTCCAGGCTTCGGCCCAGGACCCGACCCGCGTCGGCACCAGCACGGTGCCCGGCGCCACGGCGCTCCCCACGGACCTGCTCCGCCCCTACCAGGGCTACGGCGGCATCCGCATGTGGGGCTACGACGGCTACTCGAACTACCACGCGCTGCAGACGGGGCTCAGCCGGCGGTTCGAGAACGGGTTCATGTTCTCGGCGTTCTACGTCTGGAGCAAGGTGCTCACGATCGCCAACACCGACTTCGCCGCCGGCCTGCCGAACGTGAGCGAGGAAGAGACGAAGCGCGTCGACTACTCGTACGCCGACTACGACCGCCCGCACAACTTCGTGCTCAACTTCATCTACCAGACACCCAAGGTGGCGAGCGGCGTGCTGGGCTACATCGCCAACGACTGGCAGCTCTCGGGCGTCTACCGCTGGACGAGCGGCCGGCCGTATGCCGTCGGCTTCTCGATCCCCGGCTACGGCAACACGAACCTCACCGGCAGCGATGCGGTGGCGGCCCGAGTGGTCGTCACCTGCGATCCGGGCGGCGGCTCGAGCAGCGACCCCTACCGGCAGATCAACACCTCCTGCTTCCAGGCGCCGAGCCCGGGCAGCGACGGCGCCGAGTCGGCGCGCTTCTTCCTGTGGTCGCCGCCGATCAACAACCTCGACCTCTCGATCGCCAAGGTCATCCCGATCGGCAAGCAGGCACGCGTCGAGGTGCGGCTCGACATGTTCAACGCCCTCAACCACACGCAGTTCACGGGCGTGAATGCGACCGCGAACTTCGCGGGCCCGGGCTCGAACGTGATCACGAACCTGCCCTACGACGCGAACGGCAACCTGGTCCGCAACAACGGGTTCGGCACGATCAACGGCGTCGCACCGCCCCGGACGCTGCAGCTCGTC
>CAZMRX010000118.1:0-13371 GCA_964568755.1 uncultured Acidobacteriota bacterium | reverse complement strand
GCCACCATCAACAACGTGCTGAACGCGGCCATGTACACCGACCGGCCCGTCGCCGAGCCGCGCCCGCTCGACCTCGCGCGCATCGCGCGCCGGGCGGCGGAGCTGACGCTCACGCGCCACCAGCTGCCCAAGGAGTCGATCCGCTTCGAGGGGCCGGCGAGCCTGCGGCTGGCGGGCGACGCGCAGGCGCTCGAGACGGCGGTGCTGAACCTGCTCGACAACGCCGTCAAGTACTCGAAGGACAAGGTGCGGATCGAGCTCGAGGTCTGGGGCGACATGGACGGCCAGGCCCACGTGCGCGTGCGCGACCACGGCATCGGCATCAGCCGCACGCACCTGCCGTTCATCTTCACGCGCTTCTACCGGATCGGGGCGGAGGTGCGCCGCAGCCGGACCGGAACCGGGCTGGGCCTCTTCATCGTGCGCGCGATCGTCAAGGGTCACAAGGGCGCGATCACGGTCGACAGCCTCGGGCCGGACCGCGGCTCGACGTTCACGATCTCGCTGCCCGGGCTGCTCGAGCCCGAGGCCGAGGCGGACGCCCAGCCGGAGGCGGCGCATGCCTAGGGTGCTGCTGGTCGAGGACGAGGAGCACCTCGCGGCCGGCATCCGCTTCAACCTCGAGCTCGACGGCTACGAGGTCGAGACGATCGCCGACGGCCTGCGAGCGCTCGAGCGGCTGGTGCCGGCCCCGGACGGCGCCTCGCCCGGCCCGTCCATCGACCTCGTGGTGCTCGACGTGATGCTGCCCGGGCTCGACGGCTTCCAGATCGCGGAGCGCATGCGCGAGGCCGGCAACTACACGCCCGTGCTGATGCTCACGGCCAAGGGCCTGCCGGAGGACGTGGTGGAGGGCCTTCAGGCGGGCGCCGACGACTACCTGCCGAAGCCGTTCGACCTGCCGGTGCTGCTCGCGCGCGTGAAGGGCCTGATCAGGCGGCGCGAATGGGCGCGCGGAGGCAGCGGCGAGCCGGTGAGGGTCGGCCCGGCCCTCGTCGACTTCGTGAACCTCGAGCTGCGCCGGGGCGACGAGCGGGTGCGCCTGACGCTGCTCGAGGCGATGCTGCTCAAGCTGCTCGTCGAGCGCCGCGGCCAGGTGGTCACCAAGGCCGAGATCCTCGAGAAGGTCTGGAACCTCAACCCCGATACCGAGACGCGCGCGGTCGACAACTTCGTGATGCGCCTGCGCCGCCACCTGGAGGAGGACGCGCGCAACCCGCGCCTGCTCGAGACCGTGCGCGGCGTCGGCTACCGGCTGAGCGCCGACTGAGCCGATGCAGGTGAGGGTGCGGCTGTTCGCCTCGCTGCGGGACGCGGCGTCCCGCTCCGAGAGCCTCCTACAGCTTCGAGAGGGTGCGACCGCCGAGGACGCATGGCAGGCCCTGGTGGGGGAGCTGCCAGCCCTCGCGTCGAGACGCGCGAGCCTGGCCGTGGCCGTCAACCGCAGCTATGCGGGCTTCGAGACGGTCCTGCGAGACGACGACGAAGTCGTTTTCATCCCGCCAGTTAGCGGGGGTTGACGCAAGCCCGGGCAACCCTCGCGACTCCCTCGCCCACCACGGCCCCCCCTCCGACCAGCCCAGGCCCACCCCCTCTCGTCGACGTGCTCGATGTGGGGACGCGGTAGACTCGCTCCGGAGACCCCCCTTTGCCCCGTGACCGATTCGGGCGCGAGATCGACTACCTGCGGCTGTCGGTGATCGATCACTGCAACCTGCGCTGCGTCTACTGCATGCCGCTGCGCGGGCTGAGCTTCGTGCCGGCGCCCGAGCTGCTCACCGCGGCCGAGATCGAGACGGTCGCGCGCGCCGCCGTGGCGGTGGGCTTTCGCAAGTTCCGGCTCACCGGCGGCGAGCCCACGCTGCGGCAGGACATCGTGGAGATCGTCGAGCGCATCGCCTCGGTGCCGGGGGTCGAGGGTCTCGCCATGACCACCAACGGCATCCTGCTGCCGCGGCTGGCGCGGCCGCTGAAGGAGGCCGGGCTGACGCGGCTCAACATCCACGTGGACACGCTCGACCCCGAGCGGCTCAAGTCGCTGATGCGCTTCGCCTCGCTCGCCGAGATGGAGGCCGGCATCGCCGCGGCGGAGCAGGCCGGGCTCGTCCCGATCAAGATCAACTGCACGGTGACCCGCGACTACAACGACGGCGACGTCGTCGATCTCGCCCGGCGCGCAAAGCACGAGGGCTGGCACGTGCGCTTCATCGAGCTGATGCCGTTCGGCGGCGGCGAGACGGCGCACGTGGCGCTGTCGCAGTTCGTTCCCACCGCCGAGACGCGGCAGCGGATCGAGGCCGAGCTCGGCGCGCTCGAGGAGCTGCCGCGCACGAGCCCCTCGGACGAGGCGCGCAACTTCCGCTTCGCCGACGGGTCGGGCGTCGTCGGCTTCATCTCGCCCGTGAGCGAGCCGTACTGCGGCTCGTGCAACCGGATGCGGCTCACCGCCGACGGCAAGTTCCACCTGTGCCTGCTGAACGACGACGAGCTCGACGTGAAGCAGGCGCTGCGCTCGGGGGGCGGGCAAGAGCAGGTGCAGGCGATCCTGGTCCGGGCCGTGGGCCTCAAGCCCACGGGCCACCGCCTCGACGAGGGCGTCTCGACTCGCGCCCGCTCGATGTTCCAGATCGGGGGCTGAGGCGCGCCATGGCCGGCCACGACAGCGCCGCGGCAGCGGGCCTGGGCCAGGCCGAAGCGCTGGCCCTGCTGCGGGCGCTGCCGCACGGGCTCGCGGTGCTGGACGAGGACGGCCGCTTCGCCTTCGCCAACGAAGCCTGCGCGCGGCTGCTGGCGTGGCCCTCGGCCGCCGCGCTCGCCGGGCACTCCTGGCGCGAGCTGCTCGACGCCGCGGAGGCGGCGACGCTCGAGCGGGACGGCCTCGCGCGCGCGCGCGGGGGGGAGGCCTGGCAGGGGGAAGCCGTGGCGCGACGCCAGGACGGCGTGCACGTCCCGCTGGCGATCGCGCTCGTGCCGCTCGGCGGCGGGCGCGTCGCGATGGCGCTCGACGACGTCTCGGCGCGGCGCGCGCTCGAGGCGCAGCTCGGCGCGCTCGCGCACCGCGACCCGCTCACCGGTCTGCCCAATCGCCGGCTGTTCGAGGACCGCCTGGAGATCGCGCTGGCGCAGGCGCACCGCTACCGCCACCGCGTCGCGCTGATCTTCGTCGACCTCGACCGCTTCAAGCAGGTCAACGACGGCTTCGGCCACGCCGCGGGCGACGAGCTGCTGCGGGGAGTCGCGGAGCGGCTCGCGCACAGCGTCCGCGAGGGCGACACCGTCGCCCGCATCGGGGGCGACGAGTTCACGCTGCTGCTGCCCGGCATCCACTACGCCGAGGACCTCGCCGCCATCTCGCGCAAGCTCGTCGAGTCGCTGCGCACGCCCTTCCGCCTGGACGGGCGCGATGTGCGCGTCACGGCGAGCGGCGGGATCAGCCTCTACCCCGAGGACGGCGAGGACGCCGAGGCGCTGCTGAAGAGCGCCGACACGGCGATGTACCGGGCCAAGGAGCGCGGCCGGGACAACTTCCAGCTGTTCTCACAGGCGATGGCCGAGAAGGCGCTCGAGCGGCGCTCGCTCGAGGACAGCCTGCGCAAGGCGCTCGACAGGCAGGAGCTGACGCTGCACTACCAGCCGTGCCTGCAGCTCGCGACGGGGCGCGTCGCGGGCGTCGAGGCGCTGCTGCGCTGGCTGCGGCCGGAGCTCGGCGTGATGTCGCCGAAGGACTTCATGGCGCTCGCCGATTTCACGGGCGTGATGCTGTCGGTCGGGCCGTGGGTGCTCGAGACGGCGTGCCGCCAGGCGCGCGAGTGGCAGCGGCGCGGCTCGCGCGGGCTGCGGCTGATGGTCAACCTCTCGGCGCACGAGCTGCAGCAGGACGACCTCGTCGTCCACGTGGAGAAGGCGCTCGCCGCGAGCGGGCTCGCGCCCGACTCGCTGCACCTCGAGATCCCCGAGGGCTACGCGATGCAGGACCTCGCGCGCACGATCGAGACGCTGCGCGCGCTGCGCTCGGTGGGCGTGCACCTCGCGATCGACGGCTTCGGGACCGGCTTCACCTCGCTCGCGCACCTGCGCCAGCTCCCGGTCGACACGCTGAAGATCGACCTGTCCTTCGTGCGCGGGGCGACCACCGACGCCGACGACGCCTCGGTCGTGACCGCGGTGATCGCCGTGGCCCACAGCCTCGGCCTGCGCGTCGTGGCGCAGGGCGTCGAGACCGAGGCGCAGGTGGCGCTGCTGCGCTCGCTCGGCTGCGACGAGGTCCAGGGCTTCCTGTGGAGCCCGCCGGTGCCGCCCGCGGAGTGCGAGCGGATCCTGGTGCAGGGCACGCTGCCCCTGGCGGCGACGCCGCGGCGGGACCAGCCGAGCCGGGCGCGCCGCGCCAAGGGCCGCGCCCGGCGCTGAGGCCGGCCCTCAGGCCTGCTGCGGCGCCGCCTCGTCGAGCCACGCCGAACCGTCGGCGTACAGCTCCTTCTTCCAGATCGGCACCTGCGCCTTCAGCGTGTCGATCGCGAAGCGGCAGGCGGCGAACGCCTCGGCGCGGTGCGGCGAGGCGACCGCCACCGCGACGCTCGCCTCGCCGATCGCGAGCGAGCCCAGCCGGTGGACGAGCCGCAGCTCGGTCACCGGGAAGCGCCGGTGCGTCTCGGCGGCGATCTCGCGCAGCAGCGGCAGCGCCATCACCTCGTAGGCCTCGTACTCGAGGCGCAGCACCGCGCGGCCCCGGTTCTGGTTGCGCACCACTCCGACGAACACGCAGAGCGCGCCGTCCCCCGCTGTCGTTGCCTGGAGCGACGCGAGGTCGATGGGCTCGCGCACGAGACGCACGAGGTCGGCCACAGCGAAGGACGCTAGCACCCCGGCGACTTCGGGTTCAAGCGCCGCGCGCCTGCCGCCTGGCTTCGTGCCGGTGCGTGTGATACCAGAGAGCCTCACGATGCCGACGCAGCAGGGCGCCATCCGCCTCTTCCGGCTCGCCGGGATCGACGTGTTCCTCCACTGGTCCTGGTTCGTGGTCGCCGTCTACGAGATCCAGGTGCGCGCCTCCGACTACTCCTCGCCGGTGTGGAACGTGCTCGAGTACCTCGCGCTCTTCCTGATCGTGACGCTGCACGAGTTCGGTCACTCGCTGGCCTGCCGCCAGGTGGGCGGCACCGCGGAGCGGATCGTGCTGTGGCCGCTCGGGGGAGTGGCCTACGTGAGGCCCCCGCAGCGCCCGGGAGCCACGCTGTGGAGCCTGGCCGCGGGTCCGCTCGTGAACGTGGTTCTCGTGCCGGTCTTCATGGGCGTGGGCCTGCTGGGCGGGCAGCTGGGCTGGTGGCAGGACCACCCCAACCTGTTCCAGCTCGTGCGCGCCGTGTCCTTCATGAACCTGATGATCCTGGTCTTCAACCTGCTGCCCGTGTACCCGCTCGACGGCGGCCAGATCCTGCGGTCGCTGTTGTGGTACCCGCTGGGGAGGGCTCGCAGCCTGCTGGCGGCCACGGCCCTCGGCTTCCTCGGCGTGCTGGCGCTCGCGGCTCTGGCCGTCAGCGTTCGGTCGATCTGGCTCGGCATCCTGGCCGTTTTCGTGGCCTTCAACTGCTGGAGCGGCTTCCAGCAGGCGCGCCGCCTGTCGGAGCTGGCGAAGCTGCCGCGTCACCAGGCGTTTCGCTGTCCGACGTGCGAGGCGTCTCCCCCGATCGGTCCCTACTGGGGCTGCCACCTGTGCGGACAGCCCTTCGACAGCTTCGAGGCAGTGGGCCGCTGTCCCTTCTGCTCGGCGCCCTTCGACGCGGCCATCTGCGTCGACTGCGGCAGCCTGCATCCCATCGGTGCGTGGGCCAGGCGGCCCCCGGGCTGATGCTCCGGTCTCGCCCCTGAAGGCAGATAGAATGCGCCGGCCGCTCGAGGGAGGTCACGCTTGAGTCAATCGGGCTCGTCCAGGCTCGCCCCGTCCACGCGCCTCGGTCCGTACGAGGTCCTCGCCGCCGTCGGCGCCGGGGGCATGGGCGAGGTCTACAGCGCCAAGGACACGCGGCTCGACCGGACAGTGGCCATCAAGCTGCTTCCGCCGCACCTCGCGCGCGACGAGCAGCTGCGCGCGCGCTTCGAGCGCGAGGCGAAGACGGTCTCCTCGCTCAACCCCCCGCACATCGATGCCGGATCCCTGCAGATCAAGACGGCACCCGCGTTCGAGGCCGACGCGCCGCAGCCGCTGTTCTCGGCCCGCTTCGCCAACGTCAACGCTCGCGCCCATTACCGCCCCACGCCCGACGGGCAGCGCTTCCTCGTGCTGGCCCCGCTGCGCCAGGAGACGATTCCGCCCACGACCGTCGTGCTCAACTGGACCGCGGGGATGCGCTAGCGCCGGCTTCCGCCATGATCCACCGGCCACTGTCAGCACTGCGCCTGGCCCTTCTCCTGGCGGCCTGTCTGCCGGCGTGCGGAGGCGGCGGGGGAGGCGGCACGCCGACGGCGCCAGGCCCACCCACGGCGGTCACCGACCTGCGCTTCACGATCACTCCCGAGGTCGCCAACCGCACCACGGTCGACTTCTCGTGGAGCGGAGGCCAGGGAGCGACCTCGTTCCGGCTCGAGGTGGGGTCCTCCTCGGGCACCTCGAACATCGCGGTCATCGACACGCGGAGCGCGCAGGCGTCGTACCGCTGGACGCCCGCGCCGATCGGAAACCTCTACGTGCGCGTCAGCGGCCAGAGCGCGGCGGGCGCCGGGCCGCCCTCCGCCGAGGTGCTCGTGGGATCGGTCGACCCGAGGGAGCTGATCGAGGCGCTGCTCCTCGGGTCGGGGCGGCTCGCGGTCGCGGGCAACGTGGGTTGCTCCGGCGGGGTGATGCTCGGGTGGCGTCCAGGCACGCGACTCCCAGTTCTCGTTTCGAGCAACGTCACGGACGCCCTGCTCGTCGGAGCGCAGCAGACGGTGCCGCAGTTCGCGACCGCCACGCGCGGACTGGTGCAGGCCGCGATCGTCCGCGTGGACCATCCACCGCCCCGCCCGGGCGTCGACGAAGTCTCGATACGAATGGCCGCGCAGGCCGAAGTCGATGCCTTCTGCCGCAACCCCGGCGTGCGGGGGTGCGCCCTGCAGTCGTTCTCGGGGCCCTACTTCCGCTCGGTCGAGATCGTGTTCGCGCCGTCGGCGGAGGCCGCGACGCTCGCCCACGAGCTGGGCCACGGCCTCGGGCTGTGCCACGCGATCGTTGCCGCAGGGATGCAGCCGCCGCTCACGATGGGCGTGACGCCCGACGGGGTCTTCTCGCCTTCGGGCCGGCTCTCGAGCCTCTCGCCGGCCTCCGTCAAGTCGGCCGAATCGGTCTATGCCGCGGGCCTCGTCGCGGGAGCCAGCCGCAGCCAGTTCGTGGCCGCCGGGCTCGTTCCGCCCACGACATCGACGGCTCCGGGCCCGCGTGCCTCGGGCGCCGCGAGCCGACCCTATCCGGTCGTCGAGCAGGACGGGACGACGCTAGTCCTCAAGCCGTTCTGCGACGGTCGCCTCCCCTGACGTCTCAACGGGCCGCGGCCGCTTCCAGGGCGCCCACCAGGCTCTGGAACATCCGGAACGTCAGCCCCCAGATCACCAGGCCGTCGATGCGCAGGCAGGGCAGCTCGAGTGTCGCTCCCTCGTGCTGGTACTCGAGCGTCGAGCGCGCCTCGTCGCCGCGCAGCCGCTCGAAGCACAGCCAGTGGAGGCTTTCCACTTCGAGGCTCGGCGCGCCGTCGAGCCGCCGCCGCAGCCGAAAGACACGCGGGGCGATCACCAGGTCGACCGGCCGTCCGCGCGCCATCGCCTGCACGTCGTCGAGCGCGCCGAGCCGCTCGCCGTCGCGCGCCAGGTCGAGGCCGGTTTCCTCGCGCGTCTCGCGCACGGCGGTCGCCTCGGGAGACGCGTCGGCGCGCTCGGCCCGTCCGCCGGGGAATCCGACGTGCCCCGACCACGGGTCCTTCTCGTGCTCCGCGCGGCGGATGAAGAGCAGCTCGAGGCCCGGACCCGGCGCTGCCTCGCGAAACACCAGCGCCACGGCGGCGCGCGTGGCGCCGCCCGCCAGCTGACGCGCGGGATGGGCCCGGAGCGCCGCCTCGAGCTCGGGCCAGGCGGTCACGACGCCCTGCCCGCGAGCGCCAGCAAGGCGCGCGCGTGGGTCAGCCACAGGAAGGCCATGTTGGGCGCGAGGCCGCCCGCCGCGAGCAGCGCGTCTACCTCGGCGGGCGGCGCGTAGCGCAGGCCCGCGATCTCGCCCGCGGGCGGGCTGAAGCCCTCGATCGGGACGTCCGTCCGTCCGAGGTAGCTCGCCACGTGGTAGACGACGTTGCGCACGCCGCCCTGCGGGACGAGGCGCACGTCGCGCATGTTGAGCTGCAGCGCCTCCCGGCGGAGCACGACCTCGCGCGCGAGGTCCGTCTCGTGCACGAGCGCCTCGAGCTCCACGGCGTCCCTCGCCAGGCGGATCCGCGGCGACGCGCCGTCCGAGAACAGCTCCTCCCCGGCCTCGCGCACGAGCGCCTGGTCGAAGCTCTCGCCGGCGTCGACGTGGCCGCCCACGGACTTGTCCCAGCGGCCGCCGTTCTCCTTGTCGGCGGGCCGCAGCTGCAGCAGCAGCTCGCCGCGCGCGTTCACCAGCAGCAGGTTCACCGCCCCGAGCGCCAGGCCCGAGCGCTTGGCCTCCTCGCGCGGCAGGGCGCCGGCCGCGCGGCCGGTGCCGTCGAAGACCGCGACCGGCTCGTGATGCGGCTCGGCCACGCGTGCCGCCTCAGGACTCGAGGATGCGCAGCTGGCGGCGAGCCCCGCCGGCGACGAGCGCGTACGCCAGGATGAACGTGGCGTGGACGAAGGGGTCGAGGTGCTCCTCGCCGAGCGACTGGAAGTAGGCGAAGCAGATGTCGCCGGCGCACATGAACACGAAGCCCGTGAGCAGCAGCAGCCAGACCTCGCCCACGTTGCTGCCCCGCAGCCGGAGCGCCATGCGCAGGAGCAGCACCAGCGGAACCAGCAGCACCAGGTCCAGGGCGGGATAGGCGATCGTCAGGATCCGGTCGAGCAGCGGGCCCGGAGTCGCCGCGACGGGCCGCAGGATCACCACGGCGACCACACCCACGCCCCCCACCAGCAACGCGCGCTCGGCGAGCGAGCCCATCGGCAGGCCGGCCTCACGGTAGGCGTTCAGGAAGATCAGCAGCGCCGCGATCAGGAACGGGTAGGCGAGCACGTAGAAGATGTCGCCGGGGCTCGGGAACGGCGTGCTGCCGAAGACGATCTGGAACGGCGCGAGGCACAGCTGGCCGGCGAAGGTCGAAAGCAGCCCGAGCGAGAGCAGGAACCACGCGGGACGCGCCGGGTTGCCCGGCTCGAGGCGATCGCGGCAGGCGAAGGCCCATGCGCTGCCGGCCAGCAGGTAGACGAGCTTGAAGGCGGCGGCGATCGCCAGCAGTCGATGCCCGTTCAGCCACTCCGTGTACAGCGCGCTCGTGGGCACGATCGCCCAGCCGACGTAGAGCGCGACCGCGAGCCCGATCACGACCCAGGGCAGCCGACCCGTTGCGCTCATCGTGTTCCCTCCAGCGCGCGCAGCGCCTGGCGCACCTCGCCGATCACGGCGGCCGACTTCTCACGGCCGAGGAAGATGTTGAGTCCGCCGCTCAGCTTGCCGAGCAGGCTCTCGAGCTTCTCGGGCTCGATCGGGCCGGCGGCGGCGATGCCCAGCTTCTGGCAGTGCGCCTCCGTCGCCGAGCGGGCCATTGTGTCGCCGATGTGAGGCGCCAGCAGCTTGACGACGGCGTCTACGGTCTCGCTCCCTTTCATCGCGAGGCGAAGGTACGGAGCCCCGCCACGCTTGTCAATCGCCGGCCGTCACGCGAGGACCGGCGCTTGACGCGGGTGCTTCGGGCCACGTAGCGTACGGGCTCCTCACGAGGCGTGGATGCGGGAAGAGCGGGCGCAGGGACTGCCCTCGATCGACGACGAGTACCAGGGCCCCTCGTGGTGGCATCTCTCCAGGCTCGGCGAGGTGCCGCGCAGCCGCGGGATGCGCCGGATCGCCGCCGCGATGCTGGCCGTGCTCGCTCTCGCGACCGCCACCGGCATCCTCAACGTGACCCAGGACTGGAACGGGCTGCCGCTGCGCGTCGGCCCATTCGAGCTGCCGGTCACGATCTACCCGCCGTTCGTGCTGAGCCTGCTGGCCGCGATCTGGCTCGGCCCCACCTGGGGCCTGGTGCCCGCCTACGCCGCCAACCTCGCGGGCGCGCTGGTGAGCGGCCTCAGCCCCTGGACGGCGCTGCTGTTCGCGCTCGCGGGAGCGCTCGAGGTGCTGATCTTCTGGGGCTCGATGGTCACGCTCAACATCAGCCCGGACCTGCGGCGCTTTCGCGACTTCGGGCGCTACTTCCTGGTGTGCCTGATCGCGCCGATCACGGCGTCGCTCGCGATCCTGCTGTGGAACACCGCGCGCGGCCTCGACACCACCGACGGGCTGCGCGTCTGGCGCGGCTGGGTGATCGGCGACTTCCTGCAGGCGCTGCTCGTGGTTGCCCCCGTGCTCTACCTGCTCGGGCCGCGTGCGCGGAACTGGATCGACCGCCAGTTCGCGACGCCGCCCCGCTACGAGGTCACCTACACGCGCGCGGCGATGCTCGCCGCCGTCACGTTCACCATGATCGCGGTGCTCGTCTTCATCGGCATCTTCATGCTGCACGAGTCGCTCGAGCTCGACCCCAGCGCGCGCACGCGCGGCGGGCAGCTGCTGGTCGAGCGGCTGCGCGAGATGCAGCTCTACCTGGGGGTGCTGGTGGCGTCGCTCACCGTCGCGGCCGGCGTGTTCTCGACCGTGCTGGCCCGGATGGGCGAGCGGCAGCGCAGCCTGTCGCGCCGCGAGAGCCTCACCGGCTGCTTCAACCGCCGGGCCTTCTACGAGCTGTTCCCGCGCGAGGTGGAGCGCGCACGCCGGCTCGGCCAGGGCGTCGCGACCGTCTTCGTCGACATCGACCACTTCAAGGCGATCAACGACCGCTACGGCCACGAGACCGGCGACCGCGTGCTGCAGCAGCTCGCCGCGCGGCTGCGCGGCATCATCCGCGAGACGGACCTGCTGTTCCGCTGGGGCGGCGAGGAGTTCGTGGTGCTGCTGCCGCACACGGTGCCGGGCGAGGCCCCCGTGCTGGCCGAGCGCATCCGCGCGGCGGTCGCCGAGCGCGCCTTCGCCGCGAGCGAGGCGCACCCCGAGGTGGCGGTGACGGTGAGCGTCGGCGTCGCGGGCACCTCGGCCTGGCCGGTGGATCCCGACGCGCTGCTCGCGAGCGCCGACGCCGCCTGCTACCAGGCGAAGGCTCAGGGCAGGAACCAGGTCAGCAGCGCCGGCGCATGATGCGGGGCTACGGCACGGGGACGAGGCGCGCGACCCGGCCGGGGTTGTTGAATGCCACGTAGACGAGGCCGTCGGGCCCGACCACGACGTCGCGGATGCGGCCGATGCCCTTGAACAGCACTTCCTGCTTCGTGACGCGCCCGCCCTGGATCCGCAGCCGGCGCAGGTCCTGCCCCGCCAGCGAAGAGACCAGCAGGTCGTTCTTCCACGCCGGGAAGCGGTCCCCGACGTAGAAGTCGATCGCGCACACCGCGATCGACGGCGTCCAGTAAAGTACCGGCTGCTCCATGCCTTCCTTGGCCGTCAGGTCGGTGATCGGGGTGCCGTCGTAGTTCATGCCGTAGGTGATGACGGGCCAGCCGTAGTTCCGGCCGGGAAGGACGAGGTTGAGCTCGTCGCCTCCGCGCGGGCCGTGCTCGGCGTCGTAGAGCTCGCCCGTGACGGGGTGGCGCGCGAGGCCCTGCGGGTTGCGGTGCCCGTAGCTCCAGATCGTCGCGAGCGCGCCCGCCGTCTTCACGAACGGGTTGTCCTCCGGCACGCGCCCGTCGTCCCGGATCCTGTGCACCTTGCCGTTCGGTCGCGCGAGGTCCTGCGCGTCGGGCTTCTGCTCGCGCTCGCCGATGCTGAAGAACAGGTGGCCCTTGCCGTCGAAGGCGAAGCGCGAGCCGAAGTGGTTGGGCCCGGTGCGATACAGCTCGACCGGCGGTGCGTAGATCGTCTCCTGGTCGACGAGGGTGTCGTTCTTGAGGCGCGCCCGCATCACCCGCGTCATCGCCGAGGCGTCGGGACCGCCGTGCGAGTACGAGAGGTAGATCCAGCCGTTCGCGGCGTAGTCGGGGTGAACCGCCGCGTCCAGCAGCCCGCCCTGGCCGTTCGACCAGACCGCCGGCACACCGAGCACGGGCGCGGGCGGCTTGCCCGGTGCGACGATGAGCAGCCGCCCCGCCTTCTCGGTGACGAGCATGCGGCCGTCGGGCAGGAATGCGAGCGACCAGGGCGTGTCGAGGCCTTCGGCCACGGTTTCGACGCGGAAGGCGTGCTCTTCGCTCTTCACGATCGTGTCGCCGGTGGGCTTGGCGTACACCGTCTTCGCGCGCCGCGCCTCGTCGGCTCGCTCGCGGATGAAGATCACGAGCGCGCGGACCTCCCGCTCGCTCATCAGCGCGCCGAAGGGCGGCATGCCCGCGTCGAGGCGCCCGTCGCGAATCGAGGCCGCCATGCTCGCGTCGTCGCCTCCGTACCTCCACTCGTCGTCGAGCAGGCTCTTGGCCTGTCCACCCTCGAGTGCCGCGCCGTGACAGGAGGCGCAGCGCTCGGCGTAGACGTCGACCACGGCGCCCTGGCGCACCTCCTGCGCCGCCACGTGCGAAGCGCCGCCCAGGAGCCCCGCGGCGAGAGCGAGCGCCATGCTGTTCTTCACCTGTTCCTCCTGTCCGCGTCCCGTGGCGAGCGCCGCTGCGAGCCTGCTGCCCGGGACGAAGCCCAGAGCATAACCGCGTCGCGACCGCGAGTGGCGAGGGCGAATATGATGGCGGGCGAGTGAACCGCATCGCGACCCGCGTGCTCGGCGCCCCGCTCCTGCTCGTCGTCGAGACGTCGTGCGTCCTGGTGTCGCCCGCCCGGGAGCCGCCGCCGGCCCGGGGAGTCGTGCTCGTGCTGGCCGCCGGGTTCGGGGGCGGGCTCGACGCGAAGCGCACGCCGGCGCTCGCGCGGCTCGAGTCGGCGGGCCGGAGCTTCGAGTCGGCGTTTGCTCCCGATCCCGATCCTGCTGCCGCTCGCGCGGCGCTCGCCCTGGGCCCGCTCGCGTCGCAGCTGCACTCGCGCGGCGTGCCAGTGGCGGGGCTCGGAGACGGCTTGACGCTGCCCGTCGACCCGAAGGCCCTCGATCTGCGAATGGCCGGCCCTGTCTCCAGCCCGGAGACGGCCGCTGCGTTCGAGGCGTGGCTGCGCGCGCAGGCCGGGAGCTTCGTCCTGCTGGCGGCCGTCGGCTCCCCGGCGCGGGGCGGCGGTCC
>CAZMRX010000117.1:0-13561 GCA_964568755.1 uncultured Acidobacteriota bacterium | reverse complement strand
GCGCACGTTGACGGCCACGTTGCCCGCACCGCCGATGTGATCGCTCTTCGACTCGACCGCGACCACCGGCACAGGCGCCTCCGGCGAGATGCGGCTGACGCGGCCCCAGACGAACTCGTCGAGCATCACGTCCCCGAGAACGAGCACGCGCCGCCCGCGCATCGCACGCAGCAGCGCCCGAGCGCGGGCCGAGGAAAGCGGGGCCAAGGAGCTTCTCAGGCCCGCGCGGCGTCTTTCGCGAAGGGCACGGCCGTCAGCAGCAGGACCAGCATCAGCACCTCGGAGTCGCCGAGATTGTATTCGAACAGCCCCGCGACGAAGACCGCCGAGAGCCCGGCGAGCGCTCCCGCGGCCGCCCAGCCCGGGCTGCGTCCCGAGGCCGCCGCACGCTGGGCCTCGCGAAGCGCGGCGAGGAACGCGACCCCCACCCACCACAGGAAGAAGACGAGCCCGGGCAGCCCGCGCTCGGCCGCGACCTGCATCACGTTGTTGTGCAGGTGCGGCTGGCGCGGGTTCGGCGCCTCGGGCCAGCGGAAGCGCGCGTAGACCACTTCCACCATGCCGGGCCCCTGCCCGAACACCGGGCGGTCGAGCACCATGTCGAGGCCGGCCTGCCACATGTAGTAGCGGTCCCGGCTGCTCTCGTCGAGAACGGTGAGCCGCGAGCGGACTCCGCCGGGGCTCACGAGCAGGAGCGCCGCGCCCGCGGCGACAACCGCCCACAGCAGGCGTGGCACGCGCAGCAGCGCGAGCGCCGCGAGCGCCGCGAGGCCGGCCGCGGCTCCGATCCAGGCGCTGCGCGTCTGGGACACGACGAGAGCCCAGGCGGCGAGCGGGACCACGACGAATGCCACCGCCGCCTCGGCGGCCCGCGTTCGTGCCGAGCGGGAGACGGCGAGGCCGAGCGTGGCGGCGGCCAGCGCGGCCACGAACAGGCGCGTCGCGAGCACCCCGTGCCCGCGCGCCGTGGCCAGGGCCACGGCAGCCACCGCGACCAGCACGGCGGCGGCGAGCCAGAGGTCCGCCGGCCGCGGGCGGGCGCGCGGCCCGGTCGCGAGCCGCGCCACGGCCAGCAGCAGGATCGCCATCGTGACTCCGGAGGCCGACATGTAGTGGCCCAGGAACCCCGGCGGGCGCCGCATCAGTCCGTCGTAGCCGAGCGTGTGTCGCTGGAGCACCATGAACGCGGCCAGGGCCAGGCCGCCCAGGAGCGCCGCGGCGAGCACGCGCTCGCGGTCCTCCGCGGGCCCGAGGCACTCCACGGCGAGATAGAAGAGCGCGAACAGCAGCAGCTTCTTCGACTCCTCGTGCGCCACCGCGGGCTCGGCCGCGAAGGAAGCGGCGAGCAGCGTCCAGACCACGAGCGCGAGCAGCGGGCCGTCGAGCGGCGTGCGCGGCAGCGTGGCCTCGCGACGCAGGAGGCGGGCGAGCAGCACGACGAGCGAGAGCGCCAGCAGCATCTGGCTCGCGAAGATCGAGACCGGGATCGTCGCCGCGAGCGCGGCGAGCAGCCCGAGCCGGGCCCGCTCGAGGGTCAAGGAAGCCCGGTGTGCGGGCTACTCCTCGATCTTCGCCTCGTCCACGAGCATCACGGGGATGTCGTCCTGGACGGGGTAGACGCGGCGGCACTTGGCGCAGCGGAGGCCAGCGCCGTCCTTCACGACTTCGACCGGCGTCTTGCACTCCGGGCAGGCGAGGATCTCGAGGAGCTCCGGGTCGATCGGCATGGCCGGAGTTTAGCGTAGCCGCGGGAAAAGAAGATAGTGCGCGGAAACGGACCTGCCCCGGCACCCGCCGGGGGTAGCCTCCTCGGGCCGGGTCGCTCTCCCGTCCGGCACTTCAACCAACCCAAGGAGGTTGCGATGCGAGTCAATTTCGTGGTGCGGGAGAGCGCGCCGGAGCGGATCGTGTGCGAGGCGGAGGTCCTGTTCGAGGCCGAGTCCGGCCCCCTCGCCGGCATGAAGCTGGTCGGCTTCTCGCTCTGGCGCTCACCCGAGGGCGAGGTCTACGTCACCTTCCCGAGCCGTGCCTTCGGCACGGGCAACGAGCGCCGTTTCTTCGATTTCCTGCGCTCGATCGAGGGCAACGGCACCGACGCCAAGCGCGTCAAGGCCTGGATCCTCGACGAGTTCCGGGCCCAACGCGAGAACGCGGCGTAGTCTTTTCTGGGGGGTGCTGCGTCGCACCCCCCAGACCCCCCCTCCGCTACGCGGGAGTGAATCCCGCTCCGCTTCGAGCCCGTAACTTGTCGCAGGGTGCGACGTCGCACCCCCCAGGTTCTAGCCATCGAGTCCGTTGGCCTTCCGACCTGTTCAGGGCGTTGAGCGGTGTCTTTGACTCGCTTCGAAAGCGCGTGTGACAATCGCCTCAAGGGGGTAGCACTACCCGTCATGTGGATCCAGGTCGTCCTGCTCGCCCTCGTGGTGTCGCCCGAGGCCGCACCGGCACAGGGTGCGTCGCAACCGGGCTCGGCGCGTGCCGAGGCCTACTACCAGTACAGCCTCGGGCTGCAGGAGCGGCTGGCGGGCAACGTCGACGAGGCGCTGGCCGCCTACCGGCGCGCGCAGAAGCTCGATCCGGCCTCCTCGTCGATCCGGGTGGAGACGGCGCGGCTGCTGCGCGAGATGGGCCGTCTCGACGAGGCCCTGCAGGAAGCCGTGGCGGCGGTAGCGCTCGACAGCGACGACACCGACGCGCACCTGGTGCTCGCGCAGCTCGAGCAGATCCAGGCCGCCGGGCCCGACGCCGAGGCCGCGCTGCGGCGCGCGGCCGCACACTACGAGCAGGTCGTGCGGCTGCGCCCGAGCGACGGGCAGTCGCTGCTGAACCTCGCGGGCATCTACGGCCAGCTGCAGCAGCACGAGCAGGCCGCCCAGGCGTGGCAGATGTACCTCGCGCTCGACCCCGGCAACTTCGAGGCGCACGTGCAGCGCGGAACCCACCTGCTGCTCGCGGGAAAGTCCGACGAGGCGGCGGCGGCGATGCGCGCGGCGCTCGAGCTATCGCCCGACTCGGCGCGCGCGTACCAGATCCTGGGCGACATCTACGCGCGCGCCGACAAGACCGACGAGGCTGTCGCGAACTACCGCAAGGCGCTCGAGGTCGACGCCGGCAACGTGCGGGTCCGGCTCGGCCTCGGCGAGGTCCTGCTGGAGGCGGCGCAGGCGGAGGCGGCGCTCGCCGAGGCCGAGGCCGTGCTGCGTGCCGACGCGCAGAATCGCTTCGCGCTCGACCTCAAGGTTCGCTGCCTGCGCGACCTGCGCCGCTACGACGAGGCCGACGCCGCCGCGGACGTGCTGATCGCGGGCGACCGCAGCGACGTCAAGGCCGCCTACCTCAAGGTCACGATCGCCGAGCAGCGGCGCGACCACGCCAAGGCGGCGGCGCTGCTCGAGGAGATCCTCGCCCGCCCCGCGAAGGGCGAGGACCTGGCCAACCGGCGCGTGTTCTACGTGCACCTCGGCTTCGCCTACCAGCAGCTCGGCCGCTACAAGGACGCCGCGCGTGAGTTCGCCCGCGCGGTCGAGGCCGCGGACCCACCGGACGCCAACCTGCTGACCTTCCACGCCGAGGCGCTGTCGCTCGCCCGCGAGAAGGACGCGGCGCTCGCCGCCACGCGCTCCGCGCGCGCGCGCTTCCCGGACGACCTGGACCTCGCCTCCCTCGAAGCCACCCTGCTGCGCGAGAAGGGCGAGACGGCCGCCGCGACGGCGATCGTGGCGGGGCTGCGTGCGAAGTCGCCCTCCGACCCCAAGGTGCTCGGCCGGGTGGCCGACTTCTACCGGCGCGCGGGCGACTTCCAGGAGGCCGAGGGCGCGCTGCGCCAGGCGCTCGCCGCCGACCCGAAGAGCCTGGCGGTGCTGTTCCAGCTCGGCGCGGTGCTCGAGCGCCAGAAGCGGCACGACGCCGCCGAGACGGTGTTCCGCGAGGCGCTCGCGATCGAGCCCGAGTCCGCGCCAGTGCTGAACTACCTGGGCTACATGAACGCCGACCGCAACGTGCGCGTCGAGGAGGCCTATCGGCTGATCGAGAAGGCGGTCGAGATCGAGCCGCAGAGCGCGGCATACCAGGACAGCCTGGGCTGGGCGCTCTACCGGCTGAACCGCCTCGAGGCGGCCGAGCAGGCCGTGAGGCGCGCCTTGGAGCGCGATGCCGACAACGCGGTGATCTTGGACCACCTGGGCGACATCCTCGCCAAGCGCGGCCGGATCGCCGAGGCGCTCGGCTACTGGCAGAAGGCGATGAAGGGCGAGGACGACGACGGCGAGCTCGACCGCCCGCGCGTGGAGGCGAAGATCCGTGAGGCCCAGGGGGCTCTCCAGGCCCAGCAGCAGCGCGTCGCGCCGCCCACGCCCTGAGCTCGCGGTCCTGGCGCTGGTCGTCGCCGCGTGCGCGACGGCGCGGCCGCCGGCGCCGGGTATGGCCGAGGCGGCTCGGGCCGCGTCCTCCTGGTCGGGCAGCCTGCGCGTGTCCGTGCGCGGCCAGGACCTGCGCGGCCGCTCCCAGGCGCTCGTCGCGTTTCGCCGCCCCGACGCGATGCGGATCGAGATTCCCGGGCCCTCCGGCGCGCGGCTGGTTGCCGTGGCGCGCGAGGGCCGCTTGACGGCGGTGCTCCCGGCGGAGCGCGCGCGCCTCACGAGCGCGGCCGGCCCGGCCGACTTCGAGGCGCTGCTGGGCGTGGCGCTCTCCGCTCCCGAGCTGATGGACCTGCTGCTGGGCATGGCACCCACCGCGGCCCGTCGCTACGAAGCCGACTGGGGCGAGACGCTGCCTCGGCGCGTCCGCGCCGAGCTCGCCGACGGCACCCGGATCGACGCCCGCGTCGACGCAGCCGAAGCCGGCGTCGAGCTTCCGACCGCCGCCTTCGACCCTCCCCCCTGCGAGAGCTGCCGCGAGATCGACGCGAACGAAGCGCGTCGGCTGCTGGGGGGGCGCTGACCCTTGCGGCTGCGGTCCTTCGCCAAGATCAACCTCGGCCTCGAGGTGCTGGCCCAGCGCGAGGACGGCTACCACGAGCTCCGGACGCTGTTCCAGACGATCGACCTGGCGGACGACATCGCCCTGCGCCCGCGGGCCCGAGGCGTGAAGATCCTGTGCGACCACCCCCTCGTGCCCAGGGACGCGACCAACCTCGCGGCGCGCGCCGCCGAGCTGTTGCGCGCCCACGCGGGGGTCAAGCAGGGGGTCGAGATCGAGATCCGGAAGCGCATCCCGGTGGGCGGGGGGCTCGGGGGGGGGTCGAGCAATGCCGCCGCGGTCCTCCTGGGCCTCGACCGGATGTGGCGGCTCGGCCTCGGGCCGGACGGGCTGCACCGCCTGGCGCGCCGCCTGGGGGCCGACGTGCCCTTTTTCCTGCTGGGGGGGACCGCACTGGGGCTCGGCCGGGGGGACGAGGTGTACCCCCTGCGGCGCCAGCTTCGGGCCCACGTGGTCGTTGTGGATCCGGGAATTCACGTCTCGACCGCCCGGGTATTCGCTCGTCTGGATACGAGATTGACACCCCGGGAGAAGAGTAATAGCATCTTCTACTTTATATCGAGGGAGTTGGAGGGATCCGGCGGCTACCGGTTCCTGCTGAACGACCTCGAGGAGGCGGCGCTCGAGGAGGCCCCCGCGCTGCGCGAGCAGGCGGGACGCATTCGGGCCGTCCTCCTGAGGGAGGGCGCGTGTCTCGCCGCCCTCTCCGGGAGCGGCTCGAGCTACTTCGGGCTGTTCGAGAACGCGCGACCCGCCAAACGGGCGCGCGAGGCGCTTGCTGCCGAGGGCATCCGAGCCCTCGTCGGCCGGACGCTGACTCTCGAGCAGTACCGCGGCGCGTGGGGACGTGCGCGGAACCGTTGAGGGTCGAGAGGAGCGGTCAACATGGAGATCACCGACGTCAAGGTCATCCCGGTGGACGACGAGAAGCTCAAGGCGTTCGTGTCGATCGTGTTCGACCACTGCTTCGTCGTGACGGACCTGAAGGTGATTCACGGCCCGAAGGGGCTCTTCGTCTCGATGCCGAGCAAGAAGCGCAAGGACGGCACGTTCAAGGACATCGCTCACCCGCTCAACAACCAGATGCGCCAGTACCTCGAGGAGAAGATCCTGGGGGTGTACAAGCAGCAGGTCGCCGCCTCGGGGGCGCCCCTGCCCGCTCAAGCCTCCGCGCCTGAGGCCGCCGCAAAGGAGGGCTCGGAGGGGTAGCGACCCCCCCGCGTTGGGGCGTGGCCAAGTGGTAAGGCGCGGGGCTTTGGACCCCGGACCGAAGGTTCGAATCCTTCCGCCCCAGCCACCCCAAAGCGGCGGCACGAGCGCGCGTTCATGCGTCGAGACCTGAAGATCTTCACGGGCAGCGCGCACCCCGCGCTCGGCGAGGCGATTGCCCGCCACCTCGGGGTCCCGCTCGGGCGCGCTCACCTCGCGCGCTTCAGCGACGGCGAGGTCTGGTTCCAGAGCCACGACAACGTCCGCGGAGCCGACGTGTTCGTGGTGCAGCCGACCTGCTCGCCGGTGAACGAGAACCTGATGGAGATGCTGCTGATGCTCGACGCCTTCAAGCGCTCGAGCGCCTCGCGCCTCACCGCCGTGCTGCCGTACTACGGCTACGGGCGCCAGGACCGCAAGGACAAGCCGCGGGTGCCGATCTCGGCCAAGCTGGTGGCCGACCTGCTGCAGACCGCCGGCACCGACCGGGTGCTCACGATGGACCTGCACGCCGCGCAGATCCAGGGCTTCTTCGACATCCCGGTCGACCACCTGTTCGCGGCGGCCGTGATCATCGAGCACGTGCTGCAGCTGAACCTGCCCGAGCTGGTCGTGGTCTCGCCCGACGCGGGCGGCGTCGAGCGCGCGCGCGCCTACGCCAAGCGCCTCGACGCGAGCCTCGCGATCGTCGACAAGCGCCGCGACCAGCCGAACGTGGCGGAGGTCCACCACGTGATCGGCGACGTGGAGGGCCGCACCGCGCTGATCGTGGACGACATCGTCGACACCGCCGGCACGCTCACCAAGGTGGCGGAGGCGATCAAGGCGGCGGGGGCGCGCGAGGTGCTCGCCTCCTGCTCGCACGCGGTGCTGTCCGGCCACGCGATCGAGCGGATCCTGAAGAGCCCGCTTTCCAAGCTCATCGTCACCGATTCGATCCCGCTCTCGGCCGAGAAGCTCGCGAGCGGGCGGATCGTGGTGCTCACGATCGGCGACCTGCTCGGCCGCGCGATCAAGAACATCCACGAGGAAACCTCGGTGACCAGCCTTTTCGTGTGAAGCGCCTTTGTCTATAAACTGTTCGTGTCCGTGGGAGTGCGAGAATGCCTGAATACGTCGTGCCGGCCGAGAGCCGGAGTGATACGGGAAAGAATGCGAACCGGAAGCTGCGCAGCCGCGGCCTGATCCCGGGCGTGCTGTACGCCACGGGCAAGCAGGCGGTGGCGGTGCAGGTCTCGCCCGGCGAGATCGGCACGATCCTCAAGAGCGCCGCCGGCGAGAACACGCTCTTCGATCTCGAGATCGGCGGGACGCGCCGCAAGGTGATCCTGAAGGAGTTCCAGCGCGAGCCGCTGCGCGGCAAGCTGCTGCACGCCGACTTCTACGAGGTCGCGCTCGACAAGCGGCTCGAGGTCAAGGTGCACATCGAGCTCGAGGGCACGCCGGTGGGGGTCAAGCTCCAGGGCGGCATCGTCGACTTCGTCACGCGCGAGCTCGAGGTCGAGTGCCTGCCGGCCGACATCCCCGAGAAGATCGTGGTGGACATCTCCCACCTCGAGCTCGGCAAGCACCTGCGCGTGTCGGACCTGAAGCTGTCCGACAAGGTGAAGGTGCTGATGGAGCCGGAGCTGGTGGTGGTGCACGTGGTGCTGCCGCGCGCCGAGGTGGCCGCGGAGACGGCCGCGGCCGAGGGCGCCACGGCCGAGGCCGGTGCGGCGGAGCCCGAGGTCATCAAGAAGGGCAAGACCGACAAGGTCGAAGGCGAGGCCGCGGAGGCGAAGCCGGACAAGCCGGAGAAGGGCGAGAAGAAGGAGAAGAAGTAACGCGCCTGGTGGTGGGTCTCGGCAACCCGGGACCTCGCTACGAGCGCACTCGCCACAACGCCGGCTTCCTGGTGATCGACGAGCTCGCCGCCCGCTCGCGGGCGGCGGGCCGTCTCTACCCGGACGCGTGGGTCGCCGAGGCCTCGCTCGGCGGCGAGCCGGCGCTGCTCGTCAAGCCGCAGAGCTTCATGAACTCGAGCGGCGAGCCGGTCGCCCGCCTGCTCGCCGAAGCCCAGGCCACGCCCGCGGACCTGGTGGTGGTGGTGGACGACGTCGCGCTGCCGCTCGGACGGATCCGCGTGCGGCCACACGGCAGCGACGGGGGCCACAACGGCCTGCGCTCGCTGGTGGCGGCGCTCGGCACGGAGGAGTACGCGCGCGTCCGGGTCGGCGTCGGGCTCGAGGACCCTCCGGCGATGGACCTCGCCGACTTCGTCCTGGCGGAGTTTCTCGAAGAGGAGCTGCCGCGGCTGCGCGAGGCGGTCGTCGTCGCCGCCGACGCCGCCTCGTGCCTGCTCCAGGATGGCGTCGCAGTCGCGATGAACCGCTTCAACGGCCGCCGCGTCTAGGGTATACTTTCGGCTTCCTGCGGCTGGGCGATGGTCGTCCCGTCGCGGATCCCTTGCTCCCGGTAGGGCCCTTCAGGGCTCCGAAAGGGGCTCGCCGGCGTCGCCCGCGGGCGGTGCTGGCGGTCCAGGAGGAGGACCAGTTGAGCGAACGAGTCTACGAGATCCTGTTCATCACCGACCCCAACCTCGGGGAGCCGGAGGTGGAGGCCCTCGCCGCGCAGGTGCAGGGCTTCGTCGAGAAAGAGGGCGGCGTCGTCCAGAAGCGGGAGATGTGGGGCAAGAAGCGCCTCGCGTACACCGTCGGCCGCCACCGCGAGGGCTACTACACGCTGATCGTCACCACCGGCCCGGGCTCGCTGGTCAAGGAGGTCGAGCGCCGGCTCAAGGTGACCGACGGCATCTTCCGCTACCTGACGGTGCGGGTGGACGAGGAGCTGCGCAAGGCGGAGCGGCGCAAGGCGAAGCGCACGCTCGCCGACGAGAAGCGCAAGACCAGGCCCGGAGCGCAGGCTCCGCGTGACGTGGAGGTGCAGCAGTGAGCTCGCAGGCGAACGGCGACTTCAGGGGCATCGGGCGTCCGCGTCCGGGCGGCGGCGGCGGCGGGCGCGGCGCGGGCGGCGGCCGGGACGGCGGCAAGGACGGGGGCAAGGACGGCGGCAAGCGCTTCTTCTTCCGCCGGCGCAAGGTCTGCAAGTTCTGTGCGGACAAGATCGACTACGTCGACTACAAGGACGTCAAGCTGATCTCGCAGTTCGTTCCGGAGCGAGGGAAGATCCTGCCGCGGCGGATGTTCGGCACCTGCGCCGAGCACCAGCGCAAGCTGACCGAGGCGATCAACCGCGCTCGCCACATCGCACTCCTGCCCTACGCGGCGGAGTGACGCCCGGGCGAGGCGGGTGGGCGCGGTGATGACGGGACAGGGACCGGTGTCGGCGGGGACCGGCGCCAGCTCCGAGCCGCGGCTGGGCGGCCTGCTGGTGGCGGGCTTCCTGTCGGCGCTGATGTTCGGCGCCGGCGGGTTCGTGCCACCGCTCGCACCGCTCTCGCTCGTCTCGCCGCTGCCGCTCGCGATCCAGAGGCTGCACGCGGGCGCCACCAGCGCGTGGCTCGCTGCCGTCCTCGCCGCCGCGCTCGTCGCGGCCGCGAGCGCGCCCGTGGCGGCGCTCGCGTTCCTGGCGGTGCTGGCCCTGCCGGGGCTGCTGCAGGGCGAGGCCCTCGCGCGCGGCCGCGGCCTGCTGCGTGGCTGCGGCTGGGCTTTCGCTGCCCTCGTCAGCTTCGTGGCGGGCGGCCTGCTGCTCGCGCCCGCGGCGATGGCCGAGCGCATGCTCGCGCCGATCGAGCACCTGCGCTCCGAGCCGGTGCTCGGGGAGCTCGCCAAGGGCGGCATGCCTCCCGAGCGGCTGGCCGAGTGGAAGGCCCAGGTAGAGGTGATGACCGGGGCGTTGGGCGTCGTCTATCCCGCGCTCTGGGTCATCGCTGCGGCCGTGCTCGTGGCCGTGAACGCGGCGCTGCTGCGGCTCTACCTGCTGCGGCGCGACCCGGGCTGGCTGGAGGACGGCGAGTTCGAGAGGGTGCGCTTCCCGCTGCCGCTGGTGCTGGCGTTCGTGCTGTCCGGGGCCGCGGTGGCGCTGCCGCTGGCGCGGCCCGCGGCCTACAACGTGCTGCTGGTGGTGGCGTTCTTCTTCGCGCTGCAGGGCCTGGCCGTGGTGGGCTTCTACGCGCGTCGGCTCGCCGCCCCGCCGCTGCTGCGTGCGCTGGCGCTGGTGCTGGTGCTCGTCAACCCGTGGGCCCCGCAGATCCTCGCCCTGCTGGGGCTGTTCGACAACTGGTTCGATTTCCGCCGCTTTGCCGAGCCCCCGCCGGGGCAGCGGACCCCGTCCGGCCCGGCGGCGTGATTCAATCTCGAGGAATATCATGGAACTGATCCTGAGGGACGACGTCGAAAAGCTGGGCCGTCGCGGCGACATCGTGAAGGTGAAGGACGGCTTCGCGCGCAACTACCTGCTGCCGAGGGGCCTCGGCATGGAGGTCAACGCCGCCAACAAGGCGATGATCGACAAGGAGAAGAAGGCCCACCAGGCGCGTCTCGCCAAGGAGAAGGCCGAGTTCGAGCAGCTCGCGGCGCGCATCGCGACGCTGCGCTTCATCGCCCCGCGCAAGGTGGGCGAGAACGAGGTGCTCTACGGCTCGGTGACCTCGGGCGACGTGGCCGAGTTCCTGAAGTCGAAGGGCATCGAGATCGACAAGCGCAAGGTGCTCCTCGACGAGCCGATCAAGCACCTGGGCGAGCACGAGCTCAAGATCCGCCTCCACCCCGAGGTGCAGGCCGCGCTCAAGCTGTTGGTGACGAAGGAAGGCTAGCTCTCGCGCCGCTACGCCCTCGCGCCGCGCAGCGGCGCGAGTTCTGCCGTTGTCGTTGCTCGTTGCTCGTCGCTCGTTGCTCGTTGTCCGTTGTCGCTAGTTCGTTCTCCGGACGGCAGTCCGTCGTGTTCACTCCGGGGGTTTCCGTGCCCTGCGATTCCGGTCCTGCTTCGGCATCCGCATCTGATATCTTCCGCCCTTGAGCACCCAGGCCCCCCCCACCGAGCGCACCCTCCCGCACAACCTCGAGGCGGAGCGGACCGTGCTGGGCGCCGTGCTGGTCGACAACCAGGCGTTCAACTCCGCGGCCGAGCTGCTGAACCGCGAGGACTTCTACCGCGACTCGCATCGCCGCATCTTCGACGCGATGGCGGCGCTCGCCGAGCGCAGCCAGCCGATCGACCTCGTCACGCTCAAGGACGAGCTGGTGCGGGAGTCCGCGCTCGAGGCGGTGGGCGGTGCCGCCTACCTCGGCGCGCTCGTCGACGGCGTGCCGCGCATCACCAGCGTCGAGCACTGGAGCCGGATCATCAAGGAGAAGGCGGTCCTCCGGAAGCTGATCCACGCCGGCAACCGCATCGTGCAGTCGTGCTTCGAGGGCGAGGACGAGCCGGCCTCGCTGCTCGACCAGGCCGAGCGCTCGATCTTCGAGATCGCCGAGAAGCGCATCCGCGCCGGCTTCGCGTCGATGAAGGACATCGTCAAGGAGAGCTTCCGAACCATCGACCAGCTCTCGCAGTCGAAGGACGTCGTGACCGGGCTCGCGACGGGCTTCGTCGACATCGACGAGATGACGAGCGGGCTGCAGAAGGGCGAGCTCGTGATCGTGGCGGCGCGGCCGGCGATGGGCAAGACTTCGTTCTGCCTCAACATCGCGCAGCACGTCGCGATGCGCGTGGGCGAGACCGTCGGCCTGTTCTCGCTGGAGATGTCCAAGGAGCAGCTGGCGCTGCGGCTGCTGTGCGCCGACGCGCGCATCGACGCGCACCGCCTGCGCACCGGCAAGCTCAACGAGAAGGACTGGGCGCGGCTCGCCAAGGCGTACAGCGACCTGACCCAGGCGCGCATCTTCATCGACGACTCGGCCACGATCTCGCCGCTCGAGATGCGCGCCAAGTGCCGGCGCCTGAAGGCGGAGCACGGCCTGGCGCTCGTGATCGTCGACTACCTGCAGCTCGTGACGTCGGCGGGCCGCAGCGAGAACCGCCAGCAGGAGCTGTCGGCGATCAGCCGCTCGATGAAGGGCCTGGCCAAGGAGCTGGGCGTCCCGGTGGTAGCGCTCTCGCAGCTCTCGCGCGCCCCGGAAGCCCGCACCGACCGCCGTCCGCAGCTCTCGGACCTTCGCGAGTGCGTGACGGGCGACACGCTCGTGCTTCTGGCCGACGGGCGTCGGGTCCCGATTCGCGACCTCGAGGGCACCACGCCCGAGGTCCTGGCGGTGTCCGACGATCGGCGGATCGTCACGGCAGCGTCGGACAAGATCTGGCGCGTCGGCCTGCGGCCCGTCTTCGACGTCCGCCTGGCGAGCGGCCGACGCGTCCGGACCACCGCGAAGCACAGGCTCCTGGGCGCCACGGGCTGGGTTCGGGTTGCGGAGCTAACGCCCGGGGCCCGACTTGCGATCGCTCGTCGCCTTCCTGAGCCCGTGAACGCGGGAGGCTGGCCGGAAGCACGCTTGGCGCTGCTTGGGCACCTCGTCGGTGACGGCAGCTACCTGGTGCACCAGCCTCTGCGCTACACGACGGCATCGGAGGAGAACAGCCGGCTCGTGAGCGAGGCCGCGCGCAACGAGTTCGGTGTCGTCGTGAATCGGCACGCCGGTCGGGGCGCCTGGCACCAGCTCGTCTTCAGCGGCAACGGCAACCGCTGGCACCCCGCAGGAATCAACCGCTGGCTTCGCGAGCTTGGCATCTTCGGTCAGCGCTCCCACGAGAAGCATCTCCCGCCCGATGTGTTCGGCCTCTCCAACGCCCAGCTGTCGGTACTGCTGCGTCACCTCTGGGCCACCGACGGGACGATCTCGGTACGCAGGCCTGGGGCGCGCGGAAGCGCGGCCGTGAACTTCTCAACGAGCAGCCTGCCGCTAGCCTGCGACGTTGCCGCGCTGCTGCTCCGGCTTGGCATCGTGGCGCGCATCCGCACCGTGCCTCAGCGTGAGGCGCGTCCCTGCCACGTAGTCTCTGTTTCGGGTGCCGACGCGCAGAGGCGCTTCCTCGACCAGGTGGGAGCTTTTGGCCCCAGGGTGGTGCAAGCTCGCGCCCTCGAACTCGCCTTGGCTGGCGTCCCTCCGAACACGAACGTCGACACACTGCCGCAAGAAGTCTTCGCCGAGGTGCGGACGGCCATGTCGCGGCGGGGCGTGACGCAGCGTGGGATGGCGGCGATGCGCGGCACGTCCTATGGAGGCACGTCCCACTACGCCTTCGCGCCATCCCGGGCAACCGTTGCGGACTACGCCGAGCTGCTCGACGCGGATGGACTCCGGATTCAGGCCGAGAGTGACTTGTTCTGGGATCGTGTGATCGCGATCGAGCCGGCCGGAGTCGAAGACGTCTACGACCTGTCGGTGCCGGGGCCTTCGTGTTGGCTCGCCGACGGCATCGTGAGCCTCAATTCCGGAGC
>CAZMRX010000116.1:2314-13725 GCA_964568755.1 uncultured Acidobacteriota bacterium | reverse complement strand
GCTCAACGACACCTACGGCCACCCCGCGGGCGACGCGGCGCTGCGCTCGCTCGCGCGCCTGCTCGACCAGCACCTGCGCAAGGGCGACCAGGCGGCGCGCTACGGCGGCGAGGAGTTCGTGGTGATCCTGCCCGGGCTCGACGCCGAGCGCTCGTTCGGCGCGGCCGAGCGCCTGCGCGCGGCGCTCGAGAAGCACCGCTTCGTGTTCGAGGGCGCGCGCATCCCGCTCTCCGCCAGCCTCGGCGTCTCGGTCTGGCCCGGGGACGGGCGCGGGCCGGAGCCGCTGCTCGCCGCCGCCGATCGCGCGCTCTACGCCGCCAAGCAGGCGGGTCGCAACCGCGTGATGGCGGCCGCCTCGCTCCCCGCCGCGCCGGCCGATGGTGTATAGCTGTTGCGGAGACTGGTCGTCGTGAAGAGCTACCTCGCGACCGCGGCCGTGGTCTGCACCGGAGGTGTCCTGCTGATGGGCTCGAGCCCCGTACCCACGCCCCCCCTGGCCCCGCGCAAGGACCACGTCCAGGTCTTCCACGGCCGGAGCTTCGTCGACCCCTACTACTGGATGCGCGAGAAGGGCACGCCCGAGGTCGAGAAGTACCTCGAGGCGGAGAACGCCTACCTCGACGCGACGAGCGCCGACGTCAAGCCGATGAGCGAGGCGCTCTACACCGAGATGCTCGCCCGCATCAAGCAGACCGACCTCAGCGTGCCCGTGCGCATCGGCGGCTTCTACTACTACCGCCGCACGGTCGAGGGCCTGCAGTACCCGATCCACTGCCGCAAGCCCGCGGGCAAGGGCGGGGAGCTCCACGAGGACGCGGCCGAGGCGGTGCTGCTCGACCAGAACGAGCTGGCCAGGGGCCTGAAGTTCCTCTCGATAGGCGAGTTCGAGGTGAGCGACGACGAGGACGAGCTGCTCTACTCGACCGACACGACCGGCTTCCGGCAGTACGCGCTGTTCGTGAAGGACCTGAAGACCGGGAGCGTGCGCGGCCCGCTCGCCGAGCGGGTCACGAGCGCGGCGTGGGCGGCCGACAACCGCACCGTGTTCTACGTGACCGAGCACCCGGTGACCAAGCGCTCCGACACGCTGTGGCGCCTTTCGCCCGGACAGGCGCCCGTGAAGGTGCACGAGGAGAAGGACGAGCTCTACTCGATCTTCGTGTTCCGCACCAAGGACAAGAAGTTCCTGGTGCTGGGCAGCCGCTCCACCGACACCTGGGACCGCCGGCTGCTGTCGACGGCCACGCCCGAGGGTGCCTTCCGGCTCGTGCTGCCGCGCGAGAAGGGCCACAAGTACGACGTCGAGCACCGCGACGGCACGCTCTTCATCCGCACCAACAAGGACGCGAAGAACTTCCGGCTGGTGGAGGCGCCGCTCGACGACCCGCGGCCCGCAGCCTGGAAGCCGCTCGTCGACCACCGCGCGGACGTGCTGCTGCAGGACTTCGAGGTGTTTCGCGGCTACCTGGTGGTCCAGGAGAAGCAGGCGGGGCTGAATCGCCTGCGCGTCCGCAGCTTCGGCTCCGGCGCCTGGAAGGAAGTCGCGTTTCCGGAGCCGGTGTACGCCGCGTTCGCGGCGGGCACGCCCGAGTTCGACTCGAAGCGCTTCCGCTACAACTACCAGAGCCTGGTGACGCCCGGCAGCGTGTACGACTACGACATGGAGCAGGACACGTCGCAGCTGCTGAAGCGCGAGGAGGTGCTGGGCGGCTTCGACCCGGGGCGCTACGTCTCCGAGCGGCTCTGGGCCACCGCGCGCGACGGCGTCAAGGTGCCGATCAGCATCGTCTACGCGAAGGGGCACGTCCGCGACGGCCGGGCGCCGTTGTGGCTCTACGGCTACGGCTCCTACGGCTTCGGGATGCCCGCGAGCTTCGACAGCAAGCGGCTGAGCCTGCTCGATCGCGGGATCGCCTACGCGATCGCCCACGTGCGCGGCGGCGACGAGATGGGCGAGGCCTGGCACGACGACGGCATGCTGATGAAGAAGAAGAACACCTTCTTCGACTTCGTGGACTGCGCCCAGTTCCTGGTGGCCGAGCGCTGGACCTCGCCGGATCGCCTGCTGATCGAGGGCGGCAGCGCGGGCGGGCTGCTGATGGGCGCGGTCGTCAACGAGCGGCCCGACCTGTTCCGGGCCGTCCACGCCGCGGTGCCGTTCGTGGACGTGGTCAACACGATGATGGACGCCAGCCTGCCGCTCACGGTCGGCGAGTACCTGGAGTGGGGCAACCCGAACGAGCAGGAGGCCTTCGAGTACATCCTGTCGTACAGCCCCTACGACAATCTAGCGAAGAAGGCCTATCCCGCGATGCTGGTCACGACAAGCTACAACGACAGCCAAGTCATGTACTGGGAGCCCGCCAAGTACGTCGCGAAGCTGCGCACGCTCAAGACCGACGCCAATCCGCTCGTGCTGAAGACCAAGATCGAGCCCGCCGGCCACGGCGGGGCGAGCGGCCGCTACGACGCGCTCAAGGACCGCGCCTTCGAGGTGGCCTGGATGCTCAGGCAGGTGGGGATCACGAAGTAGGGGCGAGCTCGACGCGGTTGCGGCCGCCCTGCTTGGCACGGTTGAGCGCCGGGTCGGCGGCGGCGTGCACGCCGCGCCAGTCGCCGCTCGGCGCGGGGCGGGCCCAGGCGACGCCGAGGCTGATCGTCACGACCCGCGCCACGCTCGAGGCCGGGTGCGGCAGCGCCAGCTCTTCGATCGTGGCACGCAGCCGCTCGGCGTGCGCCGGCGTCTGCTCCCGCTCGAGGCCCACGAACAGGCACGCGAACTCCTCGCCCCCGTAGCGCGCCACCAGGTCGCCCGGGCGCTGGGCCAGGCGCAGCAGCGCCGAGGCCACCTGGCGCAGGCACTCGTCCCCCTGCATGTGGCCGAGCGAGTCGTTGTAGGTCTTGAACAGGTCGACGTCGACCATCACGAACGCGAGGCTGCCCCCGGCGCGGGCGATGCGCCGCCACTCGCCCTCCGCGTGCGCCTCGAGCGCGCGCCGGTTGGCGAGGCCGGTGAGCGGGTCGGTGACGCTCAGCTGCTCGAGCTGCGCGTTCGCCTCCTGCAGCTGGCGCGTGCGCTCGGCGACGAGCGCCTCCAGCTCCTGCGCCCGCCGCCGCAGCGCGCGCTCGCGCGCGCGCACGAGCAGCGTCGTGAGCCCGAGGAAGCTCAGCGCCTGCAGCGCGACGGCCTCGGGCCGCAGCCACGGGCTCGCCTCGACCGAGAACTCGAGCTCGACCGGCCCGGAGCGCAGCCCCGCCGCGTCGCGGGCCTCCACGCGGAACACGTAGTCGCGCGCGGGCAGGTTGGTGTAGGCCTTCTGCGTCCCCGAGACCCAGGCCGAGAGCTCCTCGTCGTAGCCCTCGAGCTTGGTGCGATAGCGCACCGCGTCGCCGCGGCGCGGGGTGAGCAGCGCGTACTCGAACAGCACGTCGCGCGCGCCGAACGGCAGCGTGGCGCCGTGCTCGATCGGCAGCCCCGTGCTCGTGGCCTGGGCGCGCTCGATCAGCAGCGGGGCCCGCGGCGCGGCGAAGGCGGCCTCGTGCGCGGGGTCGAGCAGCGCGATGCCGCCGGTGGTGGCGATCCAGACGCGGCCCCTCGAGTCGACCAGCTGTTTCCAGTTGGCGGTGGCGCTCGGCAGGCCGTCGACCACGCCGAAGCGCTCGCTCGCGAACTCCTCGGCGCCCGGCTCCGGCCGCGCCAGCGGCGTGAGCCGCACGACGCCCCGCTGCGTCCCGAGGTAGATGCGGCCGGTGCGGTCCTCGCCGATCGACAGCACCGTGCCCGCGGGTCCCGACGGCGTCAACGCCACGCCGAGCCGGGACCAGCTCGGCGACGCGGCGTCCAGGTCGCGGCGCGCGACACCCGCCCGCGTGCCCACCCACAGCTCGCGGCGGCCCCCGGCGAGCCGCAGCTCGGCGAGGGCCAGCGCGTCGTCGTTGGGCAGGCCCGAGCCGCGGTTCCAGGCGCCCGCCACGCGGCCGTCCACGATCGCGGCCACGCCCCCGCCGCGCGTGCCGACCCACAGCGTACGCTTCCCGTGCGTCTCGGTCTCGAGCAGCGAGACCACGTGGTCCGAGGGCAGCCCGTCCCGCTGCCGGATCACGCTCCAGCGCCCCGCCTCCATGCGCGCGAGGCCGCTGCGCTCGGTGCCTACCCACAGCACCGCCGCGCCCTCGGGTGTCGTCGAGGCCAGCAGCCAGGCGCCGTGGTCGGCGTTGAACGCGGGCCACGCGTCCACGCGCTCCCAGCGCTGCCCGACCCGGCGCACCAGGCCCAGCCCGACGATCGAGGCCCAGATCTCGGGGGGTCGTCCTTGCTCGCGCAGCTCCGCGAGCGCGAGCACCTGCGGCCCCGGCAGGCCCTCGGCGGCGCCCTCGACGCTGATCCGCGAGCCGCGGATCACGGCCAGGCCGTTGGCCGTCCCGACCCAGTGCACGGGCCGTCCGTCCCGGTCCTTCGTCTCGAGCAGGCCGAGCACCTGGTCGGCGGGCAGGCCCGAGGAGCGATCGAGCGCCAGCCACGACCCGGCCTCGAGCCGGAGCAGCCCCGCGGCGCGCGTTCCCACCCAGAGCGCGCCCGGGTCCGCCTCGCCGGCGGCGAACAGCCAGTAGACCTCGGAGATCGACGGGCCGAGCGGCACGGGCTTGAAGCGTCCGCCGGCGAGTCGGAACAGGCCCGCGTCCCGGGTGCCCGCCCAGATCTCCGCTTCGCCGGCGCCGCGGCGCGCGGCCGCGAGCGTCGTCACCAGCCGGCTCTGCAGGCCCTCTTCCGGACCGAAGGCGTCGACGCGGCCGCCGCGCACGCGCAGCACGCCGCTGCCGTAGGTGCCCACCCAGAGCGAGCGCACCCCCGCGGCGTCACGCGTCTGCAGCAGGCTGTTCACGCTGCCGGAGAGCGTCTGCCGCCCGAGGTCCACTTTCGACCAGCGCCGGCCCTCCAGGACGTAGAGCCCGCCCTCGCCGCCCGCCATCAGCCGCTTCTGCCCGCCGTCGTCCTCCACCTCGGCGATCACCCACAGGCGCAGGTCGTCGAGGCCGTCGCGGAGCGTCTCGAAGCGCTCGCCCACGAGGCGCGCGGCGCCGCCACCGGAGGTGGCCGCCCAGATCGTGCCGTCGCTCGCCTCGAGCACGCCGTTCACGCGCGAGGCGGGCAACCCCTGCTCCGCGCCGAAGACCGTGAACGACTCCCGCCGCGGCACGGGGTGCAGCGGGTCGCGCCGCAGCCGGACCAGGCCGCCCGCCTCGCGGCCGAACCACATGGTGCAGTCCTTCGTCGCGGCGAGGCTGCGGACGTAGTTCGACACCTCGCGGTCCGGCATGTCGATCGTCAGCCACTCGCGGCCGTTCCAGCGCGCGGCGCCGTCCTGCGTGGCGACCCAGAGGTAGCCGAGCGCGTCGCGCGTGATGGCGTGCACCGTGTTCTGCGGCAGCCCCTCGCGGTCGGTGAAGCCGCGCACCGAGGGGTGCGCCAGGTCGAACACGTCTTCCGCCGGAGGCTGGGCGGTGCTCGCGCGCGCGGCCGCGACGAGAAGGAGCAGCAGCGCCCCGGCAGCGGCCACGCCACGGCCGCGGGACCCACGGGCGTGGACCCCCTCAAGCTGGTCGGACATCGGCCAAGCGCTCATGCTCGATCTTCTCGGAGGGCGCACGGCTAGGCTATAGGCGCGGTCGCGGCCGGTCAATGCCGGGATGGGATAGGCTTTGGCCGGTTCGTCGGCAGGAGGTCACGCCATGAGCGGGTCCGGGATCACGCGTCGCGAGCTGGTGCGCCGGGGCGGGCTGCTGTCGCTCCTGCCCGCGCTCCTTCGCGGGGGAAGTGCCTCGGCCGCGCCCCTGGCCGCCGCGGCCGCCGCCCCGGGAGCCGGCCTGCAGCTCGGCCCCGAGATCTACCAGTCGATCGGCGTGCGACCCCTGATCAACGCCAGGGGCACGATCACGGTGATCGGCGGCTCGACGATGCTCCCCGAGGTGCGCGCGGCGATGGATGCCGCTTCCCGGCACTACGTACAGCTCGACGAGCTCGCCGAGGCGATCGGCGCGCGGCTGGCGCAGCTCACGGGCGCCGAGTGGGGTGTCATCACTGACGGCGCCGCCGCCGCCCTCACGCTGGCGACCGCCGCCTGCGTGACCGGCGGCAATCCGGACCTCCACGTCCGCGTCCCCGACCTGCGCGGCTTCCCCAGGGACGAGTGCATCGTCCCCCGTCACTCGCGAACGGTCTACGACGCTTCCGTTCGCGCCGTCGGCGTGCGCATGGTCGAGGTGGCGACGCCCGAGGAGCTCGAGGCCGCCTTCGGTCCGCGCACCGCCCTCGTCTACCTGATGGGCGGCAGGGGCGGTGATGGGCCGCTTCCGCCGAGCGCCGTCTGCGAGGCTGCGAAGAAGCGCCGCGTCCCGGTGCTCGTGGACGCGGCCGCCGAGATCCTGACGGTGCCGAACGTCCACCTGCAGGCGGGCGCCGACCTTGTCGCCTACAGCGGCGGCAAGTGCATGCGCGGCCCGCAGGCCGCGGGTCTGCTGCTCGGCCGCGCGGACCTCGTGAAGGCAGCGTGGGTCGGCAGCGCCCCGCACCACGGCTTCGCGCGCGGCTTCAAGGTCGGCAAGGAAGAGGCGATCGGCATGCTGATGGCCGTGGAGATGTGGTTCCGCCGGGACCACGACGCCGAGTGGCGGCTGTGGGAGTCCTGGCTCGAGCACATCTCCAAGCGCGTCACGGCGATTGACGGCGTGACGGCGTACGTGACCCAGCCGACCGTGCCAGGCGAGTGCCCGGACCCGTGCGGACTCTCGAACCGTATGCCCTCGCTGCACATCCGGTGGGAGCAGGCGCGCTTTGGCCTGAGCGGGGAGCAAGCCGTCCGGCACCTGTTCGAGACGTCGCCCCGCGTCACGCTGTCGGGCGCGCGCGGCCGGATTGGCCCCAACCAGACGGGCCTCACCATCGACCCCTACATGATGGCGCCGGGCGACGAGCGGGTCGTGGCCGATCGCATCTGCGCGCTGCTGAAGGACCCGCAGCTTGCTCCGGTGACGAAGCCCGCCCCGCCCGCGGTCGACCTGACCGGCAGCTGGGACGTCCGCATCCAGTACGCTGCCTCGAGCGCCACCCACGCGCTCCACCTCCGCCAGCGCGGCAACGCGATCGAGGGGATCCACGACGGGGATTTCGTATCCCGCGACGCCTCGGGCACGATCGACGGCGACGCCCTCCTGATCCGCAGCGACTTCCCGGAGTCGCGCGGCGACCGCCTGAAGTTCACCTTTTCGGGCAAGGTCTCGGGGGACGGAATGGGAGGCGAGCTCGACATGGGCGAGTACCTGAAGGCCACCTGGGTGGCGACGCGTCACGCCTCGAGCGGGAGCCGAGCATGAGCACGGGTGCAGGTTCGACTCTGCTCGCCGGCTCGCTGCTGCTGCTCGCGCTCGCATCCGTCGCGCGAGCCGCCGAGCCGAAGTACGACCTGCTGCTGCGCGGCGGGCACGTGATCGATGCGAAGAGCGGGACGAGCGCCTTGCGCGACGTCGCCATCGCCGGCGGCAAGATCGCGGCGATCGCCACCCGCATCGACCCCGCGCTGGCCTTCAAGGTGGTGGACGCGACGGGGCTCTACGTCACTCCCGGGCTGATCGACCTGCACGTGCACGTCTACACCGGCACCGGCGAGAAAGGCTCCTACGCGGGCGACAACAGCGTCTATCCCGACGGCTTCACGCTGCGCTCCGGCGTCACGACCGTGGTCGACGCGGGCTGCGCCGGCTGGCGGAACTTCGAGGACTTCAAGGAGCGCGTGATCGACCGCGCGCGCACGCGCGTGCTCGCGATGCTCAACATCGTCGGCAGCGGCATGCGCGGGGGGACGATCGAGCAGGACCTCGCGGACATGGACGCCAAGGCGACCGCCTTCGCGGCGCTGCGCCACAAGGGCCTGGTGGTCGGCGTCAAGACGGCCCACTACGAGGGCCCCGACTGGCTGCCCGTCGAGCGCGCCGTCGAGGCGGGAAGCCTGGCGAGCGTGCCGGTGATGGTGGACTTCGGCGCGAACATGCCCGAGCGCCCGCTCGCCGAGCTCGTCACGCGGAAGCTGCGGCCGGGCGACATCTACACCCACTGCTACTCCGGGCTGCGCGGCGAGCTGACCGACGCCGGGCGCGTCAACGCCGGGATGTGGGAAGGCCGCCGCCGCGGCGTGCTGTTCGACGTCGGCCACGGCGGCGGCAGCTTCTCGTGGGGCGTCGCGGTGCCCGCGATCCGGGAGGACTTCCTGCCCGACACGATCTCCAGCGACCTGCACATCGGCAGCATGAACACCGGCATGAAGGACCTGCTCAACGTGATGAGCAAGTTCCTGGCGCTCGGCCTCTCGCTCGAGGACGTGGTCGCGCGCGCCACCTGGAACGCGGCCCGCGCGGTGAAGCAAGCCGGGCTCGGGCACCTCTCGGAGGGAGCGCCGGCGGACCTGACGCTGCTCAGCCTCCAGCCGGGCCGCTTCGGCTTCGTCGATTCCTTCGGCGGGAGGCTCGACGCCGACAAGAAGCTGGTGTGCGAGATGACGCTGCGCGACGGCAAGGTGGTCTACGACCTGAACGGCCTGGCGCGGCCCGATTGGCAGACCCTGCCCAAGGGCTACCGGGCGACCGGCGACCCGCGCTGGGACGCCTACAGGAGGTGAGCGTGGCGAACACGAAGCGCAGGGCGTTCCTGACGGGCGCGGCCGCGGTGACTGCAGCTGCGGGTGTGGCGGCCGCGAGCCGCGCCGACGACGGCGCCAAGGCGACCAAGAAGGTGCACTGGACGGGCGGCAAGCGGCCGGACAAGACGCCGCTCTTCAGCGGCGTCGTCTCGGCGGGCGGCCTCGTGTTCATCGCCGGCATCGGCGCGCACTTCGAGGGCGACATCAAGGCGCACACCAAGCACGTGATCGACGAGATCCAGAAGCGGCTCGAGTCCGTCGGTTCCTCGATGGAGAAGGTCGTGAAGGTGAACGTGTACCTGAACGACCTCAAGGACTACGCCGCGATGAACGAGGTCTTCCTCGGCCGCTTCGGCCCCGAGCCGCCGGTCCGCACCACGATCGCCGCCGCGGGCGGCATCCCCGGCAACTCCCTGGTCGAGATCGACTGCATCGCCACGCTATAGGGGGCCCGGGGGGCGATCAGCCCCCCGCCAGCCTGTCCCGACACTCCGTCGGCGGTCCGGTCGTCCGCCCAGCAAGGACTTTGATGTTTCCGTTTCTCGCGCTCCCCCTCGCCCTTGTCCCGGCCCTCGCCCTGCCACTCGCCGCCGCCGCGCCGCAGCCGACCCTCGTGATCACGAACGCCCGCCTCGCCGACGGCAGCGGCGGCCCGATCGTCCCCGGCCGCACCGTCGTCGTGGCGCGCGACACCATCCTGGCGATCGAGGACGCCGCGAGCTTCTCGCCCCCGGCCGGCACCCGCGTCCTCGACGCGAAGGGACTGGTGCTCGCGCCCGGCTTCATCGACCTGCACAGCCACGCCGACAGCGGCCTGCTGGCACACCCGGATGCCTCGAGCCAGGTGCTCCAGGGCATAACCACCGCGCTGGGCGGGCAGGACGGCGGCTGCCAGTGCCCGCTAGCCGAAGCCTTCTCGAAGCTGGAGCGCAGCGGCATCGCGCTCAATCTCGCCTCGACGGTGGGCTTCGGCTGGCTGCGCGAGCAGGCGATGGGCGAGGACAACAGGCGCCCGGCCCGGCCCGCCGAGGTCGAAACGATGAAGGCGCTGCTCGAGGCCGAGCTGCGCGCGGGCGGCTTCGGCCTGACCTCCGGTCTCGAGTACGAGCCCGACTCCTTCGCCACCACCGACGAGATCGTCGAGGTGGCGAGCGTCGTCCGCCGCCACGGCGGCTTCTACGCCAGCCACGTGCGCGACGAAGGCCAGAGGGTCATCGAGTCCTACCGCGAGCTCCTGGAGGTCGCTCGGCGCGCGGGCATCCCCGGGCACTTCAGCCACATGAAGCTCGGATCGCGCAGCTCCTGGGGCCGCATGCCCGAGTACCGGGAACTCGTGAAGCAGGCGGACGCCGCCTCCGGGCCGCGCATCACCGGGGACTGCTATCCCTACGACTTCTGGCACTCCACGCTGCGCGTGCTCGTGCTGTCGCGACGCTACGACGACCCGGCGGAGGTGAGGCGCGGCGTCGACGACAACGGCGGCCCGGAGAACATCCTGATCGCGCGCTACGCGCCCAACCCGGCCTACGCCGGCCGCTCGCTGGCCGAGATTGCGAAGGAGCTGGGGAAAGACCCCTACGCCCTCTACATGGAGCTGGTCCGGGAGACCGAAGCGAAGAACCGCAAGCCCGAGTGGGGAGACAACGTGGAGAGCATCCTCGGCGTCTCGATGCGCGAGCAGGACATCCGTGACTTCTACCGCGACCCGCGCGTCGCGGTTTCGAGCGATGGCGCCATCGGCGGCAAGCATCCCCGCGGCGCCGGCTCGTTCCCGCGCTTCCTCGGTCGCTACGTGCGTGAGGCGAAGCTCCTGAGCCTCGGGGAGGGCGTGCGCCGGATGACGTCGCTCCCGGCCTCGGTGCTGGGCCTGCGGGACCGCGGCCGTGTCGCTCCCGGCATGAAGGCGGACCTGGTGGTGTTCGACCCGGAGACGGTGATCGACCGCTCGACGGTGCAGGACCCGCAGGCGCCGCCCGCCGGCATCCCGTACGTCGCCGTCAACGGCGAGCTGGTGGTCGACGACGGCCGGGTGACCGAGACGCGCCCCGGCCGCGTGCTGCGGTCCGCCGCGCGCTGAAGTAGCATCCGCGGCATGAGCCGGCCGACGCTCGCCCTGGCGCTCGCCTCGGGGGCGGTCCTCTTCGCCGCCCCGGCGCCCGCGGCGCCACCGGAGCGGTCGCCTGGCTACGTCGCTCGGAGCACGCGCGAGACGCCCGAGGCGCTGCTCGAGGGAAGCGATGCGCCCTGGGCCGGCGCCGAGCGCATCCGCTGGGGGCCCGAGTCCGTCGCCACCGTCTTTCGCGCGCTCTGGATGCAGGCCGGGCTCGCCGTCCGCTACGACGTGACGGACGCCTCGCCCTGGCACACGCTCACGAAGTTCGACGAGCGGCTCTGGACCGAGGAGGTGGTCGAGCTGTTTCTCGACGTTGGCGCGACCGGCCGGTCTTATGCCGAGTTCGAGTGGAACCCCTCCGGCGCCGTCGTGGACCTGTGGATCGACCGCGCGGAGAACCGCTTCGACAGGGACTGGAACGCGGTCGGGTTCCGAAGCCGCGTCCACGCAAGGCGGGACGCCTCCGGTCGCACCAGCGGCTGGACGGCGCTCGGCTTCCTGCCGTGGAGCGCGCTCGCCGCGAAAGCGCCGCCGGGCACGGCGCTGCCGCCGAAGCGGGGCGACCGCTGGCGCTTCAACGTCTTCCGCATCGACCGGCCGTTCGGGCC
>CAZMRX010000116.1:0-2214 GCA_964568755.1 uncultured Acidobacteriota bacterium | reverse complement strand
GCGCTCGTCCTGGCCGAGTGCCTGCGCTGGAGCCGCGACTCGGACGGCGCCTTCGACGTGACGGTGGGGCCGCTGCTGAAGGCCTGGGGGTTCTTCCGCGGCGAAGGACGTCTGCCGGCCGAGCGGGAGATCCAGGCGGCGCTCGCCGTCGTGGGTTACCGGCACGTCGTCCTCGATGTCGGGCGGGGGACGGTCCGCTTCGACCGCAGCGGCGTCGAGCTGGACCTGGGCGGAATCGGCAAGGGCTACGCCGTGGACCGCGTGGTCGAGCTGCTCAGGCGGCGAGGCGTCCGCTCGGCGCTCGTCAACCTCGGCGGCAGCAGCCTGTACGGCCTCGGCGCGCCTCCGGGTGCGGAGGCGTGGGAAGTCGCCGTGCAGGACCCGACGACGCCCGGCCGGAAGGCCGAGACGGTGGCGCTGCGCGACCGGGCGCTCAGCGTCGCGGGCGCGTACGCGCGCTCCTTCCAGAAGGACGGCGTGACCTACCCGCACATCATGGACCCGAGGACGGGCCGGCCGGTCCAGGGAGTGCTGAGCGTCGCCGTGCTGAGCGCCCGGGCGACCGACGGCGACGCGCTCGACAACGTGCTCTTCGTGCAGGGGCTGGACGCGGCGCGGGCGTTCGTGTCGAGGCTTCCGCCTTCGCCCCCGACATCGGTCTATTTCTTCCTGCCGGCGGCAGGAACAGGCTGGAGGCTCGAATGCTTCGGGACGCAGGGTTGAGGCGGAACGCAGTCGCGCTGGCTCTCGCCGGCGCGAGCGCTCTCGGCGCCGCATCGGCCGAGCCGTCGCTCCAGGGCCGCGCGGTGTGGGCGAGCCCGCGCGACGCCGGGACCACGGAGGCGTCGGTCACGGCTTTCGTCGACCAGCTGGCGCGCGCGCACGTCAACACCCTGGTGATGGAGGTGAAGAACTCGGCCGGCCTCTTCTGGCCGAGCCAGCGTTTCGCCCCGGCCGTGGCGGCCGGCTACCAGGAGTTCGACTTCCCGGCCGTGCTGATCCGCGAGTGCCACGAGCGGAAGATCGAAGTGCACGCCTGGTTCTTCGACTTCGCGGAGGGCGCCGCGTCTTTCGTGGCGCAGCAGCACCCCGAGTGGCTCGCGCGGAACCCGCAGGGCAAACCCACGACCGACGAAGTGCTGCGCGGGCGCCCCTACCGCCTCGCCTGGATGTGCCCGGCACGAAGGCCCGGCTACACCGACCAGTGGCTGATCCCCGTGATCGAGGAGTTCGCGGCGCGCTACGACGTGGACGCGATCCACCACGACTACGTGCGCTACCCGGGCGATCTCGCCCCCGACAGCTACTGCTTCTGCGACTACTGCCTGGACGCGATCCCGCGCTACGCGTCCTACTACTCGCCGGCGCACCCCGACCACGCGCTGCTCGCCCCGATGGACCGGCCGCACCTCGAGGCCCATTGGGAGAAGAGCCCCAGGGTCTTGCCGCCGAACTGGAAGGACTACGGCCGCGAGATGAAGAGCCGCCTGCTGCTCGAGGGCAGCTTCTTCCCCGGGGGCAACCGCGACCTCGACTACTTCTTCTACGAGTACCGCGCACACCACGTGGCGCTGTTCACGCGCGAGGTGAAGGAGGCGGTGGCGAAGCGCAAGCCGCGCGTGGAGTTCTCGGCCGCCGTGTTCCGCAACCCGGTTCAGAGCGGGCGCTTCATCGGCCAGGACTGGCGGCGCTTCGCGCCCTTCGTCGACACGCTGATGCCGATGGACTACCGCAGCCACTACGCCGGCGACTTCGAGACGCACCTCGACCTGCTGGCCGAGAACATCCAACAGCAGAAGCTGTGGGCGCGCGACTTCCGGCGGCTGTGGATCGGGCTTGCGGCCTACCAGCTCTACGACGCCGAGCGCGAGCCGCTGGTGCGGATCCGCAGCCTGCTCCGCGGCGGCGGCACGCTCGCCGAGATCCGCGTGGCGTTCGACTCGGTCGCGGAGCGGCTCGCGATTCCGGCTCCGGAGCTCGCGGCCGCGATCGCCGCCTACCTGCAGGAGCCGGAAGGCGCCGAGGAGCTGGCGACGAAGCTCGACGCCTTCCTGGCGAACGCCCCGCCGGGCTACTACCCGCCCGAGCGACTCTCCCGCACGCTCGAGCGCGTGCGCTCGCAGGACGTCCAGGGTGTCGTGATCTTCTCGGCCGGCGGGATCAGCTCGGCCGGCCTGTGGCAGGCGGTGGGGGAGTTCTTCGGGCGTTAGGCTG
>CAZMRX010000115.1:0-13828 GCA_964568755.1 uncultured Acidobacteriota bacterium | reverse complement strand
TCGCGGGCTTGAGGTCGCGGTGAACGATGCCCTTCTCGTGGGCTTCCTCGAGTGCTTCGGCGATCTGTTTCGCGATCGCGATCGCGTCGTCGAGCGGAATCGCCCCGCGCTTCAGCCGCTCCGCCAGGTCCTCGCCGAGGACGAGCTCCATCGCCAGGAAGTGCGCGGACGAGCCGTCGCCGAGCGTCGCGCTCTCGAAGCCGTAGACGTGGGCGATGTTCGAGTGGTTGAGCGAGGCGAGCAGCTTCGCCTCGCGCTCGAAGCGCGCCAGCCGCTCTGGGTCACTCGCCAGCTCGGAAGGCAGCACCTTGATCGCGACGTCGCGCCCGAGCTTCGTGTCGGTGGCGCGGTACACCTCGCCCATCCCGCCGGCGCCCAGCGCAGCGGTGATCCGGTAGTGCGCCAGGCTCCTGCCGATCACGGCCGCTCCGCGCCTGAAAGCGGCAGAAGCCCGGCCTTCGAGATGACGGGCGCGGCCTCGGGGGATGCGAGAAAGCGAAGCAGCGCCTCGGCCGCTTCAGTCTGTCTGGCCGCAGGGCCGAGCGCGGCGGAGAAGAAGGTGTCCGGCTGCAGCGCGGCCGGAATCACCCCGACGAAGCTGACCCCTGGCACGTGCAACAGCTCACTGACCTGCTGAAAGCCAATCTCCGCTTCGCCGCGAGCCACCACGGCGGCCACCGGCTCCCCGGAGGGCGGGCCTCTCACCTCTTGAGTCTTGCCCGCCAGCTGGTCGGCCACGCCCAGCTTCGCGAAGAGCGTCGTGGACAGGTAGATGCCGCTTGCGCTGTCCGAGTACGCGATGGACTTCGCGCTCAGCAGTGCGTGCCTGAATGCGTCCGCAGTGCCGATATCCGGGATCCCCGCGCCGGCGCGGACGACCATGCCGATCTGCGAGCGCGCGAGGTCGATCTTGCTGCCGGGCCGCACCAGTCCCTGGCGGCCGAGATCGTCGATCGACGTCCCAACGGCGATCACCAGATCGGCTGGCTCACCTCGCTTGAGGCGGTTGGGAATCGCTTCCGGGGAATCTCCGAGGGAAGGGCCTCGCGTGGTCACGAGCCTGTGACCGGTGCTCCGCTCGAAGGCCGGGCCCAGTTCGGAATAGGCCTGATAGAACCCGGCGGAGACCATCACGCGCACCTCTGCCGCGGGCGCGGCGCCCGCAATCAGCACCGTGGCAAGGCCCGCCAGGGCGGAAGACCATCGCGCGAACGGTTGCCGGCCATCCGGCGCCTCCGCTGTCACCAGCAGGCGCCTCGAATCGGCAGACCATGTCGGGACGCCCCTCCAGCCTTCGAAGCCAGCTCGAGGCCGTTGGGCGAGAAGCCTGGCTCCGAGTCGTGGAATCTCATACGGCGGCCGAGCTTCGAGTCGGTCGCGCGGTAGACCTCGCCCGTGCCGCCCGCACCGAGGGGCGACACGACCGTGTAGGGTCCGAGCCGGGTCTCGGGCGCAAGGGGCAAGCTGCTGCGGATACTAACTCACGGTCCGCGGTCGCGCGCCCTGCCGGAAGGCTGCCGCGCGCCGATCATCGATCGGCCCGTTGACGCGCCAGGTTGCCGAGGCCGTCGTAGGCCGCCTGCGCCGCGCCTTTCTCGCCGGCCGGGCCGGAGCCGATCACGATGAAGTCGTCGCTGGCCATGGATTGCTCGAGGCCCGACCGCGTCTCGCCTCTGCCCGGCGATCAGCTCAGGCCGACGATCGTGATCTCGACGGTGCGCGACTGCGCGTCGGCCGGCTGCCACTGCACCAGGATCGGGCTCTGGTAGGTGCCGCGCACCAGCAGCGGGCGCCCGGTCGCGGCGTCGTGCGACGCGAGGAACGTGACGCGCCGCGAGCGCAGCAGCCGCCGCGCGGGGACCGACATCAGCTTGGCCATCGTGCGCTCGAGCACCGAGCGGTCCCAGCGCAGCGCTTCCATCAGCGAGTTGAGCAGCCGCGGGAAGTCGTACTTGGCGTAGTTCAGGGTCTTGGTCGGGATCGCCAGCGGGTCGTCGATCATGTGGCGCCCGCGCTGGGCCGCGAACTTGAGCGGGTCCTTGAGCACCTCGACGAGGTCGTGGCGCATCAGCATCGTCTCGTACTCGTTCACCGTGAGGCCGACGTTGCGCTCGGCCGGCCGGAGCGCGATGTCGACCCGGCCCTTGTCCAGGCCGGAGACGGCGAGCAGCTCGTTGATCCGGTCGACGAGCCCGATCCGCGGGTCGCCCAGGTTCACCGAGTCGATCGGGTGGTGCGAGACCGGGACCACGAACGACTCGCGCGCGACGACGCGCTCCTGGTCGTAGGCCACGATCGTGGTCCTGCGCTCGCGGCACGCGGTGCCGTTGGTTCCGTCGAGGTCGATGAAGTAGACGGGCGCCAGCGGCTGGTTGCGGTAGGTGACGCAGTTGCGCATCCCCGAGCCGATGAAGGTGAGGTGCGAGTCGGCGTTTCTGGGCTCCGTCTCCTTCTGCTCGTCGCTCAGCTCGCTCCTGAGGTCCATCTGGTCGTGGCTGTAGTCGGCCTCGGGCGGAAACAGGGCGTGCCACGCGTCGAAGAACTGGGCGAGGCGCCCGTGGTGGTGGTGCATGCGCCCCGCCAGGCTCTGGTCGAGGTAGCCCGCGGTCGTGTGCAGCGAGCAGTACAGCGTGCGGCTGTAGCGCTGCAGCACGTCCCCGGCCTCGGCCGAGACGCGCGCGTTGACGTCGATCGCCTCGAAGCGGCGGCTCGGGTTCAGGGTGAGGCGGATCTCGGCGGGTGGGGTGGCCATGGCCTTGCGCAGTCGCCAATTGTGCCACCCGGGAGTCGAACGGACCAAGTGGGCCGCCGCCCGGCTGCGGTACTATCGGCGCTGCGACTTCGGAGCTCGCTCCGCTCAAGGAGGCTAAATCCATGCTACGCAAGGCCCTCGTGGGTCTCGTCGCGGCCGCGACGCTGGCGGCCCCGGCATTCACCCAGACCGTCGATGACGTGATCGCCAAGGCCAACGACGCCCGCGGCGGTCTCGAGAAGATGAAGGCCGTCCAGTCGGTCCGCATGAAGGGCAAGATGACGATGGGGCCCGGGCTCGAGGCCCCGCTCACGATCGAGATGAAGCGGCCGCGCAACGCCCGGATGGAGTTCACGATCCAGGGCATGACCGGGGTCCAGGCCTACGACGGCCAGCAGGCGTGGGGTATCTCGCCGATGGGCAGCAAGCAGCCCGAGCCGATGCCCGCGGAGATGGCCAAGGAGCTCGACAACCAGGCCGACATCGACGGCCCCCTCGTCGACTACAAGGCCAAGGGACACCAGGTCGAGCTCGTCGGCAAGGAGAAGGTCGAGGGCAGCGACGCCTGGAAGCTCAAGGTGACGCTCAAGACCGGCGACGTGCAGTACATCTTCCTCGACGCCGACTCCTACCTGGAGATCCGCAACGAGGCCAAGCGGACGATCCGCGGCAGCGAGGTCGAGCTCGAGAACACGATCGGCGACTACAAGGAAGTGGGCGGGCTGCTGTGGCCGCACTCGATCCAGTCGGGCGCCAAGGGCCGGCCGGAGAAGCAGTCGTTCGCCTTCGAGTCGATCGAGGTGAACCCGGCGATCGACGACGCGCGCTTCAAGATGCCGGCGGCCAAGCCGGCCGAAGCTCCCAAGCAGGACTGACGCTCCCGAGACCCGGGGAAGGAGACCTCGCCATGCTGCGTCCGCGGCTCGCGCTCTTCGTGCTCGCCATCATCCCGGCTCTCGCGGCGATCTCGTCCGCCCAGGAGGTGAAGATCGACGCCGACACGTTCGGCGGGCTCGAAGCCCGCTCGATCGGGCCGGCGGTCATGAGCGGCCGCATCACCGCGCTCGACGCGATCGAGGGCGAGCGACTGACGATCTACGCGGGCTCGGCCAGCGGCGGGGTCTGGAAGTCGGTCGACGGCGGCCTCGCGTGGAAGCCGGTCTTCGACAAGCACAGCCAGTCGATCGGCGCCGTGACGATCGACCGCAAGAACCCGAAGACCGTCTGGGTGGGGACGGGCGAGACCTGCACCCGCAACAGCGTCTCGGTGGGGGACGGGCTGTACAAGACGACCGACGGCGGCGAGAGTTGGCAGAAGATGGGCCTCGGCGACTCGGAGCGGATCGCGAAGGTCGTGATCGACCCGCAGGACTCGAACACCGTGCTCGTCTGCGCCACCGGGCACCTGTTCGACTCGCACCCCGAGCGCGGCGTCTTCCGCACCACGGACGGCGGCAAGACCTGGGAGAAGACGCTCCACGTGAACGACGACACCGGCTGCTCCGACCTCGCGATCGATCCGCAGGACGGGAGCATCGTCTACGCCGGGATGTGGCAGTTCCGCCGGAAGCCGTACTTCTTCAGCTCTGGCGGACCGGGCAGCGGGCTCCACAAGTCGACGGACGGCGGCAAGACCTGGCGCAGGCTGACGAAGGGCCTCCCCGAGAGCGAGCTCGGCCGGATCGCGCTCGCGATCGCTCCGGCCCGCACCAGCGTCGTGTACGCGACCGTCGAGGCGAAGCAGACCGCCCTCTATCGCTCGGACGACCTCGGCGAGAGCTGGACCTCGCTCAACACCTCGAGCGCCATCACGGGGCGGCCGTTCTACTTCTCCCACCTGCAAGCCGACCCGCGCGACTGGAAGCGGATCTACCGGCCCGGCGGGTCGCTCTCGGTGAGCGACGACGGCGGCAGGACCTTCAGCAGCGTGGGCGGCGGAGGCCTGTTCGGGCCGACCTATCACGCCGACCTGCACGCGATGTGGATCAGTCCCACGAACCCCGAGCAGCTCGTGATCGGCACGGACGGCGGCGTCTACTTCTCCTACGACCGCGGCACGCACTGGCGCTTCGTGGCGAGCCTGCCCGTGTCGCAGTTCTACCACGTGAGCTACGACATGGAGTTCCCGTACAACGTCTACGGTGGGCTGCAGGACAACTCCACCTGGTACGGACCCTCGCGCCGGCCCGGCTTCCTCGGCGGCGGCGTGCAGAACAAGCACTGGAACTCGCTCACCGGCGGCGACGGCTTCTGGGCCTTCGTCGATCCCGACGACCCCGACGTGGTCTACAACGAGTACCAGGGCGGCAACCTGTTCCGCATCTCCAAGTCGACGCTCGAGCAGAAGGACATCAAGCCGGCGCCCAAGGCCGGCGAGCCGAAGTACCGCTTCAACTGGAACACGCCGATCCACCTGTCGCCGAGCGACAAGGGCACCATCTACTACGGCGCGCAGTTCCTGTTCCGCTCGCGCGACCGCGGCAACAGCTGGGAGCGCATCTCGCCCGACCTCACCACCAACGACCCGGCCAAGCAGAAGCAGGACGAGTCGGGCGGGCTCACGCTCGACGACTCCACCGCCGAGAACCACTGCACGATCTTCGCGATCGCCGAGTCGCCCAGGAGCCGCGACGTGATCTGGGTGGGGACGGACGACGGCAATCTCCAAGTGACGCGCGACGGCGGCAAGACCTGGACGAACGTCGCGCCGAACGTCACGGGCCTGCCGAAGAACGCCTGGGTGTCGTCCGTCGCGCCGAGCCGTTTCGCGGAGGGAACCGCGTACGCCAGCTTCGACAACCACATGCTCGGCGACATGAAGACCTACGTCTACAAGACCAGCGACTACGGCGCGAGCTGGCAGTCGCTCGCGAGCGGCGACCTGCGGAGCTACGCCCACGTGGTGAAGGAGGACCTGGTCAACCCGGAGCTGCTGTTCGTGGGGACCGAGGCCGGCCTGTTCGTGTCGGTCGACGGGGGCCGGCAGTGGGGTCAGTTCACCGGCAACCTGCCGAGCGTGGCGGTGCGCGACCTCGCCATCCACCCGCGCGACCACGACCTGATCGTCGCCACGCACGGCCGCGGCATCTACATCGTCGACGACATCACGCCGCTGCGCACGCTGACGCGCGAGGTGGCCGAGAAGGAGGTGGCGTTCCTCGCCTCGCGCCCCACGCCGATGTACATCCCCGCGATCGAGTTCTCGTTCGGCGACGACGCCCAGTTCGAGGGGCCGAACCCGCCCGAGGCCGCGATGATCACCTACTACCTCAAGAAGCGGCACCTGATCGGCGACCTGAAGCTCGAGGTCTACGACGCCGAGGGCAAGCTGGTCTCGACGCTGCCCGGGGGCAAGCGGCGCGGGATCAACCGCGTGGCCTGGCCGATGCGGGCGCCCGCGCCGAAGCTGCCGGCCGCGAGCGCCTTCGCCGGCCTCTTCACGCTCTTCGGCCCGCGGGTGCCCGAGGGCAGCTACACGGTGAAGATGATCAAGGGCAAGGACAGCTACAGCTCGACCGTCACGCTCGTGACCGACCCGCGCTCGAAGGCGACCGCCGAGGACCGCAAGCTGCAGCGCGAGACGGTGTGGACGCTGTACGGCATGCTCGGGCGCCTGACGGCGACCGTGGACCAGATGACGGCCGTGCGCGACCAGGCGCGCTCGCGCGCCGCGACGCTCGCGAAGGGGGACGCGCTCCGCAGGCGGCTCGAGGCGCTCGCAGACGAGATGGAGAAGCAGCGCGCGTCGCTGGTGGCGACCAAGCAAGCCGAGGGCGGCATCAGCGGCGAGGAGAAGCTGCGCGAGGAGCTGGGCGCGCTCTACGGCAACGTGAACGGATACGAGGGGCGCCCGACGCAGTCGCAGCTCGACCGCATGGCGGTGCTCGGCGCCGACCTCGAGGCCGCGGGGAAGAAGCTCGACGCCCACGCCGACAAGGAGCTCGCGGCGATCGCTCCGTTGCTGGAGAAGGCGAAGCTCGAGCCGATCAGCAAGCCGCCGCGTTCATGACGATCCGGGTCTTCATCACCGGGGGCACCTTCGACAAGAGCTACGACGAGATCGCCGGCAAGCTCGACTTCAAGGACACGCACATCCAGGAGATGCTGCGGCTCGGGCGCTGCCGGCTGCCGGTCGAGGTGCGCACGCTGATGATGATCGACAGCCTGGAGATGACCGACGCCGACCGCCAGCTGATCCTGCAGAACTGCCGGAGCGCCGCCGAGGAGCGCATCGTGATCACGCACGGCACCGACACCATGACCGACACCGCACGCGTGCTGGGCGAGGCGGGGCTCGCCAAGACGATCGTGCTCACCGGTGCCATGGTGCCCTACGCCTTCGGCAGCTCGGACGGCCTCTTCAACCTCGGCAGCGCGCTCTCGTTCGTGCAGGCGCTGCCGAAGGGCGTCTATCTCGCGATGAACGGGCGCTGCTTCGCGTGGGACGACGTGGTCAAGAACCGGGAGCTCGGGATCTTCGAGCCGCGCCGCTAGCGGCGGTCGGCGACCGCCGCCTCGAGCAGCGCGTCGCGTCCGGCGCGCAGGTCGGCGATCGTCTCGTCCACCGCCAGCTCGGGCGCGAGCCACGGCGGGTCCGAGCCGCTGATCAGCTGGTAGTGGCGGGTCGAGTAGCTCACCTGCAGCAGCGAGTTGGGTAGCTGCAGCGTGCTGTTGTTGCCGTAGCTGTTGGGCTTGCCGCCGGTCGGGCTGCCGACCAGGACCGCGCCCAGCTTGCGCAGGTCGTCGGCCGTCCACATTCCCGACGAGAAGGTCTCGCCCCCGATCAGGCAGTACAAGCGCCCGCGCTGGCGCCAGGCGGGGCGGCCCTGCAGTCCCTCGATCAGGCGGTCGTCCACGCGCGAGTCGCCGCCTCCGTTGTGGCGGACGTCCACCACCAGCCGCTCCGCGGCGCCCCCGTCCAGCAGGCCGAAGGCCCGGTCGGCCATCGAGCCGAAGGGCTCGCTGCCGTTCTGGCAGCGCCGGTACTGGAGGTACAGCGTGCGCGACCCCTCGACGAGCGTCAGCCAGTAGTTCTCGCCGGTCCGCTGCTGGTGCAGCGGCAGCGTCGCGCCGGAGGCCGTCGTCAGGTCGACGAGCTGGGCCGGTGTCGCGAGCGCGCTCAGGTCCAGCGCCACGCGGGCGCCGTCCGGGGCCTGGAGCCGGAAGAGCACCGCGGCGGGATCGCTCGTGGCCCCGAGGACATGCAGCATCTCGGGGATCGCCAGCAGCTCGGCGAGCCTGACGCGCAGCCAGGCCTCGTTCTCGTGGCTGACGAACGGCTCTGCCCGCGCCTCCAGCGCCGCCACTTCGACGTCTCCTACGCCGACCACTCGCAGGCCGAGCGCCGCACGCAGGGGCTCGCTGGCCGCGGTGACGTACAGCCCGTCGGCGAGCCGCGTGAGCGCGAGCGGCAGGTAGCGGAAACCCCGCCAGCGCCAGACGGTCGTGTGGCCGTCGTGCGCCACCGCGGCGATGCGCATCAGGCCGGCCACGACCTCGTGGTCGCGCGCAGTCGCAGCTGCCGTGCGCACCGCGGCCACCACCGCGTCGAACTCGCCACGCGGCGTCTGGAAGAACAGGTTCGGGTGCAGTCGCGGCAGCTCGGCCGCGAGGTAGTCGACGTCCTGGATCCAGCGCTCCTCGCGCGTCGACGCCGGCAGCGGTGGAGCCGAGGGCGTCGGCCGATCGCCGCCGCCGCAGGCTGCAAGGCCGACGAGAAACATCGCCACGCGGGCGCGCTTCAAGAACCGGCCGGCCCATCCAAGCATCTGGACGTCCTTTCGCCCGCCGCAATGCTACACCCCGCTCCGACCCCATCCGCAGGCGGGGCTACAATCCGGGCCTCGGACTGGCAAGGAGTGGCGAGCATCAGTCGCGCGCGGACCCGCGTGCGACGAGGAGGGGCTCATGGAGCGGCGTGTAACGGCGCGGGCGGCGGCGGTCGCGCTGCTGGCGGGCCCGCTCTTCGCAGGCTCGCCGGTTGCGTCTTACCAGGAGGCGCGCCGGGTGCTGGACGCCGGGATCCAGGCGATGGGCGGCCTCGAGGCGCTTCGCGGGATCAAGGACCTCTCGCGCGAGGGCAGCGGGACCGCGTACGCGCAGGGCCAGAGCCTGACGCCCGACGGGCCGCTCTTCGCGCGCGCGATCGAGACGCGCAGCTTCCAGGACTTTGTCGGCAGCCGCAGCGCCACGCTCCAGTCCACGAGCGGCGCGGGAGTGCTGCCGACCAAGGCGAGAACGGTCGCGACCGACGCGGGATTCTCGTACAACATGATCACCAAGGTCGTCACGCCGATGGCGCCCGCCGCGCTCACCAGCTCGCGCGCCAACCTGCGCCGCGACCCCGCCGTGCTGCTGCTGCTGGCGAACGACCGCGCGGAGACCCTGCGCAGCCTGGGTGAGGCCACGCTCGATGGAAAGCCCCACAAGCTGATCACCTTCACAGCCGCCGACGGCACGCAGCTCGGCCTGGCGTTCGACGCCGCAACGGGCCTGCTGTCCCGCGTCCAGACGCTCGCGGACAACTCCATCCTCGGCGACACGCTGACCGAGACCGTGCTCAGCGACTACCGAGACGTGCCGGCCGGCGCCGCGCGCGTTCGCCTGCCGCACCGCGCGCGGACGATCGTCGGCGGCGAGGTCACGCAGGACCTGACGTACCGCTCGATTGCCGTGAACGCGGGCCCCGCGCCCGGGTTCCTGGATCCTCCCGCCGATGCCCAGAGCGTTCCGCAGGCGCCGCCCGGGTCGGGAGTCGTCCTGACGAAGCTGGGAGACGACGCCTACTTCGCCGGCGGCGGCTCGCACCACAGCCTGTTCGTGGTGTTCGCAGACCACGTGGTGGTGGTCGAGGCGCCGCTCAGCGAAGAGCGCTCGCTCGCAGTGCTCGCGAAGATCGCGGAGACGGCGCCCGGCAAGCCCGTGCGCTACCTCGCGCTCACGCACTACCACTCCGACCACACCGGCGGGCTGCGCACCTACATCGCGAAGGGCGTCACGATCGTCACGACGCCCGGGAACCGCGGCTTCGTCGAGCGACTCGCAAAGGCGACGAAGACGATCCGCCCCGACCTGCTGGCGCGCGAGCCGCGCGCGCCCGTGATCGAGACCTTCAGCGGCAAGCGGGTGTTCGACGACGGCGCGCGCACGCTGGAGCTCCACGACATCGGGCCGAACCCGCACGTGACCGAGGCCGTGATCGCCTACCTGCCGAAGCAGAAGGCGGTGTTCGAGTCGGACCTGCTGACGATCCCGGTGCAGGGACCGTTCGCGCCCGCGAGCCCGGCGCTCGTGGACTTCGCGGAGAAGCTCCAGAAGAAGGGGCTCGCGGTCGAGACGATTGCTCCCGGGCACGGGCGGCTGGGTACGATGGCGGATCTGGAGGCCGCGCTGGCGGTGAAGGCCAACTAGAGAGGGCGGGGGCGGACGAGACTGGACGGACGTGACGAGACGGACGGGGCGAGACGGAGGGGACGAGACGGAGGGGACGGGACGGAGGGGACGGGACGGACGGGACGAGACGAGACGGGACGAGACGGGACGAGACGAGACGGACGAAACGAGACGGACGACGAGACGGACGACGAGACGGACGGAATGGGCCGACCTGAACAGGCCAGGGTTCTCTGGACCGGTTTTACGGGGGGCTGAGCGCCCCCCGAGCCCCCGCTAGCGTCATAAACCTCTCGATCGCGGGCCAGGCGAGGGGTTTGCCGTCCTCGTGCTTGAAGAAGACGAAGGCCTGGCGCCACGGCTGCGAGCGGATGCGCTCGACCCACGGGCGCAGCGACCCGTCGTCGTAGTCGCAGCGGCGCAGGCGCAGGTAGCCCCAGTCGGCCGTGGGGACGATCGGGGCGCCCGTCTCGCCGGACTCCTCGGTGTCGGCGCACACGAGGGCCGCGTTCCGCGCCCGCAGCGTCTCGTGAACCTCGGCGTCGCGCCAGGTCTCGTGGCGGAACTCGAAGGCGGCGCGCCAGGCGCCGGGCAGCAGGTCGAGGAACGTGCGCAGCCGCGCGACGTCCTTCTTGAAGAAGGGCGGTGTCTGGAACAGCACGGGCCCGAGCCGCGATCCGAGCGCCGACGCGACGTCGTGCAGGTAGTCGACCGTCTCCTTCGACTCGGCCGAGAGCCGCTGGCGGTGGGTGATCCGCTGCGAGGCCTTCAGCACGAACACGAAGTCGGGCGGCACCTGCTCGGCCCAGCGCTCCAGCGTTCCGCGCTCGGGGAGCTTGTAGAAGGTGTTGTTGATCTCCACCGCGGAGAAGCGCTCGGCGTGGTAGCGCAGCATCTCGGCCGGCTTGAGCTTCTCCGGGTAGAACGAGCCGCGCCACTCCTTGTACGCATAGCCGCTGGTGCCGACGCGTATCTCCATGGCCTGACCCTCGCCCCGAACAGCCCGCCTCCCAGGATCCTAGGCCGGCCGGGACCGCCGGCTCAACCCGCGTCGGCTAAGATCCCCGGAGTGGATTCCAGGATCCGGCCGGTGGCGGCAGGCATGGCCCTGGGCGTTGCGGTCCTCGCCCTGGGGGCGACTCGCGCCTCGACCGCGGACCTGGCGGAGATCAAGGCCCGCGGCACACTGCGCGTGCTCGCCTCCGCGGACGAGGACCCGGTGTGGTTCTCGATCCGCAAGAGCGAGGCGCCGGGCTTCGAGCGCGAGGTGCTCGAGGGTTTCGCCCGGCTGCACAAGCTGCGCTTCGAGGCCGTCCCGGTGGCCCGCTGGGAGGATGCCATCCCGATGCTGGTGCGGCGCGAAGGCGACATCCTGGGCGGCGTGAGCGTCACCGCGGAGCGCCGCCAGCGGGTGGACTTCACCGTCGAGCTGCTGCCTGCCCGCAGCATCGTCGTCACGCGGCGCCCGCGGCCCGCGATCCGAGCGCTGCCCGAGCTGCGCGCCGCGCGCGTCGCGATCGTGCCCGACACGACGTGGGCCGAGGCGCTCGAGGCCGCCGGGGTTCCGCCGGCCCGTACGCTTCGGGTCGCGGACATCTCGGCGGCGGTCGAGGCGATCCAGACCGGGCACGCCGACGCCACCGTGACCGGCGTCGTGGACTTCCTGCTGCAACGGCGCCGGCACCGCGACCTCGAGGCCGGCCTCGCGCTCGGCGCGACGCAGAGCAGCGCCTGGGCGGTGCGCAAGGGCAGCCCCGAGCTGCGCAAGGCGCTCGACGCCTACCTCGGGGAGCTGCGGCGCGGCCCGAACTGGAGCCGGCTGCTCGTGAAGTACTTCGGCGACGACGCCCCGGAGGTCCTGGGCCGCGAGCCGATATCCTGACCTGACGGGAGCGCGTCCAGGCAGTCGCTCACGTCAGGTCAGCTCTGGCCGATCGCTTGAGTCCGTTGCTGCTCCAGCGCCGCCGTCAGGCGCGCGTTCCCCGTGGCTCGAGCAGGGGCACGCTCGCCCGCGCCAGCGCCTGGTCGAGCGAGACCCGCACCGCCTCGGGCGACGCGCCTCCGACGAGCGACTTGGCCTTGACCGCCTCGAGCGGGTCGAACAGCGCGTCGAGCCGCGCGGCGACACTCGGCGAGACGTCCGCCAGCGACTGCGTCGCGACCGCCTTGAGCGAGCGCCCGCTCTTCTGGGCCTCGGCCACCAGCGCGCCCACGACGTGGTGGGCCTTGCGGAACGGCATCCCCTCGCGCGCGAGCGCCACCGCCAGCCCGGCCGCCATCATCTCCTCGCGCTCTGCAGCCGCGCGCATCCTGTCGCGCTCCAGGCCGAGTCCCCCGATCACGCCGGTGACCACGGCCACGGAGCCGAAGGCGGTGTCCACGGCGTCGAACACCGCCTCCTTGTCCTCCTGCAGGTCCTTCTGGTATCCCGCCGGCAGGCCCTTCAGCAGCACCAGCAGCCGCAGCAGGTCGGCGTCCACGCGGGCGGCCTTGCCGCGCACGAGCTCGAGCGCGTCGGGGTTCTTCTTCTGCGGCATCAGCGACGAGCCGGTGGTGAAGGCCTCGGGCAGCGTCACGAAGCCGTACTCGGGCCCGGCGAAGTGGATCAGGTCCTCCGCCAGGCGCGCGAGGTGGGTCTGGACCTGGGCGCAGCACGAGACGAGCTCCACCGCGAAGTCGCGGTCCATCACGGCGTCGAGCGCTGCGGGCGAGACCGCCGCGAAGCCGAGGTCCTTCGCCATCGCGTCGCGGTCGAGCGGGAGCGAGGCGCCGGCGAGCGCCCCCGAGCCGAGCGGCATCACGTCGACGCGCACGCGGGCGTCTCTCAGCCGCTCGCGGTCGCGCACCAGGCCCCACGCGTGCGCCGCGGCCCAGAAGCCGAAAGTGATCGGCTCGGCGGCGCGCGTGTGCGTGTAGCCGGGCATCACGGCGTCGGCGCCGCTGCGTCCCTTCTCGACGAGCGCCGTGACGAGCGTCGCGAGCCCGCGCGCGAGGGCGTCGATCGCGCCCTTGGCGAACAGCCGCAGCGCCGTCACCGTCTGCTCGTTGCGGCTCCTCCCGAGGTGCGCCTGCCCGGCGAGCTCGCCGACCACCTCCGAGAGCCGCTCCTCGACGAAGCTGTGGACGTCCTCGACGTCGAGCTCGATGTAGCCCGGGTCGGTCTCGAGCTTCGCGCGCACCTCGGCGAGCCCGCGCTCCAGCGTCAGCGCGTCTGCGGCCGGAACCGCGCCGCAGCGGCCGAGGGCCCGCACCCAGGCTCTCGAGGCCGCGAGCTCCTCGCGGACCAGGCGCCGGTCGAACGCGAAGGAGCGGTTGAACTCCCAGAACACGGCGTCCGGCGCCGCCGCGTAGTTGCCGCCCCAGAGCTTCGTCATCTCGGTTGCCCCCGGTGATGGTGGCGCGAGCCAGGGAAGGCCTTCACTTCAGCTCCGGTAGTGCGCATTGATGTCCACGTAGCCGTGCGAGAAGTCGGAGGTCCAGATCCAGCCGCTGGCGTCGCCCTCGCCGAGACGGATCCGCAGGCGCACCGGCTCCTGCCGCATCGCCGCGTCCGCCTCCGCCTCGAGGTAGTCGCGCGCGGCGCCGCCCTCGGCGACGTGCACGTCGCCGATCCAGAGCGAGACCCGCGAGATGTCGAGCGCGACCCCGGCGCGCCCGAGCGCGGCCAGCACGCGGCCCCAGTTC
>CAZMRX010000114.1:0-14012 GCA_964568755.1 uncultured Acidobacteriota bacterium | reverse complement strand
CCCCCGGCTCTCCAAGAGGGATGGAGCTGGGGGAGAGACCGGCCAAGCCTGCTGCCAGCGTTCTTTGTTCTGGGGGGGCTGAGGGCCCCCCCAGACCCCCCGGTTGCTTCGTTGTTCGTTTTCCGTTGTTCGTTTCCGTTCCCGTTGTCCGTTTGCAAAACGGTTGGAACCCCGACACTGTCCCCGACCCCCCTTCGGGTGGTTAATGGTCGGCTCGGAGGGGGGGCCTCTGGGTCTCGGTGTCCACTCGTGGTCGGGCCGGCCGTCCTGGCTAGTCCTGTCGGGGGTTTACGTGCCGATCCATCACTTTACGCTTGACAGCCTAGTGACTGTCTGTTAGCTTCACCCGGGACTTTAACTATTCTTGGTAAGTGTGGACCGAAATTGAGTTCTGATCCGAAGATGGCGGCCGCCGGCGGGGTTGCCAACGAAAAGGCGCAGTCGGGAGCGAGAACGTTCAGCAGAGGAGACGCCCGTGGGCCTATTCGGTAAGAAGAAGGGGATCGTCGGCGTCGACATCGGCTCCTCCGCCGTCAAGGCGGTGGAGATCAAGGTCGGCGGCAAGGGCGGCGACGAGTACCAGCTCCTGAACATCGGAATGGAGTCGCTTCCGCAGGAGGCGATCGTCGACGGCGCGATCATGGACGCGGGCGCGGTGATCGACTCGATCCAGCGCCTGTTCCAGGAGAGCAAGATCAAGACGGCCGACGTCGCCACGGGCGTGTCCGGCAACGCGGTGATCGTCAAGAAGATCTCGCTTCCGCAGATGAGCGCCGAGGAGCTGTCGGAGTCGATCCACTGGGAGGCGGAGCAGTACATCCCGTTCGACATCCAGGACGTGGCGCTCGATTACGAGGTGATCGAGGGCGGCGGCTCGGGCGGGAACATGGACGTGCTGCTGGTGGCGGTCAAGAAGGACAAGATCAGCGAGTACACGTCCGCGCTCACGCAGGCCGGCAAGAACCCGACCGTGATGGACGTGGACGTGTTCGCGCTGCAGAACTGCTACGAGATGAACTACGGCGTCGACCCCGGCCGGGTGGTGGCGCTGCTGAACATCGGCGCCTCGATCATGAACGTCAACGTGGTCAAGGGCGGCACCTCGGTGTTCCAGCGCGACATCGCGGCGGGCGGCAACCAGTACACGGACGCCATACAGAAGGACCTGAACCTCTCCTTCGAGCAGGCCGAAGCCCTGAAGAAGGGCGAGCAGGTGGAGGGCGCCTCCTCGGAGAGCCTGCACCCGATCCTGCAGGCGGTGTCCGAGAACCTGGCGATGGAGATCCAGAAGACCTTCGACTTCTTCCGGGCCACGAGCCAGGAGGACCGGATCGACCAGATCTTCCTGTCGGGCGGCACGGCCAAGATCCACGGGCTGCGCGACCTGCTCGCCGACCGCTTCTCCACCTCCGTGGAGCTGATGAACCCCTTCCTCAACGTCCGGTACAACGAGAAGGACTTCAACCCGGACTACCTCGAGGACATCGGACCCTCGGCGGCGATCGCCGTGGGTCTCGCCGTGCGCAGGGTGGGTGACCGATGATCCGCATCAACCTCGTCGCGCCCGAGAAGGCCGCCAAGGCCAAGGCCAAGTCCGGGCCCGCGATGCCGCCGGGCGCGCTGCAGAGCTACCTGCTGCTGGCGCTGCTCGTGGGCGGCGCGACCGTGCTGTGCGCCGGCGCCTGGTGGCTGCAGTCCAACAAGCTCCGCGACCTCGACACCCGTATCGCCGCCGACGAGAAGCGGCAGCGCGACCTGCAGGCGATCGCGGCGCAGGTGGCCCAGTTCCAGCAGAAGAAGGCGATCCTCGAGAACAAGGTGCTCGTGATCGAGCAGCTCCGGCTCGCGCAGAAGAGCCCGGTGCACATGCTCGACGAGGTCTCGAAGGCGCTGCCCGACTACGTCTGGCTCACCAACCTCGACGAGACGCAGGGCAACCTGCGCTTCGCCGGCCAGAGCAACAGCCTCGCGGCGGTCGCGGACTTCATCAGCGCGCTGCAGCGCAGCGGCTGGTTCCCCGCGGTCGACCTGGGGACCAGCCAGGAGGCCTCGAGTCTCGTGAACTTCACGCTCGTGGGCGCCTTCAAGGACCCGGAGGTCGCCGCCAAGGAAAAGGCGATCGCCGAGGCCAAGGCCGCGGCCGCCCAGGCCGCCGCCGGGCCGGCCCGACCCGGGCCGGGAACCAGGTAAGGAGGGAGGACGGAGATGGCCGACAACCCGCTCACCAAGCTCCCCCTCGCAGGCCAGCTGGGGGTCTCCGCCGTGATCGCCGCGCTCATCTGCGGCGGCTTCTACTACTTCTGGTACTCCGAGGCGCTCGAGAAGCAGCGGCAGAAGGAAACGCGTCTCGCCGACCTGCAGAAACAGATCCGGGCGCTCGAGGCCACCGCCAACCGCCTGCCCGAGTTCCAGCGCGAGGTCCAGGCGCTCGAGGCGCGCCTCGAGACGCTGAAGCGGATCCTGCCGCCCGAGAAGGAGATGCCCGACCTGATGCGGCGCATCCAGTACCTCGCGGCGCAGTCGAGCCTGTCGATCCGCAAGTTCAACCCGGCGCCGGTGGTCACCAAGGACTTCTACCAGGAGGTCCCGGTCAGCATCGACGTCGAGGGCACCTACCACAACATGGGCGCCTTCCTCGACCGCGTGAGCCGCATGTCGCGGCTCGTGAACATGAGCGACCTCAAGATCAAGGCGCAGTCCGCGCAGACGCTCAACAACACGGTCGCGGTCACGTCGACCGCGACGACCTACGTCTACCTGGACAACGTGCCGCCTCCCGGCGCAGCGGCGGCAGCCGGCCCGAAGCGGCCCGGACCCGGAGGGGCACGATGAAGGCCCGTATCCAGATCGCGTCGCTCGCACTGCTCGCGGCGCTCGCGTTCGCCGGACAGGCGCTCGCGCAGCAGCCGGCGGCGCCCGCCCCCGCGGAGGCGGCGCCCGCTGCTGCGGCCCCGGCCGAGGCGGCGCCCGGCTTCACGCCGGCGACGATGCCGCCAACCGATCCCTCGCGCCCGCCGCTCGACGTCGAGCTCGAGACCGGCGGCTACGCGTACAACTCGGGGGGTCGTCGCGACCCCTTCGTCAGCCTGCAACGGCCCGTGGCGGCCGACCGCGGGCCCAAGACACGCAAGCCCGGCATGGAGGGCTTCTTGATCCAGGAGATTGCACTCAAGGGCATCGTGCGGACCACGGGCACCGGCATCGGCATCGCCGGCCGGCCGGGGCACATCGCGATGTTCCTGGGAGCGGACGGCAAGTCGTACTTCGTGAGCACGGGGCAGCGGCTCTACGACGGTGTGATCACCGCCGTGGATGCCACCTCAGTGACTTTCCGGCAAGAGGTGACGGATCCCCTGTCGCCGGTCAAGACGCGCGAGGTCCGAAAGAGCCTGTATGCGTCGGAGGAGGCGAGGTAATGAGAGCGAAGCTCGCTGGGGTCTGCCTGTTTGCGGTTGCCCTTGCGCTGGCGACGAACGTGCCGGCGCAACAGCCAACCGGGACGGCGATCACGGACATCCGCCAGGAGAGCAGTGACCGGTCGACCCGTCTCGTGGTCGAATGCACCGGCCCACTCGCCTACACCTACTACAGCCCCGACCCGCTCACGCTCGTGGTCGACATCCCCGAGGTGGACGCCTCGCAGGTGCCAGCGCGGGTGAACGTCGGCACGCGCGAGGTCGAGTCGGTGCGCGTGACGAACCTGGCACGCGCCGACGGGCGCAACCTCGCACGCGTCGAGGTACGCCTGGCCAGCCTGGTGCCCTACCAGATCTTCTCGAAGGACAAGTCGCTGAACCTGATCTTCGAGCGCCCGGCCAGCCTGGCGGCCACGCAGCCCGCGCCGGCAGCGGCAACGGCGGCTCCCGCCGCGCCGCCCATGGCGCCGCCCGTCGCCGAGACGCCCCTGCCTGGCTTCGTGGCGCCCGCGCCGCCGCCGGCGCCGGTCGTTGCGGCCAGCGAGCCGCCGAGCGGCCCGCGCGCCACGCGGATCCAGGCCGTCACCCGCGACGAGATCGGCTCGCTGCTGGCCTTCACCGTGAAGGCCGACGGTCGCCTGAAGTACCGCGACTTCCTGCTCGACAACCCCTCGCGGCTGGTGATCGACTTCGCCGACGTGACGGCGCGCGCGCCGATGCGCTCGCTCGAGGTCGGCGAGACGCCGGTGCGCAAGGTGCGGCTCGGGCAGTTCAGCGCCGACGCGCCGAAGGTGGCCCGGCTGGTGGTGGACTTGAGCGCCAAGTCGCCCTACCGCATCATCGACGGCAGCGACGGAGTGCGCATCGTCTTCGGCGAGAGCGATGCGCCGGCGCCGCAGCACGCTCCCCTCGCGGCCCTCCGCACACCGGAGCCGGAACCGGAGCCGGTCGCCGCGGCGCCCTCGACCCCGGTCGACTCGGCGCCGGCGCGGCCGCTCGCGATCGATCCGCTGGTGATGCCGGCGCTGCCGGAGCCGCAGGCGCCAGCGGCCCCCGACACCGGCGCGGCCCCCGAGCAGGGCAACATCGGCCAGGCCTGCGGACAGACCGGAGACCTGGGCACTCCGATCAGCCTCGACTTCAAGGACGGCGACCTGCAGGACATCTTCCGGCTGTTCTCCGACATCTCCGGCCTCAACGTCGTCGTCAACCCGGGCGTCACCGGGAAGGTGACGCTGAAGCTGAACGAGGTCCCGTGGGGACGCGCGCTCGAGCTGATCCTGAAGACCAACGGCCTCGGCTGCGTGCTCGAGGACAACGTGATCCGGATCGCGCGGCTCACGGACCTCCAGAAGGAGGAAGGCGACCGGCGCAAGCTCGACGAGGAGAAGGCGCTCGCGGGCCAGCTGATCGACTACACCCGGCGCATCTCCTACGCCAAGGCCGTCGAGCTCTCGACCGTGCTGAAGAGCGCCGGGGCGCTGTCGGCGCGCGGCCAGATCAACGTCGACACCCGCACCAACACGATCATCATTCGCGACCTGCCGAGCTTCGTGGACAAGGCCAAGGGCCTGATGGCGGAGCTGGACACCGCGACGCCGCAGGTGGAGATCGAGGCGCGCATCGTGGTGACGAACCGCAACTTCACGCGCGACTTCGGGATCCAGTGGGGCTTCGGCGGCGAGCAGACCGCGCGCTTCGGCAACACCACGGGCCGGACCTTCCCGAACCAGATCGTCGTCAACGGCGGCGCCGTGCCGGGCGCCGGCGTCAACGCCGACAACACCGGGCCGGGCGGCGTGTCGTCGGCCACCGGAATCGGCCAGCCGGGCCGCGGCTACGCCGTCAACCTGCCCGCCTCGAACTTCAACAGCGCGATCGGCATCTCGATGGGCAACGTGCTCGGCAGCTTCAATCTCGACGTCGCGCTGACGGCGCTCGAGCAGCAGGGCCGCGGGCGTCTGCTCTCGACGCCGAAGGTGACGACCCAGAACAACCAGGCGGCCGAGATCAAGCAGGGCGTGCAGATCCCGATCCAGACCGTGGCGAACAACACCGTCACGACGCAGTTCAAGGACGCGGTGCTGACGCTCAAGGTGACGCCGCAGATCACCGACGCCGGAACCGTGATCCTGACGCTCGAGGTCGAGAACAGCACGCCCGACTTCGGCAACCCGGTGAACGGAATCCCGCCGATCAACACGCAGGCGGCCAAGACGATCGTGCTCGTGAAGGACGGTCAGACCGCCGTCGTCGGCGGCATCTACCAGAGCCAGGAGTTCGTCAACGAGGACAAGACCCCGGTGCTCGGCAACATCCCGCTGCTCGGATACCTGTTCCGGCGCAAGGGTACGCAGAACGCGAACAACGAGCTGCTGCTCTTCATCACGCCGCGCATCGTCAAGTCCTAAAGGTGACAAGAGCCATGTGGTTGCGAAAGGCCGGTCGTGACACGAGACGCTCGACGGCAACGCTCGGCGCCGCGCTGGCGGTGACGGCGGCGCTGGCGCTCGGCGGCTGCAGCGCCGCCTACGTCGAGGGAGACACCGCGTCGGTGCTGCTGCTGATCGAGAGCATCGCCGAGGGCACGCCGCTGCTGTCGGACGTGCGCGGCGAGAACGGCGTGATCGTGAACTGCCAGATCGACGTCACGCTCACCGCCCGACCCAAGAACCCCAACGGTCCGGTGGGGCTCTCGGAGGACGTGCGCGTGCAGCGCTACACCGTGTCCTACAGGCGATCGGACGGACGCGGAGTGCAGGGGGTCGACGTGCCGTACACGATCTCCGGCAACACCACGGCGCTGGTGACCGCCGGCGGCACCAGCACGACGGAGATCGCGATCGACCTGGTCCGCCACCAGGCGAAGCTCGAGCCACCGCTCAGCAACATCACCGGGCTGCAAGTGGTCACGATGTTCGCCGACGTCACGGTTTCGGGGCAGACCGTGTCGGGCAAGGCGGTCACGGCCGCCGGGAGCGCGCAGGTCACGTTTGCCGACTTCGCCGACGGCACGTCGACCTGCGAGGGATAAGGGGAGGAGCCATGCGAGTCCGGATTCCGAACGGGGTGCGCCCCTTCCTGGTTGCCGCAGTGGTCGGCGGCCTGCTGAGCGGAGGATGCGCGCTCGAGGAGGTGGAGCAGCAGGAGCTGGTGGGCCCGTCCGAGACGGGAATCTCGGTCCAGCTCACGGCCCTGCCTGACACCTTGAACGCCGACGGCGTGAGCACCGCGCAAGTCGAGCTCGTGCTGCGCGACAACAGTGGCGCGCCGGTGAGCGGGCGCGCCGTGTACTTCGAGCTGGAAGCGGGCGACGGCACGATGCTGCAGCAGCCCGGCTTCACCTACGTTGGACCCGTGCAGGGCGGACTGGTGATGGCCACCGATGGGAACGGAGTGACACGCGTGGTGTACATCGCCGGGACCACGATCGGCGCCTTCGCGCGGATCAGCGTGCGTCCCTATGGGATCGACGGAGTGAGGGACTTCTACCGGACCGTCGAGATCCTGCAGAAGTGATACCCTAGGGCCGGCGTCGCGGCCCGAGGCGGGGCCGGCCTCGAGGGGCCGGCCCCGAACCATCTGACCCGTGGCTGACACCCGAATCGACGAACTCCGGCGACGCCTCGAGCGCGACCCGGGCTCGCGCTTGTTCGCGCAGCTGGCCGAAGAGCTGCGAAAGAGCGGAGAGCTGGCCGAGGCGATCCGCGTGGCGCGGGCCGGGCTGGCCGTCCACACGTCGTACGCGTCGGCACGCTTGACGCTGGGACGTGCCCTGCTCGATTCCGGAGACGCCACGAGCGCACGGGCCGAGCTCGAGAGCGCGCTGCGGGACGCGCCGGACAACATCCTGGCGAGCCGCTACCTGGCGCAGGCCCGCGAGCAGCTGGGGGACCTGGAGGGCGCGGCCGACCAGTACCGCAAGACGCTGCGGATGGCCCCGGACGACCGCCAGCTCCAGGGTGCGCTCGCAGCCGTCGAGGCGCGACTGACGGCGGCGCCCGCCGACCCGGGGCTCGCGGCCGAGACCACGCCGCCGGCGCCACGGCGGGCGCCGCCGCCGCTACCGGTACGGCCCGCGGGGGCGCCGGACGCGCCGCCCACGCCGGGGCGGGGCATCGCGGCACCGGCGGTGACGGCGACCCAGCCGAGCCCGCTTCGCGCGGGAGCGCCTCCCGTCGTGTTCGCGCCCTCGCGTCCGGCGCCTCCGCCCGAGCCGGACGCTGCCATCGATTTCTCGAGCGAGGCCGAAGAGCTGCCCGCCACGCTGCGGATCCACGCTTCGCAGACAGTGGAGGCGCCGCCTCCAGGACGAGTCGCGCCGCCGCCGCCAGCGGCGCCGGCGCCCACGGCCGCACCCGTGCCGGCCCCGATGGCGGCCGCTGCGCCCGAGGCATCGGCTCCCGTGCCCGAGGCGGCGCCCGTTGTCGACACGACGGAGGTGCGGACGCTGCCCGGATCGCCCGCCCCCGGCGAAGCCCCTGCCGCGGCACCCGAGAGCGCTTCGACAACACCCTTCTCCTCCTCGACGCTCGCGGAGCTCTACTTCCAGCAGGGGCTCGTGGACCGCGCGGTGGACGTCTACCGGCAGCTGCTGGAGCAGGAGCCGGGCAACGACAAGGCGCGCCAGCGGCTCGAGGAGCTGCAGCGCGTGATGCCCGTGCCCGACGAACGGGCCGAGCGTCGTCGCGCCCTCGAGCGCACGATCGCGGGCCTCGAAACGCTGCTCGCGGCCGTGCGAAGCCGATGAGCCTGCCCGCTTTCGCGCAGGTGCTCGAGCGCGTCGCGGGCCGCGTGCCCGAGACGGAGCTGCTGATGGTGATCGGGACCGACGGCATCCCGATCGAGAAGCTGACGGTGCGCGCCGACCCCAACATGGAGGCCGTCGCGGCCGAGCACACGACGCTGCTGCGTGCCAGCCTGGCGGCGGCGGCCGACACCGGCCTGGGCGCCCTGCAGGAGCTGGCGATCACGACCGAGCGCCTGACGACGCTGCTGGTGGCGATCACGCCCGACTACTTCCTGTTCGCCTCGCTCTCGCCGGGGGCGGTCATGGGCCGCGCGCGCTTCGCGCTGCGGCTCGCGGCCCTCGCGCTGGAACGCGAGTTCGAGTAATAATCACGTCCCTTCGAAGACCGTAGCGAAGGCCATCCCAGGGAGGGCGCGTGGACCTGTCGGACCTCAAGGAGATCCTGCGGATCCTCGAGGAGCAGGACATCACGGAGTTCGAGCTCGAGCAGGACGGCGTCAAGCTGCGCGTGTGCCGCAGCTCGTCGCACGCGCCTGCGACCGCTGGGCTCGCGTTCCCGTCGCCCGCGCCGGGCGCGAGCGCGGGGGCCAGCGCGGCACAGGCGCCGCCGCAGGTGGCGGCCCCGGCGGCCGTGCCGGCTGCGGCCGCGGAGGCGGATACCGACGGCACGGTGGTGCGCAGCCCGATCGTCGGGACCTTCTACCGCTCGCCCGACCCGAACTCGCCAGCCTTCATCAGCGTGGGCGACGTGGTCAAGGTCGGCCAGGTGCTCTGCATCATCGAAGCCATGAAGCTGATGAACGAGATCGAGTCCGAGATGGCAGGCGAGGTCACGCGCATCCATCCCGAGAACGGGCAGCCGGTCCAGTACGGAGACCCGCTGTTCACGATCCGGAAGGCCTGAGGCCTCTCCAGCCGCCTTGCCCATGTTCAAGAAGGTCCTGATCGCCAATCGCGGCGAGATCGCGCTGCGGGTGCTGTGGGCGTGCAAGGAGCTCGGGCTCAAGACGGTGGCCGTCTACTCGGAAGCCGACGCGGGCAGCCTGCACGTGCGCTTCGCGGACGAGGCGGTCTGCATCGGCCCGCCGCGCAACATCGAGTCCTACCTCAACATCCCCGCGATCATCAGCGCCGCCGAGATCACCGGCGCGGACGCGATCCACCCGGGTTACGGCTTCCTGAGCGAGTCGGCCTACCTGGCCGAGATCTGCGAGGCGTGCAACATCCGCTTCATCGGGCCCGGGCCGCAGGCGATCCGCCTGATGGGCGACAAGAGCCGCGCCAAGAAGGCGATGGTCAAGGCCGGAGTGCCGGTGGTGCCGGGATCGCAGGGCGTGCTCGAGGACGAGGAGCGGGCCGTCAAGGTGGCGCGCGACATCGGCTTCCCCGTGATCCTGAAGGCCTCGGCCGGCGGCGGCGGCCGCGGCATGCGCATCGTGCGCGAGCCGCAGGACGTCGCGCACGGCTTCCGCGCGGCGCAGGCGGAAGCCCAGGCCGCCTTCGGCGTGCCCGACGTGTACATGGAGAAGTACGTGCTGGCGCCGCGCCACGTCGAGATCCAGGTGATGGCCGACAGCAAGGGCAACGTCGTGCACCTGGGCGAGCGCGAGTGCTCGATCCAGCGCCGGCACCAGAAGATCATCGAGGAGTCCCCCTCGCTCGCGGTCTCCGAGAAGCTGCGGCGCCGGATGGGCCGAACCGCGGTCGAGGCGGCCGCCGCCGTCCAGTACACGAACGCGGGCACGATCGAGTTCCTGCTCGACAAGGACGGCAACTACTACTTCATGGAGATGAACACCCGGATCCAGGTCGAGCACGGCGTGACCGAGCTCGTGACCGGGCGCGACCTGGTGAAGGAGCAGATCCGCGTGGCGGCGGGCGAGCCGCTCTCCTTCTCGCAGAAGGACATCGCTTTCTCGGGGCACGCGCTCGAGTGCCGCGTCAACGCCGAGGACCCCTGGAGCTTCGTGCCCTCGCCCGGCACGATCCGGCACTTCTTCCAGCCCGGCGGCCCGGGCGTGCGCGTCGACACCTTCGCGCACGAGGGCTGCGAGATCTCGCCCTACTACGACAGCATGATCGCCAAGGTGATGACGCACGGCCGCGACCGCGCCGAGGCGATCGCGCGCATGAAGCGCTGCCTGGACGTGATGGTGGTGGAGGGGATCAAGACCAACATCCCGCTGCAGCGCCGCATCCTCGACGACCCGGACTTCGTGGCCGGGCGGCTCGACACGGGCTTCCTGGAGCGATTCCTGCAGCTGCGAAAGGCGAACGCCGCGTCGTGAGGACCGGCGGGCCGCGCGGCACGGGCGCTGCAGGCTCGTCCCGCCTGCTCCCGCTGCTGCTGGTGCCGCTCGCGCTGCTGCCCAACCCGCTCGCGGGCGCGCCGCTCGCGACGTACTACCTGGGCGAGCTGTCGCGGGTGTTCCTGCCGCTGCGCCTGCTCGCGGCGCGCGAGCTCGCCGAGGGCCGCCTGCTGTCGTGGAACCCCTACGTCTTCGAGGGGTCGTTCGAGCAGCCGGCGCTCTACCCGCCCGACCTGCTGCACGCGCTCTGGCCGAGCCCGCTCTTCGTCTCCTGGCTGCTCACGCTGCACCTGCCGCTCGCCGCGCTCGCCGCCTACTGGCTGGCGCGCGAGCTCTCGGTCTCGCGGGCCGGCGCGTTCCTGGCCGGAGGCGTCTACGCGCTCTGCGGCTTCACGCTGTCCAGCCTGAGCCACTACGTGCTGCTCCAGGCGCTCGCGCTCGCGCCGTTCGCGGCGGGGCTGCTGCGGCGCGCCGCGCTCGACGGCGGCCGGGCGATCGCGGCGGCTGCCCTGGTCCTCGCGCTGTCGCTCACGACCCACGCCCCCGGGTTCGTGGCCCAGGCCTGGCTCGTGGGCGCCGCCCTCGGCCTCGCGGCCGCGCCGGGACGCGCCGCGATCGAACGGCTGGGGCTCGCGACGGCGCTCGGGCTCGGTGTCGCCGGGCTGCCGCTCGCGCTCCTGGCCTCGCTCGCGCCCGAGGCGAGCCTGAAGGCGCTCGTCGCGTCGCAACTCGGCCTCGGCGAGTCGCTGCGCCCGGCCGCGCTGCTGCAGGCGCTGCTGCCCGGCCTGCTCGGCTCGCCGATCGCCTCCTCGCGCTTCGCGTCGCTCTACGTGGGGCCGCTGGTGCTGGCGCTCGCGGCGATCGGCTTCCTGGCCCAGCCGCGCGGCCTGCGGCTCGTGCTGCTGGGCCTGAGCGGGCTCGGGGTGTGGCTGGCGCTCGCCAGCAGCGGCCAGGGGCTGCTGCTGCCGCACCTCGGCCTGGCGCTGGGAGCCGCGTTCGCGGGCGACCGGCTGCTCCTGGGCCGCGACTGGCGGGGGCTCGCGGGCGCCGCGCTGGCCGTGGCGGCGATCGGCGTGGGGATCGCGGTGGTGCTGTCGCTGGCGCCCGGCAGCCTGCTGGGCTCGAGCGGCGTCGCGGAATCGGCCTGGCCGCCGCTCGTCGACGTCGCCCGGCGCGGCGCAGGCCTCGTGCTCCTGCTGGCGCTGGCGTTCGGCGCCGCCGCCTGGGCGGTCGAGCGAGGCGTGCTCGGTCCCGCGCGCGCGCTCGCGGTCGTGGTCGCGCTGTGCCTCCTGGACCTGGCGCGGGCCGGCTACGGCCAGAACCCGCAGGAGCAGTCCTCGTTCTTCGACGCGCTGCCCGAGGTGGCCGCGCTGCGCCTCTCGGCGCTCGACGGGGGGCGCGTCTTCTCCTACGGCATCGAAGGCAGCGCCGCCTACCGCGCGCTCGCGACGCGGGGCGGGACGGGGCTCGGGCTCACGAGCCTCTTCCTGCACCGCCAGATGCTCGGACCGTACGCGAACGTGCTCGACCGCGTGGAAACCCCGGAGTCGGGATACGAGGCGGCGCTGCGGCCCCGCCCCCGCGAGCGGGGGGCGGAGCTCCAGGACTCGGCGGCAGTCGGGGAGCTCCTGCCCTGGCTGCGCAACGCCGGCGTCGCGCGCGTGCTGAGCCTCGACCCGCTGTCGCACCCGGAGCTGGTGCCGCTCGCCACCATCGCGGCCGGCCCGCCGGGCGTCGCCGTGCACGCGTACGGCTTCGAGAGCTGGCCGCGCGCCTCGCCCGCCTGCCGCGCCGCCCCCGTGGCGAGCCGCGAGCAGGCGCTGGCGGCGCCCTACCGGAAGGGCTTCGACCCCTGGCGCGAGGTGGCGCTCGAGGAGCAGGGCGGCGGGCCGGACGACGCGCTGCCGGCCACCTGCACCAAGGGCCGTGCCCGGCGCACGTGGGCGACGGCCGCCGAGGAGCACTACGAGGTCACGAGCAACGCGAGCGCCTACCTCGTGGTGCGCGCGAGCCACGCCCGGGGCTGGCGGGCGCACGTGGACGGCGTGCCGGCGCCCGTGCTGCGCGCCAACGGCAAGCACCGCGCGGTCGCGGTCTCGGCGGGGAGGCACGAGGTGGTGCTGCGCTACTCGCCGCCCGGCTTCGTGATCGGCCTCGCGCTGAGCGCCGTCTCGCTCCTCGCTGCCCTGGCCCTGTTCGCGACCGGGACGCGGCGGAGACGGCGGTGACGACGGCGCTGGCGGGCCTGCGCCTCGAGTGCCCGCGCTGCCGGGCCGCGCTCGACGCGGGGCCGGACGGCGCCGCCTGCGGCGCGTGTGGCTCGCGCTTCGGCGCGAGCGACGGGATCCTGGACCTGCGCGCGGGGCGAATCGGCGCGGCCGGCTACGACCCGCACTACTTCCCGACGCTGGCCGAGGTCGAGCGCGAGCACTACTGGTTCGCAACCCGGCGCGAGGTGGTGCGCGACGTGCTCGAGGACGCGGTGCCCGACCTCGCGCAGCGCTCGCTGTTCGACATCGGCTGCGGCAGCGGTGGGCTGCTCGCGTTCCTGGCCGAGAGCGGCGTCCGGGTCGCCGGGGCCTGCGACGTGTACCCCGAGAGCCTGGCGCTCGTGCGCCGGCGCGTCGCGGCGCCGCTGCTGCTGGTCGACGAGGGCCGCTTCCCCCCGCTCGGGGCCGGCCAGACGCTGCTGAGCCTGTTCGACGTGCTGGAGCACATCGACGACGACGCCGGCACGCTGGCTCACCTTCACGCGGTGCTCGAGCCGGGCGGAATCCTGCTGCTGACCGTGCCCGCGCACCCGTTCCTGTTCGACGAGATGGACGAGATCGCGCACCACCGCAGGCGCTACACGCGCGGGGAGCTCGGCGCCAAGCTGCGCGCGGCGGGCTTCGCGGTGCGCCGGCTCGCGCACTTCATGGCCCCGCTGGTGCCGCTCGTGGCGCTGCGCTGGGCGGCGCGCGCGCTGCCCGGCCGCGGGAGCGCCATGGATCGCCGCAAGGCGGAGCTCAGCGTGACGCCGGGGCTCAACGGGCTGATGCGCGCGCTGCTGCGGCTCGAGCGGCCGCTGGTGCTGCGGGGCGCCCTGCCCTTCGGCACCTCGCTCGTGGCCGTGGCCGAGCGGCCGCGAGCCTCGGCCGCGTGAGCGCTGTACCATCCTCCAGATGACCGCGCGGCGGCTCGACGGCACGCTGGTGGCGCAGCAGATCCAGGCGGAGCTGCACGAGAAGCTCGAGGCGCTCGCCGCCCGCGGGGTGCGGCCCGGCCTCGGCGCCCTGCTGGTGGGCGACGACCCGGCCTCGGCGGTCTACGTGCGGAGCAAGACGCGCCGCTGCGAAGAGCTGGGTCTGCACCACGAGACGCAGCGGCTCGACGCGGGCGCCACGACCGACGCGGTGCTGGCGGCGGTCGAGGAGCTGAACCGCCGCCCCGAGATCCACGGCATCCTGGTGCAGCTGACGCTGCCGCGACAGGTCGACGCGCAGCGCGTGCTCGACGCGGTGCGGCCCGAGAAGGACGTGGACGGCTTCCACCCGC
>CAZMRX010000113.1:0-14070 GCA_964568755.1 uncultured Acidobacteriota bacterium | reverse complement strand
AGCAGGCGCACGCGCTGCTCATGCGAGCCGTGCCAGCCGGCCAGGTTCTGGCGCATGCGCAGCGATCCCAGGGCGTAGGTGCCCGAGTGGGTCAGCTCGCCGCGGCGCAGGTAGGAGAGGTCGGCGCTGCCGCCGCCCACCTCGACCAGCAGCGCGTCGCCGTCGGTCATCGACTCGTGGTCCTTGAGCGCCTCGCGCACCGCCAGGTAGCTCAGGCGGTTCTCTTCCGAGCCGTCGATCACCTCGACGTCGATCCCGGCGCGCAGCCGCACCCGGTCGAGGAACGTGTCCCGGTTGATCGCCTCGCGCACGGCGCTCGTGGCCACGGCCCGGTAGCGCACGACACCGTAGCCGTCCATGATTCGCCGGAAGCCCTCGAGCGCCCGCAGCGTCGCCTCGATCGTGGACGCCCCGAGCCGGCCACTGGTGAAGGCGTCCTTCCCGAGCAGAACCGCCCGCGACGCCTCCTCGAGGATGCGCGGCGCCTCCCCGGGCGGCAGCTCCGCCACCAGGATCCGGATGGCGGTCGCCCCCATGTCGAGCACGGCAACCGGCCTGATCTCGGGGTCGCGCAGGGTCGTGATCGGTCGGTCGCTGTCGGGACTCGTCACGGGAATGTCTCCAGGCCGAACCACCATTCTAATGTCCCCGCGGCCCGCCGAGCGGCCGCCGGACGGACGCGGCGTGCGGCGCTCGTCCTTGCGGGCGCGGGGAAGGGCTCGGCGGGGCTCATGAATGGCGAACAGGCGGCGTGGTAGGTTACGGACCCCCGGTGACGAGACCGTGACAGGAGCCCCCGTAACCCGCGACGACCGCACGTCCCGGCTGCTCGAGGACCGGGTGACCCGCGTCTTTCGCGAGCTGCCCGGGGCCGTCGCCGGCCACGAGGAGGCCGTCCACCAGGTCCGCGTGGCGGGCCGTCGGCTGCGCGTGGCCCTGCCGCTGCTCGCCCGGAAGGGCGACGGCCGGGCGGTCCGGGAGGCCGTCAAGGTGCTGCGACGGCTGACCCGGGCCGTCGGAGTCGGGCGGGACATGGACGTGGTGCTGGGCCTGCTCCAGGACCGGCTGGACGGGCTCAAGACCACGACTGCGGAACAGCGCGCGCTGCTGAGCCGCCTGCGCACGGCGCGCGCCAGGAGCCGAAGCCAGGTCGCTGAGGACGTCCTCGACCTGGACATCGACGGGCTGCGCCGCAACCTGCGCCGCGTGCTCCGCGCCGGTGCGGCGGAGGCGGAGGTGGCGCTCGCGCGCGCCAGGGAGCTGCGCGAGAAGCAGGGGTCCGCGCTGCTGCGCGGGTTCAGCCAGATCGGCGAGCGCTACCGCCCCGACGCGCTTCACGCCCTGCGGCGCCGGGTGCGCCGCCTGCGCTACGCGGCCGAGGTGGAGGACGCCGTGCGCGGCGAGGACAGCCGGGCGCCAGCGCTGTGGAAGCGGCTGCAGGACTCGATCGGGGTGCTCCACGACCACCACGTGCTCGCCACCTGGCTCGACGAGCAGGCCCGGGCGGCCGGCGGGCGCGACAACGCGATGCTGGCGCGGGCGGCGCTGCGCGAGCGGCGCGCCTTCGTGGGCCTGGCGCGCCTGCTGCACCGCGCGCTCGTCGAAACGAAGCCCTCCGACCTGGCGCTGCGCGCGCTGATGGCGATGGCGCGCGGCCGCTCGATCCTCTCGAGGAAAGGAGAACCCGGATGAGACTCCTGATCGTGCGTCACGCGATCGCGGTGCCCCACGGCACCCCGGGGGTGGCGGACAACGACCGCCCGCTGACGCCCGAGGGCGACCTGAAGTTCCGCGAGGCGGCCAAGGGCCTCGCGCGGCTCGTCGACCGCCCGGAGGCGCTGCTCACGAGCCCGTGGCTGCGGGCGCGCCAGACCGCGGCGATCGCCGCGACGGCGTGGGGCGGGCCCGAGCCGAAGGAAACGAAGGCGCTCGCGAGCGGCTCGTTCGACGCCCAGGCGGAGGTGCTCGACGGCTACCCCGAGGACGCGACGGTCGCGATCTTCGGCCACGAGCCCTGGGTCTCGGAGCTGCTGGCCCGGCTGCTCGGCACGAGCGACGACACGCGGCTGACCTTCAAGAAGGGCGGCGCCGCGCTCGTCGACGTGCCCGGCCGGCTCGCCGAAGGCGGGTCGCTCGTGTGGTACCTGCCGCCGAAGCTCCTGCGGAAGCTGGCCTGAGATGGGCGAGCCGCGCCCGTCCGACGAGATCCTGGGCTACTACGCGCTGGGACTGGAGCAGGGCCGGCTCGAGGAGGACTACTTCCCGCTCGAGCGCGCGCGCACGCAGGAGCTGATCGGGCGCCACCTGGCTCCGCCGCCCGGCGTCGTCCTCGACGTGGGCGGGGCCGCCGGTGCCTACGCTTTCTGGCTCGCGCAAGCCGGCTACGAGGTCCACCTGGTGGACCCCGTGCCGCTGCACGTCGAACAGGCCCAGGCGACGTCGAGCGGCCGCGGGAGCGGGCGGCTCGCGAGCGCTCGCGTCGGCGACGCCCGCTCGCTCCCCTTCGCCGACTCGAGCGCGGACGCCGTGCTGCTGCTCGGGCCGCTCTACCACCTCACCGAGCTCGAAGACCGAGTGCGGGCGCTCGGCGAGGCGCTGCGCGTGCTGCGCCCCGGAGGGGTCGTCTTCGCAGCTGCGATCTCACGCTACGCGTCCCTCGTCGACGGCCTGCGCGGGGCGCTCTTCGAGGACCCGGCCTTCGTCGCGATGGTCGAGCGCGACCTCGCGTACGGCCAGCACCGCAACGAAACGGGTGACGCGCGCTACTTCACGACGGCCTACTTCCACCAGCCGGCCGAGCTCGCGGAAGAGATCGCCGCCGCTGGCCTTGCTCTCATCGACGTGCTCGCCGTGGAGGGGCCGGCAGCGACGATGCCCGACTTCGCCCGGCGCTGGGCGGACGCGGTCGCTCGCGAACGGCTCATGGGCTTGCTGCGCGCCGTCGAAAGCGAGCCCACCCTCCTCGGAGTGAGCCCGCACCTGCTGGCCGTCGGGCGCCGGCCCTGACCCCTTGCCGGGCCCCAGGCGAGATTGCATACTGGTGTTTTCCAGCAGGTGACCATGTTCAAGCTATTGGGGGCCCTTCCTCTCGTTTCCGGCCTGTGGGTCGTAGCGGCGGCGGCTGCGACTCCCGCCAGCGGGCAGGAAGCGAGCGCGGGCACGCCAGCCCAGCAGGCGGCTCCGGCGGACGACGACAAGAAGGCGCTGCGCTACGAGGACACGGCCAGCGTCGAGGCCAAGACGCCGGCGGTGCCGCCGCCCGCGGACGCCGCGACCAAGCTCGAAGCGAACGTGCGCGACCTGCCGGTGAGCGTGTCGGTCGTCTCGGGCCGGCTCGCCGCCGAGCAGGCGGGGCTCGTGCTCACGGACGCGCTCGAGAACGCGAGCGGCGTGAACGTCGCCACCGGCTTCGGCCTCTTCGACTTCTTCACGGTGCGCGGCTTCGACTCGCTGGAGAGCGGGCTGGTGCTCGTCGACGGCGCGCCTGACCCCGAGGCGACCTTTTACCCGCTCTACAACGTGCAGCAGGTCGAGGTGCTGAAGGGCCCGGGCGCCTTCGTGTGGGGTGGCGGCGCGCTCGCCGGCACGGTGCAGGTCGTGCGCAAGCACCCGGTGGCGGCGCGCTTCGGCGACGTGACGCTCGCCTACGGGCGCTACGGCACGTACGAGGCCGCGGGCGACGCCAACCTGGCGAGCCGCGACGGCGCGGTGGCGTTCCGGCTGAACGCGGTCGGCCAGGGTACGGACGGCTACCGCGACGGCCGCGACGGCTCCATCGCCGGGATCAACCCCAGCTTCGCCTGGCGCCCGGACCAGGGCACGCGCGTGGCGCTGTCGTACGAGTACCTCCACAGCAACCAGTCGCCGGACTCCGGGCTGCCGTTCCTGAACGGCGAGCTCGCGGGCGCGTCCCGCACGACCTCCTATCAGTCGTCGACCGACTTCTCGGAGCAGGACGTGCACCGGGTCCGGCTCGACGCGGAGCGGCGCCTCAACGACACCTTCGTGCTGCGCGACAAGCTCTACTACTCGGCGTTCGACTGGCAGACGGACGGCACGCTGCTGCTGGGCGCGTTCCCGTTCCCGGACGGTGCCACCTACGTGCCGCGCACCCAGGGGCTGCTCGACGACCGCCAGCGGCTGGTCGGCAACCAGCTGGAGCTGGTGGCGTCGTTCCACACCGGCGGCGTCGCCCACCAGCTCGTCACCGGCTTCGAGGCGAGCCGGCTCACCGACACCTACACGCAGGACGCGCAGCTGCTGCAGCCGCTCGACCTCGGCAACCCGTTCGAGGCGGACGTCAGCATCTACCCGATCCCGCTGCCGCAGGCGAGCCAGGCGGGCGACTCGCGCAGCCGCGTGCTGGCGCCCTACGTGATCGACCGCATGAGCGTCGGCGAGCGCTTCGAGATCCTCGCCGGCGCCCGCTACGACGACGTCGACTTCGAGGACGCGGCCACCGGGACCGCTCGCGACGCGTCGCAGCTGAGCCCGCTCGGCGGCCTGGTGTTCAAGCCGGTGCCGGCGCTCTCGCTCTATGCGAGCGCCGGCCTGGGGTTCGCGCCACCCTCGATCCAGGTGGTCGGCCCGCGCGAACCCGAGGAGAGCTCGCAGCTCGAAGGCGGCGCGAAGCTGTCGTTCCTGGGAGGCAAGGGCTACGCGGGGGCGGCCGTCTACCAGCTCGAGCGCGAGAACATCGCGGTGCCTGACTCGACCGGCCTCTCGCGCCAGAGCGGCAGCCAGCGCTCGCGCGGCTTCGAGCTCGAAGTGAGCGCCGAGCCGCGAGCCGGCCTGGGCATGCGGGTGCACTACGCCTTCACCTCGGCCGAGCTCACGTCGTTCTCCGAGATGGTGCAGCTCGGCCAGGGCTTCCTGGTGCTCGACCGCAGCGGCAACGTGCCGGCCTTCGCGCCGCGGCACATCGCGTCGTTCTGGGGCACCGTCCCGCTCGGCCACGGCTTCTCGCTCGGCGCCGGGCTGCGCTACGTCTCGGAGCAGTTCGTGGCTCCCGACAACAGAAACGTCATCGACAGCTACGCGCTGTGCGACGCGGCGGTCTTCTACGCGCGCGGCCTCGCGCGCATCGGCGTGCACCTGCGAAACCTGACCGGCACCGAGTACGCCACGCGCGGCTTCGGCTCCGACTCGGCGATCCCGGGCCGGCCGTTCGAGGCGATCGCCCGCGTCGAGCTCGGCTTCGGCCGACGCTAGCGCCCGCATGCGATACCGGGTGGCGGTCGTCCTGCTGCCGTTCCTGATCGCGGCGTGTGGCGGGGCGCGGCCCACCGAACCGTCCCGGGTCGCCTCGGCAGCCGCGGCTTCGGCGACGCCTGCGCCCTCGGCGAGCCCGGCGGCGAGCAACGCGGCGCCGACCATTTCGGGCGACGACCGCTGCATTGGGAAGCTCGGCACGGATCACGTGTTCGACCTCGTGCTCGCCGACGCCGACGGCGACGCGATCTCCTGGGAAGCCGAGAAGGACCATGCCCAGGGAAGGCTTCATGCCACGAGAGGCGGCCCCGTTGCGGCGGGAACCAGCTTGACCCTGGTCTACTCGCCACCCGGCCACGCCGACGAGAACTGGATCACGCTGACGGCCACCGACGCGCGCGGCGCGACGACGAGCAAGCGGCTCTACGTCAAGAACAGCTGACCCGCTGCGCGCGGGCCGGCCTTGCTGGGTCTGACCCGCGTGCAGTTGGGAAGAAGAGGTCGGTCAGCGTCCGCACGATCCGCCGAGTGCTAGAATCACGCTCGTGGCCACCGCCTTCGCCCCCAGGCCGCGCCTTTGGACACGAGCCGACTACGAACGGCTCGTCTCGGCAGGCGTCTTCGGCCCAGCCGACCGCGTGGAGCTCATCGAAGGGGAGATCATCGAGATGAGCCCGGAGAAGAGCCGGCACGCGGCGGCAATCGATCTGGCGCTCGAAGCCCTGCGCCGCGAGTTCGGCGGCTCCCACACGATCCGGGTGCAGCATCCCCTGATCGTGAGCGATTCGTCCGAGCCCGAGCCCGATCTGGCGGTCGTTCCCGGTTCGGCACGCGACTACGTCGAACAGCACCCCAGCTCGGCCGCGCTGGTGGTCGAGGTGTCGGATACCTCCCTGGAATACGACCGAACCCGAAAGGCCCGCATCTACGCGCAGGCCGGCCTTGCGGACTACTGGATCGTCAACGTGGTGGAAGGCATCCTCGAGGTGCATCGCGACCCCACGCCCTCCGGCTACCGCTCGATCTCCCGGTTCAGGGCCGGCGATGCCGTCTCCCCGCTCGCCGCGCCAGGCGCGTCGGTCGCGGTGGCCGACCTGCTGCCGTAGCGCGGCCGAGCGCGGCCCGACGCGCGTCGAGCCTCACTCCACCGGCAGCTCGTACGCGGCGGCCTCGCGGTCGTTGCGCACCAAGAGCAGCGAGCCGGCGAGCGCCGGCGGGTTCCAGGTCTTGCCGTCGAGCGCCTGGAAGCGGGTGAGCTCGAGGTAGGCGTCGGGCGAGGGGTCGACCAGCACCAGCTCGCCCTCCTCGGTCTGCACCAGCAGCAGGCCCGCGACCAGCAGCAGCTGGCCGTGGCCGTGCCGCCCGCTCTTCCAGCGCCGCTCGCCCGTGGCCGGGTCGAGGCAGGTGAGGACGCCGTCGTCGAGGCCGTAGACGAAGCCTCCGTGGGCGAGCAGGTTCGCGAACTTCGACTTGAGGCGCGGGCTCTCCCACTCGAGCGTGGCGCGGAGCGCGCCGTTCGTCTCGCCCACCCGGTAGACCTTGCTGCCGACCCCATAGCCGACCGAGACCAGCAGCCGATCCGGGCCGAGCGGCAGCGGCAGCGCCACGTTCGGCTGCTCGCGCGGGAAGGGGTGCTCCCAGAGCACGGCGCCGGTCGCGGGGTCGTGCCCGCTCACGCTCGCGCCGTTCAGCACCACGAGCTGGGGGCGGCCCGCGAGTGTCGCGAGCGTGGGCGAGCTGTAGCTGGCGCCGCCCTCGCCGGCGGCCCACGCTGTCTCGCCGCTTTGCGCGTCGTACGCCACGAGCCGCCGCCCGCCGGTGCCTCCCGCGATCACCACCACCCGGCCGTCCACGACCAGCGGCGAGCAGCTGCGGCCCCATTCGGGGACCTGGGCCTCGGTCTCCTTCACGACGTCGCGCGACCACAGGCGCGCGCCGCTTCCGAGGTCGAGCGCGTTCAGGATCCCGGTGGCGCCCATCGCGTACACGCGGCCGCCGACGATCGTGGGCGTGGCGCGGGGGCCTATGCCCGCGATCACGGTCTCGTAGCGTGCGCGGTCGGCATGCGACCAGAGCGGCCGCCCGCTGCGAAGCTCGTAGGCCACCACGCGCTCCTCGTCGCCGCGCTGCTCCTGGGTCACGGCGATCTCGCCCGAGATCGCGAAGCCCGCCCAGCCCTGTCCCAGCGGCTGCCGCCACAGCCGCCTCGGCGCGCGCGCGGTCCAGTCGCGCGCCAGGCGCGGCCCGGCGAGCGTGCCGTCGCGCGAGGGACCGAGGAACTGCGGGAACTCGAGCGGGCTCGCCCCCGTACCGCCGGCGGAGGCCGCCGCGGATGCGAGAGGCGCCGCGGGCGGCGTCCCCGAGGGCCCCGGAGCGGCGGCGGACGCGGTCGTGGGGACGGAGGCGGAGGGCGCGGCGGCCACGGCAGGCGTCGGCTGCGCTGCGGGTGCAGGCGGCGGCGGCTCGGGCAGCGGGGCGGCGCTGCCGAAGCGCGGCTCCACGATCGGCCGCAGGTCGCCGGTCACGCCCCGGATCCGGAACAGCGCCGGCATCAGCGCGAACAGGGCGATGGCGACGGCCGCGCCGGCGAGCCGCGTGCGCCTCGACAGGCGCGAGAAGAACACGAGCCAGACCACGAGCAGGATCGTCACGAGGAGCGTCGTGGCGATCGTCCCGATGATGCGGAACTGCCGGATCGCGTCGCCGGTGAGCCAGATGCGGGCGATCCACAGCCCGCCCAGCAGCAGGACCAGTGCGGCGGGCCAGAGCCGCGGGCGAGTCATGGGCTAGAAGCGCGTCCCGATGCCGATCGCGAGGTCGAGCGTGGTGCGGACGCTGTCCTGGCTCTGGCTCAGCAGCGGGCAGCTGCCGGTGTCGCAGGCGGGAGCCTCGGGGGGGCGGGCGAACCCGAGCAGGAGCACGCCGACGAGGACTGTGGACCGGATAGGCATCGGGCTCGCTGCGAACAGACTAGCATGCGACCGTCGGCCCACGGGACGACCGGGATGATCAGGCGCTGCGTGGTGGGTCGCAGTCCGGGTCGCGACAGGCTGCAAAACGGTGTGAACACCCGCTGAGCGCGCCGTGCGGCTTCCCTCGACCGCGGGGTTGCGATAGAAAGGTCGGAGGCCGCTTCTTCATACCGGAGGTCTCATGAATCGCACCACCGTTTCGCGGCGTCTCGTGTCCCTCGCGCTCGTGGCCGCCGTCGGAGCGGCCGGCCTCGCCGGCGCCGAGGCGAACTGGCCCGAGTGGCGGGGGCCGCTCCGCACCGGCGAGGGCCCGGCGGCCGATCCCCCGCTCGAGTGGGCCGAGGGGAAGAACGTTCGCTGGAAGCTCGACCTCCCGGGACTCGGCCACGGCAGCCCGATCGTGTGGGGGGACGCCGTGCTCGTGACGACCGCCGTGCCCTCCGCCAGGGACCCGAAGGCGATCGAGTTCGTGGTGATGGCGGTCGAGCGCAAGGATGGCTCGCAGCGCTGGCGCACGGTCGTCCACGAAGAGGTGCCGCACGAGGGCATCCACCAGACCAACAGCTACGCCTCCGCGTCGCTGCTCACCGACGGCAAGCGCGTCTACGCCTACTTCGGCTCGCGGGGGCTCTACGCGCTCGACCTGAAGGGCAAGCTCCTCTGGGAGAAGCAGCTCGGGAAGATGCAGACGCGCAACGGCTTCGGCGAGGGCGCCTCGCCGGCGCTCCACGGCGAGATGCTCGTCGTCACCTGGGACCACGAGGGGCCCGATTTCATCGTCGCGCTCGACGCCGCGACCGGCAAGGAGCGCTGGCGCAAGGACCGCGACGAGCCCACCACGTGGGCGACCCCGCTCGTGATCGCGGGCGAGGGCGCGCCGCAGGTCGTGGTCGCGGGAACCAACCGCGTCGTGAGCTACGACCTCGCCACCGGCGCCGAGCGCTGGCGCGCGGGCGGCCTCACCACGAACGCGATCCCCTCGCCCGTCTACGCCGACGGCGTGGTCTACGTCACGAGCGGGTTCCGCGGCAACGCACTGCAGGCGATCCGCGTCAAGGACGCGAAGGGCGAGGTCACGGCCGCTCCGGCGTTGCTGTTCCGCTACGACAAGGACACGCCCTACGTGCCGTCGCCGCTGCTCTACCGCGGGCAGCTCTACTTCCTGAAGTCGAACAGCGGCGTGATCACGTCGCTCGACGCGAAGGACGGCAGCGTGCGCTACTCCGAGCGGCTCGAGGCGGTTCCCAACATCTACGCCTCGCCGGTCGGGGCGGCGGGGCGCGTGTACGTGGCCGGGCGCGACGGTGGCGTGGTCGTGCTCGCGGCCGGGCCGAAGCTCGAGGTGCTCGCGACCAACCGCCTCGACGACGGCTTCGACGCCTCGCCTGCCGTGGTCGGCCGCGAGATCTACCTGCGCGGCCGCAAGCACCTCTATCGCATCTCCGTCGACTGACCGGTCCATTCACCGAGGAGCACGAGACTTGGCCACAACAGCATCCAAGACGCTCACGCCACGCGCCGAGGCGGCGCGCGAAAAGCTCGACGCCTGGGTCCGCGAGGTCGTCGCCTGGCACTTCGACCCGCAGAACGGCACGCCCTTCTGGCTGGAGTGGGCCGAGAAGGCGGGCTTCGACCCGCGCAAGACGGTGAAGGGCTACGCCGACCTCGACCAGTTCGGCTTCTTCCAGGACGAGTGGCTGCGCGGCGGGCCGGTGCGGCGCTTCGTGCCGAAGGGCTACGCCAACCGGGCGATCTCGATCTTCGAGACGGGCGGCTCGACCGGCGTGCCGAAGGCGCGCATCAGCATCGACGACTTCCGGATCGACTACGAGATGTTCTCCGAGACGCTGCCCGACGCGTACTTCCCGAAGGGCTCCGACTGGCTGCACGTGGGGCCGAGCGGCCCGCGCCGCCTCCGGCTCGCGGTCGAGCACCTGTGCCAGCACCGCGGCGGGATCTGCTTCATGGTGGATCTCGACCCGCGCTGGGTGATCAAGCTCGTCAAGCGCGGCGACATGGCGGAGATGGAGCGCTACAAGCAGCACGTGGTGGACCAGGCGCTGATCCTGCTCAAGGCCCACGGCGGCATCCGCTGCATGTTCACGACGCCGAAGCTGCTCGAGGCGTTGTCCGAGAAGGTGTCGCTCGCCAAGCTCGGGATCAAGGGCGTCTTCTGCGGCGGCACCGAGATGACGCCGCAGTTCCACCGCTTCGCGGTCGAGGAGCTGCTCGGGCCCGACGTCTACTTCGCTCCCACCTACGGCAACACCATGATGGGGCTCGCGGTCCACCGCCCGCGCCAGGCGGGCGACAACTGGGACATCGTCTACTACCCGCCCGCGCCGCGCGCGATGATGGAGGTGGTGGACCCGAAGGACCACTCCCGCGTCGTGGGCTACGGCGAGACCGGCCGCGTGCGCCTGACGACGCTCACCAAGGAGTTCTTCATGCCGCGCTTCCCCGAGCGCGACGAGGCCGAGCGCGAGGCGCCCTGCGAGGCCTACCCGTGGGACGGCGTCCGCAACGTGCGGCCCTTCTCGGGCTTCGCCTCCACCGTCGTCGAGGGGGTGTACTGATGCTGCACCTGCCGGTGCTGCGGCGCGGGAAGCCGTACCGCTCCGTCGACGTCGCGCGCGTGCTCGACTTCGAGACGCGCGAGCCGCTCGTCGAGGTGAGCCAGGCCAACCCGGGCCTCGTCCGCCGCGACCTGCTCGAGGACCAGCAACAGGCGATGCGCGCGTCGCTGCTGCCGTTCTCGATGCGCGAGCTGGTGGCGCTGTCGACGCGCGCCGCCGAGCTGTTCATGACCGCCACGCTGCCGCTCGGCGAAGGCACGCAGACGCCGGACGAGTACGTGCGCCAGCTCTCCGCCACCACCGGCCTGCCGCACGTGATGGTGCGCAAGAACATGGAGAAGATCCGCGCGGCGATGGGCGACGCCTCGCGCGTGATCGCCGGGCTCACGCGCGGCCTCGACCTCGACGTGCTCGACAAGGGCTACGGCGAGGTGGCGGGCGCGGCCGTGAGCTTCATCCCGCGCAGCCCCACGCTCGGCGTCGTGCTGCCCAACAACTCGCCCGGCGTCCACGCGCTCTGGGTCCCCACGATCGCGCTGCGCACCGCGCTCGTGCTGAAGCCTGGGAGCGCCGAGCCCTGGACGCCCTACCGCGTGATCCAGTCCTTCGTCGCGGCGGGCGTGCCGGCCGATGCCTTCGGCTTCTATCCCACCGACCACGCCGGCTCCGGCGAGATCCTGCGCCGCTGCGGGCGCGGCATGGTGTTCGGCGACGTGGCCTCGACCCGGCCCTGGCAGGGCGACCCGCGCGTGGAGGTGCACGGCCCCGGCTACAGCAAGGTGGTGCTCGGACCCGACGCGAGCGCCGACTGGCAGCGCCACCTCGACGTGATGGCGTCGTCGATCGTCGAGAACGGCGGCCGCTCGTGCATCAACGCCTCCGGCGTCTGGGTCACCGCCAACGCGCGCGAGATCGCCGAGGCTCTCGCGGCGAAGCTCGCGGCCGTCGCGCCGCGCGGGGTCGAGGACCCGGAGGCCCAGATAGCACCTTTCGCCGACGGGAAGGTCGCGGAGCGCATTTCGGCCATGATCGATCGTGACCTCGAGGTGCCGGGCGCCTGTGACGTCACCGCGCGCCTGCGCGGCAGCGGACGAGTCGTGAAGCGCGGCAACAGCACCTACCTGCTGCCGACGGTCGTGCTGTGCGACTCGCCCGAGCACACGCTCGCCAACCGCGAGTTCCTGTTCCCGTTCGCGAGCGTCGTGCAGGTGCCCGCCGCGGAGATGCCGTCCCGCTTCGGCCCCACGCTCGCCGCCACCGTGATCACGGCCGACGAGGCGCTGCTCGCCCGGATCCTGGCCTCGCCGCTGGTGCACCGCCTGAACCTCGGCCCGCTGCCGACCTGGCGGCTCTCCTGGGACCAGCCGCACGAGGGCAACCTGTTCGACCACCTCTACGTCCGGCGCGCCCTGATCGGTCGGGCTGGCGTGGCCTGACGCCGTGCGCATCCTCTCCGTCACCGCCGGCGCGGCCGGGATGTACTGCGGCTCGTGCCTGCGCGACAACGCGCTCGCGACCGAGCTCATGGCCCGCGGGCACGACGTGGTGCTGCTGCCCGTCTACACACCGACGCGCACGGACGAGGAGAACGTGTCCGACTCGCACGTGTTCTTCTCGGGCATCAGCGTCTACCTGGAACAGAACTTCCCGCTCTTCCGCAAGACGCCGGCCATCCTCGACTTCATCTGGGACACCCCCGCCGTGATCCGCGCCGCCACCGGCCGGGGCGTCTCGGTCGACCCCGAGTTCCTGGGCGACATGACGATCTCGATGCTGCGCGGCGAGGACGGGCACCAGGCCAAGGAGTTCACGAAGCTGCTGGGCTACCTGAAGCAGCAGGCGCCCTTCGACGTCGTGATGCTGCCCAACTCGCTGCTCGTGTCCTTTGCCCCGCCGCTCCGGCGCGAGCTGGCTCGCCCGGTGGTGTGCACGCTCTCGGGCGAGGACCTGTTCCTGGAGGGGCTGCCGACGCCATACAAGAAGGAGGCGAAGTCGCTGATCGCGAGCCACGCGCCCGCCGTCTCGCGCTTCGTCGCGACGAGCGACTACTACGCGGACTTCATGGCCGGCTACCTCGAGCTGCCGCGGAAGCAGATCGCCACGGCGCCGATCGGCATCCGCTTCGACGGCTTCGAGCCTCCCCCGCCCCAGGCTCGCACCGCCGAGCGCCCCTTCACGATCGGCTACCTGGCCCGGATCGCGCCCGAGAAGGGCCTGCACCTGCTGGCCTCGGCCTACATCCGGCTGCGGCGCGAGCTGGGCCTGCCTCCGTCGCGGCTCGAGGCCGCCGGCTACCTGGCCCCCGAGCACCGGACGTACCTCGACGGCATCAGCAAGGCGCTCGCGGCAGTGGGCCTCGACGGCGAGTTCCACTGCCACGAGACGATCGACCGCCCGCGCAAGATCGCCTTCCTCCAGGGCCTCGACGTGCTATCGGTCCCGAGCCCCTACGCGGAGCCGAAGGGGCTGTACCTGCTGGAGGCGCTCGCCACGGGCGTCCCCGTCGTCGAGCCGCGCCACGGGGCGTTCCCCGAGCTGCTGGAGAAGACGGGCGGCGGGGTGCTGTTCGATCCCGGGAGCGTGTCCGGGCTGGCGGACCGCCTGCTCGAGCTCCACAAGGACCCCGCCCGCCGTCACGAGCTCGGCCGCCGGGGCAGCGAGGGTGCGCGGCGCCACTACTCGTCCGCTCAAATGGCCGAGCGCACGCTCGAGATTTGCGCCGAGGCCATGGCCGCATGAGGACGAGCGACAGACGGCCTTCCGGGGGGCGCTCTACCGCCGCGCCCCCCGGCCCCCCCAGGCAGTGCGGATGCTGAGCGTCGCCTCCGTCTCGAAGGCGTACGACACCCCGCGCGGCCCGCTGGCGGTGCTGGAGGACGTCTCGTTCACGCTCGCCGCAGGCGAGTCGCTGTGCGTGATCGGCCCCTCCGGCAGCGGCAAGAGCACGCTGCTCTACATCGTCGGGACCCTGGAGCGGCCGAGCGCCGGCTCGGTGCGCGTCGAGGGGCGCGACGTCCACGCGCTCGGCGAGGCCGAGCTCGCGGCCTTCCGCAACCGCGAGGTCGGCTTCGTGTTCCAGGACCACTTCTTGCTGCCCCAGCTGAGCGTCCTCGAGAACGTGCTCGCCCCGACGCTGGTGGCGCGCGAGAAGGGCGCCTACGAGGAGCGGGCGCGCGCGCTGCTCGCGCGCGTGGGCCTCGGCGACCGGCTGCTGCACCGCCCCGCCGAGCTGTCGGGGGGCGAGCGCCAGCGCGTGGCGCTGGCCCGCGCCCTGGTGATGCGGCCGCGCGTGCTGCTGTGCGACGAGCCCA
>CAZMRX010000112.1:0-14111 GCA_964568755.1 uncultured Acidobacteriota bacterium | reverse complement strand
CAGGATCTCCTCTCGGGCCTCGACGAGGTGCGGCGTGCTGCGGCGCTGGGTGCCGACCTGGACCACCCGCCCGTGCTTGCGCGCCGCCGCCAGCATCGCCTGGCCCTCGACCACGTCCACGCTGATCGGCTTCTCGACGTAGACGTCGCAGCCGGACTTCACCGCCTCGATCATCGGCAGCGCGTGCCAGTGGTCGGGCGTCGAGACGATCACGAGGTCGAGATCGCGCTCGGCGAGCATCTGGCGGTAGTCGCGGTAAGCGCGCGGCTGGGCCTTCGAGACCTGCCTTGCGGCGGCCATCTGGACGGCGCCGTCGAGCATCGCGCGGTCGACGTCGCAGAGCGAGACGATCTCCACCGGCGCGACCTGCACCAGGCGGAACAGCGCGCTCTTGCCGTACCAGCCGCAGCCGACGAGCCCGACCCGCAGCCGCGAGTCGGCGAAGGCCGCCCCGTGCCGGCCCAGGCTCGCGACACCGAGCGCGGCCGTGCCGCCCGACCACAGGAAATCGCGTCGTTTCATGTGAGCTTCATAAGGCCAACAGCCCGCAAACACAAGGCGAGCTGAGGACGATGCTCCATTGACCCGTCAATGCGGGCCGCGCTAGCCTCGGGCGGTTTGGCTGCCTCGCTCGGTTTTCGGTTGGCTCGCTCGCTCAGCCTCCTCGTGTGCCTGGCCGCGAGCGACGCCGCGGGCCAGACGATCCCCTCGCCGAGCCCCGCCGAGGCGGGACCGGTCTCGAACCCCTTCGGCCGCAAGTACCCGCCCCGCGTCTACCGGACGGTGCGCCTCGAAGGCAGGCCGCCGGCGATCGACGGGCGGCTCGACGACGAGGCGTGGAAGCAGGGCGAGTGGTCCGGCGACTACACGCAGCAGCTCCCGGTCGAAGGCGCGCCGCCGTCGCAGCCGACCGAGCTCAAGATCCTGTGGGACGACAAGCACGTCTACTTCGCGATCCGCGCCTTCGACGACCCGGCCAAGGTCCACCGCTACCCCGGCCGCCGCGACGACTTCCTGGGCTTCGCCGTGGACATGGTCGGGATCTGCTTCGACAGCTACAACGACAAGCGCACGGGCTTCGAGTTCGACCTGACGGCCGGGGGCAGCAAGATCGACCTGATCCTCGGCAACGGCGAGTCGGAGTGGGACACCACCTGGGACGCGGTGTGGGACGGCGAGGTGGCGCACGACGCCTCGGGCTGGACCGCCGAGTTCCGCGTGCCCTTGAACCAGCTGCGCTTCGGGCCGCAGGACGAGCAGGTCTGGGGCCTGCACGCCTGGCGCTGGATCGCCCGCAACCAGGAAGAGAGCCAGTGGCAGCTGATCCCGCGCCAGAACAGCGGCCGCATGCACCAGCTCGGCGAGCTGCACGGGATCCGCGGCCTGCCGCCCTCGCGCCACCTCGAGCTGCTGCCCTACGCGCTGGGCAAGGCGAGTTCAGGGCCGTCCGTTCCAGGCGAAGGCAGCGACGGCTCGGGCGCGCTGGGCCTCGACGCGAAGCTGGGGCTCACCAGCAACTTCACGCTCGACGCGACGGTCAACCCGGACTTCGGCCAGGTGGAGGCGGACCCGTCGGTCGTGAACCTGACCGCGTACGAGACTTTCTACGAGGAGAAGCGGCCGTTCTTCCTGGAGGGGCGCAAGCTGTTCGACTTCGGGATCGAGGACGACGACCAGCTGTTCTATTCGCGCCGCATCGGCCAGGCGCCGGCGTTCGAGCCGCCCTCGTTTCCCGGCGAGAGCCTGCGCATGCCCGAGAGCACGACGATCCTCGCCGCCGCCAAGGTCACCGGCAAGACCAGCAGCGGGCTGTCGGCCGCGCTGCTGTCCAGCCTCACGCAGGAGGAGACGGCCCGGCTGACGTCGGGAGCGGGCTCGCGCGAGGCGGTGGTCCAGCCCTTCGCCAGCTACACCGCCGCGCGCCTGCAGAAGGACTGGGACAAGGGCAACACCATCCTCGGCGGGATGCTCACCTCGACCCACCGATTCGTCGACGAGCCCGCGCTCGAGGCGCTTCCGACGCAGGCCTGGAGCGGCGGACTGGACTTCACGCGATTCTTCGGCGACCGCGCCTGGCAGCTCGAGGCGCGCGCGATCGCGAGCCGGGTCACGGGCGACACGCAGGCGATCCGCGCCCTGCAGACGAACCCCGTCCACTACTTCCAGCGCGCCGGGGCGAGCCACCTGGGCGTGGACCAGGACGCCACCTCGCTCGGCGGCCACGGCGGCTCGCTGCGGGTGTCCGACTCCGGCAAGCGGAGGCTGCGGCTCTCCGACCAGTTCCACTGGTACTCGCCCGGGCTCGATCTCAACGACGTGGGCTACCTGCGCCAGGCGGACCTGATGGCGAACGAGGCCGCGGTCGGCTGGGCCGAGCCGTCTCCGAAGGGGCCGTTCCGCAGCTACCGGCTCGAGCTGTTCCGCGCGGACGAGTGGGACTTCGGCGGCCTCAAGACGCGGGCGGTCTCGTCGCTCGAGGCCGCGGGCACGCTCCGGAACAAGTGGTCGCTCGAGGGCCAGCTGGCGTTCGAGCAGGTGGTGGACACGCGCGCACTGCGCGGGGGCCCCGCGCTGCGCTGGCACGACTTCTTCGAGGTGGACCTGGGGCTGGGCAGCGACGCCTCGCGGCGCGTCTCGTGGCGCGCCGAGGGCGAGCACGCGTGGTCCGTCGACGACGACTCGTGGTCGGCGGGCCTCGACGGCTTGCTGCGGCTGCGCCTGTCGAATCGGCTCTCGCTCACCGGCCAGGCGTCCTACGAGCGCCTGGAGGACACCCTGCAGTACGTGGCCACGGCCGACGCCGACTCCGGTGAGGCCCGCTACGTTCTCGGTCGAATCGGCCAGGACACCTGGAGCTTCACGTTCCGCGTGAACCTGGCGCTGTCGCCCGAGCTGACGCTGCAGTACTACGGCAGCCCGTTCATCGGCACCGGGCGCTACACCGAGTTCAAGCGGGCGACCGACACGCTCGCTCGCGAGTACGCGGATCGCTTCCACCTGTACGCGCCGGACGAGATCGTGCAGGGCGAGGGCGGCCGCTACTTCGTGGACGAGGCGGCGGGCGGCCGCTACTCGTTCGCGAACCCCGACTTCAGCTTCCGCCAGTTCCGCTCGAACCTGGTGGCGCGCTGGGAGTACAAGCCCGGCTCCTCGCTCTACGTCGTCTGGTCGCAGGGCCGCACGTCGGCGGCGCGGGCGTGGGACCAGTCGTTCCAGTCCAACTGGGACGAGCTGTGGCGAGCCGGCCCCGACAACGTCTTCCTGGTGAAGATCAGCTACTGGTTCTCGCCGTAGAGCGTGTTGGGGTCAGGTCTTGAGCTCTTGCATGCATCGCCAGGCCCATTAGGTCTGATGCCAGGATTCAAGACCTGACCCCGCCGGCGAGGAAGAGCGCGTAGGCGGGGTTCTCGTCCTCGGGGAACGAGGGGTAGCCGAGGCGGTCGAGGAAGCCGCGGAACTCGGCGAGCTCGGCGTCGGGCACCTCGAAGGCGCACAGCACGCGGCCGAAGTCGGCGCCGTGGTTGCGGTAGTGGAAAAGGCTGATGTTGAAGCGGCCGCCGAGCGTGTCCAGGAACTTCATGAGCGCGCCGGGCCGCTCCGGGAACTCGAAGCGGTAGAGCCGCTCGTGGCGGGCCGCGGCGCGGCCGCCGACCATGTAGCGGACGTGGAGCTTGGCCATCTCGTCGTCGGTCAGGTCGAGCGCCGGATAGCCGCGCTCGCGCAGGCCCGCCGCGACGGCGAGCCCGTCGGCGCGCGACTCGGTCCGAAGGCCCACGAAGATGTGCGCGGCCTCGCGGCCGGCGAGGCGGTAGTTGAACTCCGTGACCACGCGCGGGCCGATCGCGGCGCAGAACTCGCGGAAGGCCCCGGGCCGCTCGGGGATCGTGACCCCGAACAGCGCCTCGCGCGCCTCGCCCACCTCGGCGCGCTCGGCCACGAAGCGCAGGCGGTCGAAGTTCAGGTTGGCGCCCGAGAGGATCGCCACCAGCCGGCCGGCGCGGCCCTCGCGCGCGGCCCAGCGCTTGAGCCCGGCCACGGCGAGAGCGCCGGCCGGCTCCATCACGCTGCGCGTCTCGTCGAAGACGTCCTTGATCGCGGCGCAGATCTCGTCGTTGGTGACGCGCACCACCTCGTCCACGCAGGCGCGCGCGATGCGGAAGGTGGTCTCGCCCACCCGGCGCACGGCGACGCCGTCGGCGAAGATCCCGACCCGCTCGAGGCTGACGCGCTCGCCCGCCTCGAGCGAGCGGTGCATGGCGTCGGCCTCGAAGGGCTCGACGCCCACTACCTTCACCGCCGGCATCAGCGCCTTCAGGTAGCCACCGACGCCGGCGATCAGGCCGCCGCCGCCCACCGGCACCACGACGGCCTCGACATCCGGGGTCTGCTCGAGGATCTCGAGGCCCATCGTGCCCTGGCCCGCGATCACGTCGGCGTTGTCGAAGGGATGAATGAACGCGAGGCCGGTCTCGGCCACGAGCGCGTCGCAGCGGGCCTGGGCCTCGGAGTAGCTGTCCCCGGCCAGCACCACCTCGGCGCCCATCGCGCGCACCGCCGCGACCTTGATCTCGGGCGTCGTCACGGGCATCACGATCACGGCGCGCAGCCCCAGGTGCCGGGCCGAGAATGCGACGCCCTGGGCGTGGTTGCCCGCGCTCGCGGTGATGACGCCGCGGGCGCGCTCGGCCTCGGCCAGGTGGGCGATCTTGTTGTGGGCCCCGCGCAGCTTGAAGCTGAAGACCGGCTGCAGGTCCTCGCGCTTCAGCAGCACCTCGGCCGAGACGCGGGCCGACAGGCGCGGGGCCGCCTCGAGCGGCGTCTCGCGCGCCACGTCGTAGACGCGGCTCGTGAGCACGTCGTGCAGCAGCGTGCTCGCGGCTTCAGCCATGGCGCTCGGCCGCCCCCGCTCAGGCGCCGTCGGTGACGGCACCCAGCGCCGCGCTGCCGACGAGGCGCGCGTACTTCGAGAGTACCCCGCTCGTGTAGCGGGGCGCGGGCGGCTTCCAGGCGGCGCGCCGGCGCGCGAGCTCGGCCTCGTCCACTTCGATCTGCAGCAGGCGCCGCTCGGCGTCGATCGTCACCTGGTCGCCCTCCTGGATGAGCGCGATCGCGCCGCCTACGGCGGCCTCCGGGGCCACGTGCCCCACGACCAGGCCGTGGGTCGCCCCCGAAAAGCGGCCGTCGGTGATCAGGCCGACGGAGTCGCCCAGGCCGGTGCCGATGATCGCCGACGTCGGCGACAGCATCTCGCGCATCCCCGGGCCGCCCTTCGGCCCCTCGGAGCGGATCACCACCACGTCGCCGGGCCGAATCTTGCCGGCGAAGATCGCCTCGGCGCAGCCCTCCTCGCGGTCGAACACGCGCGCCGGCCCGGTGATCACGGGGTGCTTGACGCCCGTGATCTTGGCGACGGCGCCCTCGGTGGCGAGGTTGCCCCGCAGGATCGCGAGGTGCCCCTGCGCGTAGACCGGCTTCGCCCAGGGCCGGATCACGTCCTGGCCCGGCTTCGGCTCGGGCGGCAGCGCGGCCAGGTTCTGCGCGAGCGTGCGCCCGGTGATCGTGAGCGCGTCGCCGTGGACGAGCCCGTGCTCGAGCAGCATCCGCATCACCTGCGGCACGCCGCCGGCGCGGTGGAAGTCGGTCGTGACGTAGCGACCCGACGGCTTGAGGTCGCACAGCACCGGCACCTTGCCGCGGATGGTCTCGAAGTCGTCGATCGTGAGCGGGACCCGCGCGGCGTGGGCGATCGCCAGCAGGTGGAGCACGGCGTTGGTGGAGCCGCCCACCGCCATCACGACCGCGATCGCGTTCTCGAAGGCCTGCCGCGTCAGGATCTTCCGCGCCGTCAGCCCGCTCGCGACCGCGGCCGCCAGCACCCGCGCCGACTCGGCCGCGCTATCCGCCTTCTCGGCGTCCTCGGCGGCCATCGTCGAGGAGTACGGCAGGCTCATGCCCAGCGCCTCGATGGCCGACGACATGGTGTTGGCCGTGAACATCCCGCCGCAGGCGCCCGCGCCCGGGATCGCGGCGCGCTCGATCGCGTCCAGCTCGCTGTGAGGCAGCTTGCCCGCCTCGAACTGGCCGAGCGCCTCGAACACGCTCACGATCGTCAGGTCGCGCCCGGCGAGGCAGCCGGGCTTGATCGTCCCGGCGTAGACGAAGATCGCCGGAACGTCGAGGCGCGCGAAGGCGATCAGCGCCCCCGGCATGTTCTTGTCGCAGCCGCCCACGGCCAGGACGGCGTCCATCGACTGGCCGTTCACGACGGTCTCGATCGCGTCGGCGATCACCTCGCGCGAGACGAGCGAGTACTTCATGCCCTCGGTGCCCATCGAGATGCCGTCGGCGACGGTGATCGTGCCGAACACCTGCGGCATCACCCCCGCCTCGCGCAACGCCGCGGTGGCTCGGTCCGAGAGCGCGCCGATGCCGGCGTTGCAGGGCGTGAGGTTGCTGTGCGCGTTGGCGACGCCCACGATCGGCTTCTGGAACGCGGCGTCGTCGAAGCCCACCGCGCGCAGCATCGAGCGGTTGGGGGCGCGGCGGTCGCCCGCGGTAATGGCCTGGCTGCGGCGCTCGCTCATCGTCCCTCCTGGGGGCCGACATCATAGCAGTCCGCTCGCCCTCGTCCCGGTGCGTGCTACCCTCGGGTCGCCCGGAGGGGCGTTTGGCGAAGGTCAAGGGAACGGCGGTCCAGTCCTCGCTGCGCTACGTGCGCGAGCGGTTCGGAGACGAGTCGCTCGGCCGGGTGCTGGCGGCGCTGCCCGCCGAGGATCGCCGCGCGCTCGAGGGCGGGGTGCTGGCCTCGTCCTGGTACGACGTCGCCACTTTCCTGCGTTTCATGGTCGAGGCGGAGCGCCAGCTCGGAGCCCAGGAAAAGGACGTGGTGCGGAGGATGGGGCGCGCGTCGTGCGACTACGGGATCACCACGGTCTACAAGGTCTTCTTCAAGATCGGCTCGCCGGAGTTCATCATCGGGCGGGCGGCCCGGGTGTTCTCGAGCTACTACGACACCGGCGAGCTGCGCATCGCCGAGAGCGGCCCCGGTCGCGCGGTCGCCGAGCTGACGGGCTTCGAGGGCGGGGCCCCGCAGTTCTGCGAGCGGATCTTCGGCTGGATGCAGCGCACTCTCGAACGCGCGGGCGCCGCGAACCTCCGCTCCAGGCACGAGGTGTGCGTGCACCGGGGCGGCGCCGTCTGCCGCTTCGAGGGCGATTGGGACCAGTAGCCGCGGGCCGAGGCCGGGACGCGTGAAGTCGCTCCGCGTCGTGTGCCCGGTCTACAACGAGGAGGCCGTGATCCTCGCCTTCCACGAGGAGCTGCGCCGCGGGCTCGCCGTGCTCGAGGGCCGCTGGTCCTGGTCGGTGACCTACGTGGTGGACCGCGGCAGCGACCGCAGCCTCGACCTGCTGCGGGCGCTGGCGGCGGCCGAGCCCGGCGTCTCGGTGCTGGCGCTGTCGAGCCACTTCGGCCAGCAGGCGGCGCTGCTCGCCGGGCTCGACCACAGCCACGCCGACGCGGTGGTGATGCTCGACAGCGACCTGCAGCACCCGCCGGCGGTGATCCCGGAGCTCGTCGCCCGCCACGAGCAGGGCTTCGACGTCGTCTACACGGTGCGCGAGAACGACGCCTCGCTCCCGCTCGTGAAGCGGTGGAGCGCGCGAGCCTTCTACGCACTGGTGAACGCAATCTCCGAGACCCCGATCCGCCAGGGCGCCGCCGATTTCCGCCTGCTGGCACGCCCCGTGGTGGAGGTGTTCCAGAAGCAGGTCCGGGAGCGGACGCTTTTCCTGCGCGGGCTCGTCAACTGGGTGGGCTTCCGCTCGAGCGCCGTGCGCTTCCGCGCGGGCGCGCGCGCCTTTGGCGAGACCAAGTACCCGCTCGGCCGGATGCTCCGCTTCGGGCTCGCCGGAGTCGTGTCGTTCAGCCGCGCCCCGCTGCGCGCCGCCGGGCTCGTGGGCCTCGTCGTCCTGGCCCTCGGTCTCGCCGCCCTGGCGCTGGGTCTGGCACGAGCCATCGGCGGACTACCGATCGGCGACCGCACGCTGATCCTGGCGGCCGTCGGCGTCGTGGGCGGCGCCCAGCTCGTCTTCACGGGCGTCCTGGGCGAGTACCTGGGTGCGGTGCTCGACGAGGTACGCGCCCGTCCGCACTACATCGTCGAGGAGCGGATCAACCTGGAGCCCAAGCGGCCAGTCCTCTAGAGCCTCGGGCCGCGGCCCACCCTCGACTCGAGCGTGGAAGCGTCCGACTCGACGTTGACGATGTCCGGCTCAACTCGGGGCGCCCCGAGCTCGAAGACTCCGGTGACCGGCGCGGCTTGGCCTCGCCTCCGGCTCGGTGGCCGCTCCTGAGCCTCGCGAGCGACCTTCGTCACGAGCGCGCGCTTGGCTTGCCACTCTTGCGCCGGCTTGGGCCTTGAACTCGAAGGGGCAGCCCACGCGAAGTCGCAGCGGCGTGGGGCTTCGTGCGCTCGGGCGCGCTGAGCGTGCTCCCGATCTCCAGCGACGAGCTGGGCGAGCTCGAGGCCTTGATGCGGCAGTATCACGATCGCCCGATGGACCTCGCGGACGCGACGCTCGTGCATCTCGCCCGGCGGGAATCCGTCTCCACCATCTTCACGGTCGACCACGACGACTTCGAGACCTACCGGATCGGCGGCCGAAAGCGGTTCTCGATCCTCCCCGAGCGCTGACCCTTCGGTACGCCCTTCGGATGGCAGTCGCGGCAGGCCACGCGGTGGATGTCGTGAGGGCTGTCCGGGTTCTTGAAGCTCGTGTCCATCGTCTCCACGTCGATCCCGCAGTTCGACAGGCGCGGGTGGCAGGCGGCGCACGACGCGCGCGTGGCCTGGCCGTGCTTCGCGTGGCAGGCGAGGCAGCTCAGGCCCTCGTGGACGCCCACCGGCGTGCGGTCGTCGCCCGAGAAGACCTGGTTCCCAGGCCGCGGAGCGTGGCACTGGTAGCACAGCGCCTGCCGAGGGTCCGGGCTCGCGCGCACCAGGCGCTCGCCCTCGCGCATCGCCGGTAGCGGCAGCCGCTCGAGCCCGACCGGCTCCAGGCTGCGCCGGTCGTAGAAGGCGAGCGAGGGCCGCGCGATCTCCTGCTGCGGGCCGGCCGTCGTGTCGCGCCGGGTGCGGGAGGGCATCGGCTCGCCGTCGCGGTGAATGGAGTGGCACGCCAGGCACGGCACCGCCGGCAGGCCCGCGTACTCCGCCTTCACGAGCGTCCACGGACCCTTGCGGTCGAGCGGGGTGACGAGCTCGCCGATGCCGCCCTCGAAGTGCATCGCGTGGCAGCGCAGGCAGTCGTCCATCAGCTGCTGGCTTGCGTTGTGCTCGGGGTTCACGAACAGGCCCGCGTACGGCGTGCCGTGCGGCCCGCCCTGCCAGTCCGCGTGCTCCTGTGCGTGGCAGCCGGCGCAGCGCTCGACGAGCGGGGCGACGTCGTCGTGGCGAATCCGGATCTGCTCCGGCGCCTCGCCGCGCGCGTGCAGCCAGACGCGCTGCAGGCTCTTGGCGTGCATCCGCACGTCGGCCGAGAAGGAGCTGCCGTGGCACGAGGCGCAGCTCACGCCGCGGTGGGAGGAGTGCTGCCACGCCTCGACTGCCGGGCGGATCTCGTGGCAGCGCCCACAGCCCGCTCCGTCGCTGCCCCCGTAGTACGCGCTCGTGCCCGCGAGAAAGCAGACACAGAGCAGGGCGCCGAGGACGGCGCCGACGAGCAGGCGTCGAAGCGTCATGCCGGCACGCTAGCCGCGCAGTCCCCCGCCACTCCAGGCCTTGGTCAAGAGGTCGGCGCAGCGGAAGGCGTTTGCGAAGATGGTCAGCACCGGGTTGAAGCCGCCGTTCGTGACGTGGACGCTCGCGTCGATCACGAAGACGTTCGGGACGTCGTGGATCCGGCCGCTCGCGTCCACGACCGAGGTCCTGGGGTCGTTCCCCATGCGGCAAGTGCCGGACTGGTGCTGGCCTCCTGACACACCGCGCCCGGCACGGCTCCGATGCGTGGCGACGGCACCCGCCTCCCGCAGCCAGGCCTCCGCCCGCTCGGCCTGCCGGTTCGCGATCTCGAGCGTGTGCGGGTGGCGGTCGCCGGAGAGCCGCAGCACCGGGATTCCCCAGTAGTCCTTCAGCGCGGGGTCGAGCTGGACGCGGCTGTCCCACAGCGGCATGTCCTGGGTCGGACCTTTCACGGAGATGTGGCGCCGGTAGTAGCGGCGCATGAAGTCCTTGTGCGCCTGGCCCCACGAAGGCGTCCCGGGCGGCTGATCGTCGGAGAACTGGAACGGCAGGCGGATGAACTCGTTCGCCAGCATGCCGCCGCCCGCGAGCCCGGGCGTGCCGTGGTTGTAGTCGCAGATCGAGATACACACGCCTGGACCGACGTCGTCGTAGATCTCCTGCTCGAAGAAGCCGACGGCGCCCGTGTAGGTGTGGCCGTTCAGGTTGCGGCCGACCCAGTCGTGGCGGTTGCCGAGGCCGTTCGGGTGCAGGCGACCCTTCGACAGCAGCAGCAGCCGCGCCGACTCGGTGGCCCCGCACGCGACCACCACGACGTCGGCCGGCTGCTCCTGCAGGCGGTCGTCCGCGTCGAAGTAGGCGACGCCCGTGGCGCGGCCTTTCGCGTCCGTCAGGATCTCCTTGACCTTGCACTCGGCCCGCAGCCAGGCATTGCCCGTCGCGAGCGCGCGTGGGATCACCGTGTTGTGGGTGCCGTTCTTCGCGTTCGTCTCGCAGGCGAAGCCGACGCACCAGCGGACCCGCATGCAGGCGGAGCGACCGTCCCGCGGCACGGAGTTGATCAGCAGCGGCGTGTCGAAGGGGTGCAGGCCCAGCCGCAGCGCGGCCGGCTTCAGGATCTCGTACTCGCGGGGGCGCGGCTCGAGCGGCGGCATCGGCAGCGGGTTCCGGCGCGGACCCTTGAACGGGTCCGGATCCACGTCGCCGCTCACGCCGATCTCGCGCTCGGCCTTCTCGTACCAGGGCTCCATGTCCGCGTAGGAGATCGGCCAGTCGTCGAGCGTCGAGCCTTCGACCGCGCCGTAGGTCGAGCGCATCCGGAAGTCCTGCGGCATGAAGCGCCAGGCCTGGCCGCCGTAGCACAGGGTCCCTCCCCCGACGCAGCTGGCATTCGCGCTGTACTCGCCCTGCCGCGCGTAGACGATCCGCTCGCGCCCCTCGAGGTCCACGTAGACGCGCGGGTTCTTGTCCTCGTCCGGACCGTAGGCGACTCCGAGCGTCGAGTTCCTCTGGTTGACGAGGTCGTCCTTGCGCTCCTCGAAGGGCGAGTGCCAGCGACCACGCTCGAGGCAGACGACGCTCAGGCCCGCCCGCGCCAGCTCGCAGAACACGACTCCCCCGCCCGCCCCGGATCCCACGACCACGGCGTTCACCCGTGGAAGCGGCACGTCAGCCCTTGGACGACGGCCGCGGCGCGAGCGCGGCCGGGGGCGCTGTCTCGTGCAGCCGTCCGCGGATCGGCGGGTCGGGAACGCCGAGCATGCGCCAGCTCACGCGGTCCTTGTTGCCGCCGTGACGCGGGTCGCCGTAGAAGCCCATCATCGTGTGGTCGCGCAGCAGCCGAAAGAAGGCCGCGGGCGCGATCCCCTCCCAGTCAGCCGCCTCTGCCGTTCCCTTCTCGAGATCCTGCAGGAGCGCCGTCTGGGCGTCGAACGCTGCCGCGGCGAAGAGCACGCCGTGGCGCCGGCGCGACGTCGCGTCTAGCCCACGGATCCCGGCCCGCCAGCGGGCGAGGTCCCGCTTCGCGCGCGTGGCGAGCTGGCGGTCGATGAATGCGACGACCCCGGCCTCGCTCGCCCCGGGGTCCTGGTCCTTCGGGACGATCTGCTCGCAGGCCGCGCCGAGCGTCAGCGCCTCTTCCTCGCTCAGCACGCGGTAGCGGCTCGTGCCGCCCGCGCAGGCGATGGCCGTCGCCGCGGCGGCGACCGTCCCGGTCTTCAGGAAGTCGCGGCGCCGCTCGGCGTAGGGGTCGTCCATCTCACGCCGGCCAGAGACAGCTCGTAGAGCCGACCCAGGTCTTGTCGCGGTTGAACTTGACGCCCATCATCTTTCCCTGCGACAGCCGCGCCAGCATCATGACCGGAAGCGGGCGCCCGTCGCGCCACACGCACATCACGCGCACCTCGACGCGCGAGCGCGCGCCCTCGGGAGACTCGACCACCGGGGCGTAGTCGACCTTCCGCATCAGCAGCGTGTGGGCGCGCTCGGCCTCGGGGACGGCGGCGAGGTCGGCGGGCGTCGGGTCCACGTTCACGCCGGAGCCCGAGAACGAGTAGAGCGGCTTCAGCACCCAGCGCTCGAGGTCGTCCGGCACGCGCTCGAGCTCGGAGAGCAGGCGCGCCTCCGGGACCAGCGGGTGCCGCAGGCCCGGCAGCGCGTGCTTGCTCCAGCGGAAGAACCAGTTGGGGTGCCCCGCCCACTGCAGCTCGAGCTCGTCCGTCAGGTGGAACGGCAGCTCGGCGTTCTTCTCGACCAGCTCGTCCACGATCATTCGGTTGTAGACGCGCAGGATGCGGGTCGGGCGACCGTCCCGGTCGTACCACAGCTCGCGGCCGCGCTTTCGGACGTCCGTCGGACAGACCGAGCGGACCCCGAAGAGCTTCTCGGTGGCAGCGAAGTCCGGGTAGGTTCCCTGCTTCGGCGGGTCGAGATCGAGCAGCACCACGTTCTCGGCCGGCAGGCCGCCCTTGATCGCGTTCCCCACCACCTCGAGGTAGCCCGCTTCGTCCAGGCCGCCGAGCAGGAAGTCGAGCGGCTCGCCGGGGAGCATCTCGCGGCAGAGCCGCGCCTGCAGCAGCTGGAAGCCGTAGAGCGAGGGAAAGCCCTGCAGCTCGATCAGCCGCGGCACCAGGCGGCCGCGCTCGTCCACGATCGCGAAGTCGGCCACGGCGAAGAGCGGGTGCGCGTCGCACCCCGGCACGTCCCAGGCCTTCGGCACGGCCGTCTTCGAGCGCTCGAGCGCCTCAGGCTGCAGCAGCAGCTCCCAGATCTCGAGCGCGCCCTGCACCATCGCGTCGCGCAGCGCGGGCGGCAGGTAGACCGGCGTCTCGCAGACCCGGAAGTGGATCGGGGCCCCGGCGTCGGCCACGAGACGCGCCTTGTACGCCTCGTACCGCGCCTCGGTCCAGCTCGCGTTGAAGGCCCGTCGCAGCGGCTCGATCATCGCAGGGTCGCCCCTCGGCTCAGGCGAGCGCCTGGAAGAAGTCGTTGCCCTTGTCGTCGACCAGGATCACCGCCGGGAAATCCTCGACCTCCAGGCGGTAGACCGCTTCCATCCCGAGCTCGGGATACTCGATCAGCTCGACCTTGCGGATGTTCTCCTGGGCCAGCAGCGCCGCCGGCCCGCCGGCCGAGCCCAGGTAGAAGCCGCCGTGCTTGCGGCAGGCGTCGGTGACCTGGGCGCTGCGGTTGCCCTTGGCAATCATCACCAGCGACGCCCCGTGCGACTGGAAGAGGTCGACGTAGGAGTCCATGCGTCCGGCCGTCGTGGGCCCGAACGAGCCCGAGGGCAGGCCCTCGGGCGTCTTGGCCGGGCCAGCGTAGTAGACCGGGTGGTCCTTGAAGTACTGCGGCAGGCCTTCCCCGCGGTCGAGCCGCTCCTTGAGCTTCGCGTGGGCGATGTCGCGCGCCACCACGATCGGGCCCGTGAGCGAGACCGCGGTTGCGACCTTGTGGCGCGAGAGCTCGGCACGGATCTCGCTCATCGGGCGGTTGAGATCGACCTTGACCTTGGGCTGGTGGCGGGCGCCGCGGTAACGCTCGGGGATGAAGCGCGCGGGGTTGCGCTCGAGCTGCTCGACCCAGATCCCGTCGCGGTCGATCCTCGCCAGGATGTTGCGGTCGGCGGAGCAGGAGACGCCCATGCCGATCGGGCAGGAGGCCCCGTGGCGCGGCAGGCGCACCACCCGCGCGTCGAGCGCGAAGTACTTGCCGCCGAACTGGGCTCCGATCCCGGTCTTGCGGGCCGCCTCGACTACCTGCGCTTCGAGCTCCAGGTCGCGGAACGCCTGGCCCTTCTGGCCGCCGCTCGTCGGCAAGCCGTCGAGGGCGCGCGCCGAGGCGAGCTTGACGGTCTTCAAGCAGGCCTCGG
>CAZMRX010000111.1:8080-14228 GCA_964568755.1 uncultured Acidobacteriota bacterium | reverse complement strand
AACTTCTTCAACTACACCAAGGACACCCCGCGAGTATTGAAGCTCGTCAACAATCCCGACGTGACGGTGCGCGCCCGCGGCGTGATGGAGAAGTGCACCTACTGCGTGCAGCGGCTGAGCGCCGCCAAGATCGACGCCCGCCTCGGCGGCCGCGAGATCAAGGACGGCGACGCCAAGACCGCCTGCCAGCAGGCCTGCCCGGCCGAGGCGATCCGCTTCGGCGACCTGCTCGACCTCGAGAGCCAGGTGGCGAAGGCGCGCGGGAGCGACCGGACCTACGCGCTGCTCGCCGAGCTCAACTCGCGCCCGCGCACGACCTACCAGGCGCGGCTGCGGAATCCGCATCCCTCCCTCGCCGCGACCCCGCCCCCGGCAAAGGACCCGTCTCATGGCTAGGCCATGGCCGTCTGGGGTCGCGGCGATTCTGGCCCTGGCTGCTGGCCCTGACCGTCCCGCCCTTTCCGGCGGTCCAGCCTCTTCAAGCCGCTTCCGTTCGCGTTGGGCTTCCGTCCTTGCGGCCTGGATCGCGCCGGCCGTCGCAATGAACGCAGCGCGCAGTCGCATGGCCAAGACCGTCGTCGCGGCGCTCGTATTGGCCGCGACGACGGGGGGATGCCGCGGCATGACCTCCACCAAGCCCCCGGTGCACCTCAACCCCAGCATGGACAACCAGCCCAAGGCCCGCGCGCAGTCGGAGAGCGACTTCTTCTACGACGGCGCCTCGATGCGGCCGCCGGTGCCGGGCACGGTGGCGCGCGGGGAGCTGCACGAGGACCGGGCGTTCTTCGAAGGGCGGGACGCGGCGGGCGAGCTCGTCGCCCGCTCGGCGGTGGAGGCGACGCCGGAGCTCCTGGCGCGCGGTGCCGAGCGCTACCGCATCTACTGCCAGCCGTGCCACGACCCGCGCGGCGACGGCAAGGGTGTTCTCGCCCAGCGCGGCGGCGTGCCGACGACGTCGATGCACGACCCCAAGGTGCTGAATGCGACGGACGGGCACATCTACAACGTGATCGCGAACGGCCAGGGGCTGATGCCGGCCTACCGCTGGCCGATCCCGCCGGCCGACCGCTGGGCGATCGTGGCCCACGTGCGGCAGATGCAGCAGCAGCGGCAAGCGGAAGGGGCGGCGCGGTGAAGGGCCGGCTGAACGCGAAGATCGCCGTGGCGTCGGCGGTCGTGGTGGCGATTGCGCTCGCGGCCACGGTCGGCATCGTGCGCTTCGTCCTGAGCACCGAGTACCGCCCGCCCGTCCGCTCCGATGCGGCGCAGTCGACGCCGCGGGTGCAGGCGCAGCAGGACGAGGCCGCCGCCCAGGCCAAGGCCGACCGCGAGAAGCCGTACGTGGAGGACACCTACCGCCGCTTCCCGGTGGTGGGCAGCCGCGTCGCGGTCTGGGTGCTGGCGCAGCTGCACCTGCTGTTCGCCGCGTTCGTGCTGGCGGTGCCGATCTTCGCCCTGATCATCGAGTTCATCGGCTGGCTGAACGGCGACAAGCGCTACGACGATCTCGCGCACGAGTTCACCAAGCTCTTGTCGGTGTCGTTCTCGCTCACCGCGACCTTCGGGGCGTTCCTGCTGTTCATGCTGGTGCTGCTCTACCCGAAGTTCATGAGCTACCTGATGCACGTGTTCTCGCCGACGTTCGCGCCCTACGTCGCGCTGTTCTTCCTCGAGGCGTTCTTCCTCTACACCTACTACTACGGCTGGGGGAAGTTCGGGGCGGTCACGCACCTGCTGCTCGGGCTGGGCCTGAACGTCGTGGGCACCGCGATCATGCTGATCGCCAACTCCTGGCTCACCTTCATGACGACGCCCGCCGGCGTCTCCGAGTCGGGCGCCGTGATCAGCACCTGGGCCGCTGTGCACAACTACACCTGGATGCCGATCAACATCCACCGCGTGATCGCCAACGTCGCCTTCGGCGGCTCGGTGGCGGGGGCCTACGCCGCCTTCAAGTTCCTCGCGGCGAAGACCGACGCGGAGCGCGCCCACTACGACTGGATGGGCTACATCGGCAACTTCGTCGCGATCTGCGCGTTCCTGCCGCTGCCCTTCGCCGGCTACTGGCTCGCGTCCGAGATCTACGCGTACTCGCAGACGCTCGGCCTCACCATGATGGGCGGCGCCTTCTCCTGGCTGTTCATCATCCAGGCGGTCCTGATCGGGAACCTGTTCCTGGGCGCGAACTACTACCTGTGGCTCGGGATGGGCCGCGTCCAGGCCTCCGAGCGCTTCCAGGGCTACATCAAGTACCTGCTGATCCTGATCGCGCTCTGCTTCGCCGTCTGGGCGACGCCGCGCTCGATCATCGCGACCGTGTCCGAGACGCGCGCGATGGGCGGCGGCTCGCACCCGCAGCTCGGCTACCTGGGCGTGATGTCGGCCAAGAACACCGCGGTCAACCTGCTGATCCTGACCACCTACGTGAGCTTCCTGCTCTACAGGCGCTCGGGCCGCACCCCGACCGTGTCCTGGGCGAAGCTCGGCAACGCGCTGCAGGTCGCGATCTCGCTGCTGGCCGGGGGCATCGTGCTGTTCCTGGGCATCTACGGCTACTTCGTCGAGGCCGCCGTCCGCATCGGGCTCTCGATCCCGCAGGTGAGCTCGGTGCTGTTCGCGATGATCGCGGTGACGGTGATCGACGTGTTCATGTACAGGAACGCCAGGGAGCTGGGCGAGACGCACTGGGGCCGCATCCACCCGGTCTCGCAGTACGTGCTGATCTTCCTGGCCGTCACCTTCACCTGGCTGATGGGCCTGATGGGCTACGTGCGCTCGGGCCTGCGGCAGCATTGGCACGTCTACGGCGTGGTGCGCGACACCTCGGTCGACGCCTTCACGCCGACGCTCGGCTTCGCGACGCAGATCGTGTCGATCACCGTGCTGATCTTCTTCCTGCTGATCGGCTTCGTGTTCTGGCTGGCGAGCCTCTCCGACCACAAGAAGGAACACGCGTGAGCGTCCCGGTTCCGATCAAGATCCTCGGCCTGATCGTGGCGACGACTGCCTTCTACACGATGGTCGGCCAGCTGGTGCCGCAGAAGGAGGTCCAGCCCCCGAAGGAGACGGCGCTCAAGAAGGAGATGAGCTCCGACGAGCTGGTCAAGGCGGGCAAGGAGATCGCGGAGGGCAAGGGGCTGTGCTCGACCTGCCACACCGTCGGCAAGTCGGGCGCCCTGCGCTTCCCCGACCTCGACGGGATCGGCGCGCGGGCGGCGTCGCGGCGGCCCGGGCACTCCGACGTCGACTACCTCGCCGAGTCGATCTACGACCCGAACCTCTTCATCGTCCCCGGCTTCAACCCGGGGATGCCGGTGATCAACAAGCCCCCGATCGGCCTCAGCGACCAGGAGATCCTGGCCGTGATCGCCTACCTCCAGAGCCTCGGGGGCAAGGTGAGCGTGACGATGGAATCGAAGGTGTGGCCGCTCGCGTCGGGCGCCACGCCGGCCGCGGGGCAGAACTAGGCGATGGCGATGCTGCAGTCACTCGCGTTCCTGCGCTGGCCGGTCGTGCTCGCGGTGGTGGCCTTGTTCGTGCTGCTGCACCTGCGCCGCGCCGGCTCGTTCGCGTGGACGCTCGCCTGCTTCGGCGGCATCTACGCCGTCCTGCGCTTCGGCTTCGCGACGCCGATCCCGTCCTCCGTGGTGCAGCTCTACATGGGCATCACGCTGCTCGCGCTAGCCGCCTACGTGAGCTCGAGCGCGGCGCGGCGCGGGGAGTTCCTGGCGCCGCTCGTGGCGCTCGTGAACGAGCCGCGGCTGCGGCCGCTGCTGGCCGCGGCGCTGGTGCTGCTGCCGGCGCTCGCCGCGGGCAACGTCTTCCTCGGCAGCCGCGAGACGCTCGAGGCCCCGGCCTTCGGGCGCACGGTCCACCCGGCGCCGCCCGACACGATCCCGTTCGGCGACAAGACGATCGACCTCGCCAAGGGCCAGAACCCGCTGCGCGAGCTGGAGACGAAGGAGCCCGAGAAGTACCGGGCCCACGTCGAGAACGGCCGCAGGATCTACTACCAGAACTGCCACTTCTGCCACGGCGACGCGCTCGCGGGCGACGGCATGTACGCTCACGGGCTCAACCCGATCCCGACCAACTTCACCGACCCCGGCACGATCGCGCAGCTGCAGGAGTCGTTCCTGTTCTGGCGCATCGCGAAGGGCGGGCCCGGCCTGCCCGCCGAGGGCGGCCCCTGGGACTCGGCGATGCCGGCCTGGGAGAAGTTCCTGAAGGAAGAGGAGATCTGGGAAGTGATTCTCTTCCTCTACGACCACACTGGCCAGCGGCCGCGCGCGTCGGGAGTCGAGCACTGATGCGGGGGCGCGCCGAAACCGGAGGTGTCTGGAAGGGCCGCGTCCTGCTCGCGGCGGCGCTCGCTGTGCTCGCGCCCCTGCCTGTGCCAGCTTCGAGCGCCACCGCCCAGGACCGTTCCGCGCTCGAAGCTGGCAAGAAGGTCTACGACCAGCACTGCGCACAGTGCCACGGCGAGAAGGGCGACGGCCAGGGCACCGGCGCCGCGCACCTGCTGCCGCGGCCGCGCGACTTCACGACCGGCAAGTTCAAGCTGCGCACGACGCCCTCGGGAGCGCTACCCACCGACGACGACCTGAAGCGCGTGGTGCGGCTCGGGATGCCCTACACCTCGATGCCGCCCTGGCCGCGCCTGAGCGACGCCGAGGTCGACGGGGTGGTGCAGTACCTGAAGACCTTCTACGCGGGCTTCGCCGATCCGGCCCAGGCCCCCAAGCCGATCGCGCTGCCGCAGGCGCCGGCGACGACCAAGGAAGCGGTGGAGAAGGGCAAGGAGCTCTACGTCTCGCTCGGCTGCGTGCGCTGCCACGGCGAGACCGGGCGCGGCGAAGGACCGTCGGCGCCGACGCTCGCGGACGACCTGGGGAACCCGCTGCGGGCGGCCGACCTGACGCAGCGCTGGACCTTCCGCGGCGGGCCGACGCGCCAGGACATCTTCCGGACCTTCAGCACCGGCCTCAACGGCACTCCGATGCCGTCGTTCTACGATTCCGTCAGCGAGCCCGATCGCTGGGCGCTCACCGACTACGTCTACTCGCTGGGCGACGGCGACGCCCCGGGCTACTCGACGCTCGTGGTGGCGCGTCCGCTCGACGACGAGATCGACCCCGCGAAGGGCGCTGCGCTCTTCGAGAGCGCGGCTTCCGCGCGCTTCCCGGTGGTCGGCCAGATCATGGAGCCGGGGCGCGCGTTCTCGCCGTCGGCCACCGCCGTCCAGGTGCGCGCCGTCTACGACGCGCAGCGCGTGGCGTTCCAGGTGCGCTGGCACGACATCCGGGCCGACACGCAGGCCAGCAACTCGCCCACGCTCGAGGTGTCGCTGGCCGACGAGGCGCTCGCGGCGCCCGCCTCGGCCGCGCCGGCCGCCGGCGAGGACGCGGGGGACTTCTGGGGCGAGGCCGCGGAGCCGGCCGCCCAGGCCCCGGCGGCGGGGGCGGGCGACGACTTCTGGGGCGAGGCCCCCGCGGCCGACACGGCCGCCGCCGGGCCCGCGGCCCAATTCTCGGACGCCGTGGCGCTGCAGGTGCCGGTCCAGGCCTCGGAGGGCGTCGCGAAGCCCTACTTCCTGCTCGGCGACGCGCAGCAGGCGGTGGACCTCTGGTTCCTGGACCTCGCCTCGCAACGCGTGCGCCAGTACGTGGGGCGCGGCTCGGGCAGCCTGACCGCGCGCGAGTCGGGCGAGGTGCAGGCGAGCGCCAGCTACGCGGCCGGGGAGTGGTCGGCCGTCTTCGTGCGCGACCTGCGCTCGAGCGAGGGCTTGTCGCTCGCCGAGGGGCAGTACCTCCCCGTCGCGTTCTCGGTGTGGGACGGCACCGCCCGCGAGCGCGGCAACCGCCGCGGCCTGACGCAGTGGTTCTACGTCTACCTGCCGCCGCGCGAGAAGCCCTCGGTGGTCGGCCCGATGCTGAAGGCGGCGCTGGGGGTGCTGGCCCTCGAGCTGCTGGTCGTCGCGGGGCTCTGGCGTCGTCGCGGAGCGAGCCAGGCCTAGGCCCGGGAGCCCCTTGGCCTCTCGCAGCGGGCGGCACGAGCGGGAGCCCTGATGGCGAGGATCGTGGTCGCGCTGCTGGATGCCGGGCAGGAGTTCCAGCAGCTGCAGGCGACCGACGCGCGCGAGACGGCC
>CAZMRX010000111.1:0-7980 GCA_964568755.1 uncultured Acidobacteriota bacterium | reverse complement strand
GCCGGCCGGCGGGGAGTAGACTGGCGGCACCCGGAGGCCCCATGCCTGAGCCGCGTGCCCGGAAGAGCGACTCGCATCGCTGCCCGGCCTGCAGTGCCGGCTTCGAGGTCACGTACTTCGACGACCGCGTCGGCGAGCGCGCGCTGCTCCCGATGACGATTGCCCGTGCCGCCTGCCCGGCGTGCGGCCACAGCCGCAGCGTCTCGCTGCCCGCCGGAGCCGAGCGCACCCTGCGGGTCGAGCTCAGCGAGGGCGCCGAGGCCGACGAGGGCGGCGGGGGCTGACGAGCTACTCGGCGCGCAGGGCGGCGATCGGATCCACGGCCGCGGCGCGACGCGCGGGCAGCAGGCTCGCCGCGAGCACGACGGCCAGCAGCAGGCCCGCGATCGCCAGCAGCGGTCCGGGCTCCCCGGGCTCGACTCCGTACAAGACCCCCTGCAGCGCCCGACCCACCGCCAGCGCCAGCAGCAGGCCCAGGGCCGCTCCCAGCAGGCCCAGGGCCGCGCCGCGCCGCAGCACGAGGCCCACGACGTCCGCGGGACGCGCGCCGAGCGCCAGGCGCACGCCGATCTCGCGCGTGCGTCGGCTGACGGCGTAGGCCAGGACGCCGTAGACCCCGAGGCAGGCGAGCAGCAGGGCCTGGGCGGCGAAGCCGCCCATCAGGTGCCCGAAGAAGCGCTGCTCCCAGGTGGTGAACGCGCGGACCTCTTCCATGGTGCGGACATCCCAGACCGCGATGCCGGGATCCACCTCGCGGAACACGCGTCGCACCGCCTCGGCCTGCGCGCGCGGTGTCGTCCGCGTCCGGACCAGCAGCGCGAGCGAGCGGCCCGGTGCGGTGGCGTACGGGCGGAACACGTTGAGCCGCGACTGCGCGGTTTCCTCGCCGAACTCTTCGTACTGGATGTCGGGCGCCACGCCCACCACGCGCAGCCAGCGAACCGGGGCGTCCGCGCGGCGGCCGCCGCCGTCCACCAGCGAAAGCCGCTGCCCGAGCGCTCCCTCCGGCCAGAAGCGCCGGGCCAGCGCCTGGTTGACGATCACCACGTCGGCCGTGGCCGATTCGTGCTCGGAGGCCGTGAAGCCGCGCCCCTCGACGAGCGGCGCACCCAGCGTTTCGAAGAGCGCGGGCGAGCCTGCGATGCGGATCGCGGACGGCTCGTCGCCGGCCGCCACCGGCTGCCGCTCCACCACGAGGCGCACCGGCGCCCCGCCGTCGTCCGTGGGGATGCTCGAGGTGAAGGCGGCGCGCTCCACGCCTGGCAGGGCCGAGAGGCGCTGCTCGAGGTCGCGCAGCAGCTCGGCCCGGCGCTGCGTGACGTCGTAGGCGTCGCCCGCGATGTAGACGCGCAGCGTGAGCAGCGCCTGCTCCACGAACCCCGACGGGGCCTGCTGCAGCCGCAGGAAGCTGCGGATCATCAAGCTGGCGCCCACCAGCAGCGCCAGGCAGAGCGCCACCTGCCCGACCACGAGCGCGGATTGCAGCCGCTGCTGGCCGGCCCCAGCGCTGCCGCGCGAGCCGTCACGCAGGTCCGTGACCAGGTCCGGGCGCGACGACCGCCACGCGGGCAGCAGGCCGGAGAGCACGGCCGAAAGCGCCGCGACGGCTGACGTGAAAGCCAGCACGCGCCAGTCGAGGCTGAGGTCCACCCAGTACGGCAGCTCCTCGGGCCAGGACGCCACCACGAGGTCGGTGAACCAGGCGGAGGCCGCCAGGCCGACGAGGCCCCCGGCCGCGCACAGCACCGCGCTCTCGGCGAGCATCTGCCGCACCAGCCGGCCGCGGCTCGCTCCGAGCGACGCCCGCACGGCCAGCTCGCGCTGGCGGGCCGCGCCGCGCGCCAGGTTCAGGCTCGCCAGGTTCGCGCAAGCGATCAGCAGCACGGCCGCCACCGCGCCCAGCAGGGCGGAGGCGACCACGCGCAGGCCGCGGTCCACCACCGAGTCGCGGAACGACAGGACGCGGACGCCCCAGCCGCGGTTCGTGTCGGGATGCGCCTCGGCGAGCTGGCCGGCCGCGAGGTCGAGCTCGCCCTGGACGCGCTCGATCGAGACGCCGTCGCGCAGCAGGCCGAAGCCGGCCACGAAGCGCTGCGCGCGCGTGGGCGCGCGCTCGGGGTCGGAGCTGGGACGGTACGCCACCCACAGCTCGTCGCGCTCCGGGAAACGGATCCCCGGCGGCATCACGCCGATCACCGTGACCGCGCGGCCGTTCAGGATCACGCCCCGGCCGACGATCCCCGGATCGGAGCCGAAGCGCCGCTCGAAGAGCCGGTGGCTGAGCAGCACCACGGGCGCGAAGCCGAAGTCCGCCGCGTCCTCTTCGCGGAAGTCGCGTCCCAGCACCGGGCGCAGGCCGACGAGCGCGAACAGGTTGGGCGTCACCAGGCCCCCGCGCAGGCGCTCGGACTCGCCCCCGGACTGGAGCGTGAAGCCTCCGCCAATGTAGCCCGCTGCGTCCTGCAGCCCGGCTACGCGGGCCCGCAGGTCGCGCAGGTCGGCGTACGACAGGTGCGAGTCCTCCCAGTCCTCGGGCTGGGCCTTGTGCGTGGAGTGGAGCCTGACGACCCTGTCGCCGGCATCGCCCAGGGGGAGCGGTCGCAGCAGCAGCGCGTTGACGATGTTGAAGACAGTGGAGTTCGCCCCGATGCCCAGCCCGAGCGTGGCGAGAGCGGCCAGCGTGAAGCCGGGCCGCCGGGCGAGGCCGCGCGCGCCGTGCCTGAGATCGCTCCAGAGGGTGCCGAGCATGATCGACTGCTCTCCAAGCCCCGTGCCAGGCCGAGTCGTTTGCCAAGTGACTTCTTGCCAGTCACTTGGAGGCCTGCGCTGAGCGGCCTGCTGTTCGCTACCGGCACCCCGGCGTCCCAGGCGCGGGACGCACGGCGCGGGCGCCGGAGGGGCAGGCGTGAGCGGGCGCACCCGAGGCGGGTGGTAGCATGTCTTCCGGGGGTGGGGATGCCGACCGGCGACGGGGGTCCGGACGACAGCGGCTCGACGCTCGTCCAGACCGGCAAGGCCGCGCTGACGTTCACCGAGATGGCGGCCTTCGTCCACGACATCGAAGCGAGGCCGCTCGCGCGTCTGTTGTCCGACCTGGGCGGCCTGATGGCGCTTCCGGACGCCAAGTATCAGCTGGTGGTGATGGTCCTGCGCCGGAAGATCCGCGACGACGCGGCCGACGGCAAGGCGATCCTCGCCAGGCTCAACGAGCTGCTCGCCGGAGCCGATCCGGCCGTGGCGAAGCGTGCCGAGGTCTTTCTAGCCAAACCCCAGGAGTAGCAGGGCCCCCGGGCCCCCCGGCACGCCCCCGAGTCGCCACCTTCGGCGAAACGCCTACTGCCAGACCGCGTCTTCCGATTCTCCGCCGAGCTCGGCCTGCCGCTCGTCCATCCACTTCTGGAAGCCCTCGGCGGTGTGGATCGTCATGTAGCCCTTCATCCGGTAGTGGCCGAGGCCGCACAGCTGCGCGCACGCGATCTCGTAGTTGAACTCGGGCTCGCCCCGGCGCTGCCGCATCTCCTCGGTGGTGACCGTGGGCACGAACCAGACCGGGATCATGGTGCCGGGGATCGCGTCCTGCTTGACGCGCATCTCGTTCAAGCCGAAGGAGTGGATCACGTCCTTGCTGCTGAGCTGGATCAGCACCGGCCGGCCGACCGGCAGGTGGAGCTGGTTGATCGTGGTGACGTCGTCCTTGGCGGCGGGGTCCTCGCGGTCGAGCCCGAGCGGGTTCGACTGCAGGTCGATCAGCTTCACGTCGGTGCGGCCGAATGCGCCGTCGGGGCCGGGGTAGTGGATGTTCCAGGCGAACTGCTCGGCCACCACGCGCACCTGCGTCGAGTCGGCGGGCGCCGGGAAGCGCTCGACGCGGTCGGCCCACAGCGGGATCGAGAAGCCGATCAGCAGGATCGCCTCGACCACGGCCACGCCGCCCTCGAGCCAGGTCGAGGTGTGGCTGGTGACGCCCTGGGCGTCGGCCGCGGGGTGCCGCCTGGCGCGGAAGCGGAACAGCACGTAGGCGAAGAAAGCGCCCCAGCCGACGAACAGCACCAGCATCAGCCAGTGCACGAGGCCGAGCGTGTGGTCGAGCGCCCCGCCGTGCTGCGAGGCGACCTGGGGCAGCGAGAGCCATTCGTTCATGGGCTAGACGTTCCTCCACGCACGATCGTGCGTGCGTTGCAGGCTCGACCACTCGGCGTCGAGCGCCTTGTCCTGGGCCCTGCGGGCCTGTCGGCGCAGATAGAGAAAGAAGGCTACGAAGGCGCCCTGGATCGCGAGCGTGACCCCGAGCAGCAGGAACGTGCCGAGGCGGGTGGCGTCGATCATCGGCCCCTCGGCCTCTCCGAAGCAGACCGGGCAGGCGAGAGCGCTCACGGGCGGGAGCAGGCACAGCGTCACGGCCGAGGCCGCCAGCGCGCGGACACCAAGATTCAAGACCTGACCCCGCGCATCTTCTTCAGGAACCAGGCCTCGTAGGCCAGCAGGCCGAATCCGGCAAGGGCCGAGGCCGCCCCGGCTGCGAGCCGGCCCGTGCCCGGCTGGGGCACGGCGCCCATGCACCAGGCGGCGAAGAAGAAGGCCAGCAGCGCCGAGGCGGTGACGAACACGACGTGGAAGCCCTTGAGCGACATGGCTAGCGCAGCACGATGCCGTCGAGGACGGTGAAGGTCGGCAGCAGCAGCAGCGGCAGGAACAGCACCGCCGTGAGCCCGAGCACCCAGTAGATGAGCGTGCGCTCGGAGACGAGGTGCATGAACCAGGCGGCGACGAGGGTCCCCTTCACGGTCGCGATCGCCAGCGCGAGCGCGATCGCGGCCTTGTGCGGCAGGTGCAGGAAGTAGGCGCCCACGGTGAACGCCGTGAGGACCAGGAGCGAGCCGAAGACGTAGTAGGCGGCTCGCACGTGGTGATCGACGTCGCCGTGGCCGGCGTGGGCGTCCTTGTGCTCGTGACTCTCGCTCATGCAGGCAGCTCCGTTACAGCAGGTAGAGGATCGGGAACAGGAAGATCCAGACGAGATCGACCAGGTGCCAGAACAGGCCCGCGTTCTCGACGCGGTTCGTGAAGTGGGCGGGGTCGGTCTTGTAGAGCGCCGAGCCCGGGCCCCACAGGTAGCCGTTCACCGCCATCCCGCCGATCACGTGCAGGCCGTGAAGGCCCGTGAGCGTGAAGTAGATCGCCAGGAAGGTGTTGGTGGCGGGGAAGTAGCCGTGGTGAAACTTCGAGGTGTACTCGAAGTACTTGATCACCAGGAAGCCCAGCCCGCACAGGATCGTGATGCCCATGAACATGCGGAAGCGGGAGAAGTCCCGCTTCACGAGCGAGGCCCAGGCCAGCACCATCGTGACGCTGGAGCTGATCAGGATCACGGTGTTGAGCGTCGCGAGCGGGATGTTGAGGTAGGTGGCGCCCGCCGGCCACTCGTGGGCGCCGACGCGCAGCATCACGTACGACGCGAACAGCGCGCCGAACAGCATCACCTCGGAGGCCAGGAACAGCCAGATCGCGATCTTGCCGTTGTTGAGGCCGGTGTCGGGCCGCGCCTCGACGGTGTAGGGGATCTCCATGCTCATGGCTTGCTCGCCTCCCACTGCGGGGAGTAGTCGGTGGCCGCGCCGGGCACGCTGTACTCGTAGGGGCCGCGGTGCGCGGCGGGGGGCGTCTCGAAGTTGCCGTGCGGAGGCGGCGAGGGCGCCGACCACTCGAGCGTGGTCGCGTGCCACGGGTTCGCGTCGGTCGGCTTTCCGCGCCAGATGCTCCAGAAGAAGTTGAAGATGAACGGGATCTGGAAGAGCGCGAGCGCCCAGGCGCCCCACGACGAGACCACGTTCCACTGCAGCACCGGCTGGGCGTGGGTGTAGGAGGCGCCGCCGTCGTAGAGCCGCCGCGACACGCCCGCGAGCCCCATGATGAACATCGGCATGAAGATCACGTTCATGAACACGAGCGAGCCCCAGAAGTGGATCTTGCCCAGCGTCTCGTTCATCAGCCGCCCGGTGGCCTTGGGGAACCAGTAATAGACGCCGGCGAACAGGGCGAAGATCGTGCCCGGCGCCACCACGTAGTGGAAGTGGCCGATCACGTAGTAGGTGTCGTGCAGGTGGATGTCGGTGGCGGTGAGCCCCAGTGGCAGCCCGGTGAGCCCGCCGATCCCGAACATCGGCAGGAAGCCGAGCGCGAACAGCATCGGCGTCGTGAAGCGGATCGAGCCGCCGTAGAGCGAGATCAGGAGCGCGCTCAGGATCACCACCGAGGGGATCGAGATGATCATCGGGTTGGTCTGGAAGAACGCCGCCATGGTGGTGCCCATGCCGGTGATGAACATGTGGTGCGCCCACACGATGAACGACATGAAGCCGAGGAACATCAGCGAGTACACCATCGAGCGGTAGCCCCACAGGGGCTTCCGCGTGTTGTTGGCCACCACCTCGGCCACGATCCCCATCGCCGGCAGGATCAGCACGTACACCTCGGGGTGCGCGAGGAACCAGAACAGGTGCTGCCAGAGCAGCGGGCTGCCGCCGCCGGTCGCGGGCAACTGCTCGCCGCTGACGACAAGCCCGGTCGGCAGGAAGAAGCTCGTGCCGAGAACGCGATCGGAGAGCTGGAGCACGCTCGCGGCCTGCAAAGGCGGGAACGCCAGCAGCAGCAGGAACGCAGCGACCAGTTGCGCCCACACAAAGAACGGCAGGCGCATGAACCCGAGTCCTGGCGCGCGCAGTTGCACGATGGTTGCGATCATGTTGACCGAGGCGAGCATCGACGACGAGATCAGCGTGGCCATCCCGATCAGCCAGCAGGTCTGTCCGGAGGTTGCGATGACCGACAGCGGCGGGTAGGACGTCCACCCGGAGTTCGCGGGGCCGTCCGGCAGCAGGAAACTCGCGAGCATGATCACTCCGCCGGCGAGGTACGTCCAGTAACTGAACATGTTGATGCGCGGGAACGCCATGTCGGGCGCGCCAATTTGCAACGGCACGAGATAGTTGCCGAACGCACCGACCAGCATCGGCACGACGGCGAGAAACACCATGATGGTGCCGTGCATCGCGCCGAGCGAGTTGTAGAACCCGGAGGTCATCGCGCCGCCGGGCATTGTCTGGCTCGACGAATCGAACACGCCTTCGAGCCCGGGCACGGGCCGTCCCGGATACGCGAGCTGCCAGCGGATCATCAGGATGAGGGTCAGGCCGATCAGCAGAAAGGCGGCCGCGGTGAGGCCGTACTGGATGCCCACGACCTTGTGATCGGTAGAAAAGATATAGCGCTGCCAGATGGGGGGCCGCTGACTCGCGCCAACGGAATTCACGTGTTGATCGGCCTCATTCTCCACCCGCAGTCTTCCCCGTCACGCACGCGCAAATCCGGTGTCGCCGACACCGCCCGCGTTACGGTTTCTTCGTCGGCCGCGTGTACGTAAAGTCTAGCGCGGCGGGCGCGTCGTCTTTCACCGTCACGTTCGCCATCTGCGTGCCGAGCACTTCGTGCCACGCCTCGATTTCGTAATCGCCCGCCGGCAGTCCCTCGATCGTAAACGTGCCGTCGGTCCCGGTGACGGCGAAAAACGGGTGATCAAGCACCGCGCAATAGGCCTCCATCCATGTGTGCACGTCGCACTTGATGCGAAACACGGACTCCGGCTTGGGGAACACGTGCGAGAATTCGCGCTCAGTCTCCGACATGGCGCGATTGAGTTCACGGTTTTCCTTCGGCAGCGGATGAACGTTGTGCTGCAGGCCGTTCGGATTCGTAAACTTGATCGGCTGGCCCGCGCGCACCACGAACACATGCGGCGAGTACCGGCAACCTTCCTGCGAGACTTCGACCGGCTGCCCGGGGACGGGGTAGGTTTTGCCTTCCGGCAGCCCCTTGGTGACCTGGATCAGCACATTGGCGACCGTGTTGCCTTCGCCCGTGACCATGAACTCCGTCAGCAGGGGATCATTCGGGGCATGCAATTTGGCGCAATTCGGATCCGCG
>CAZMRX010000110.1:0-14302 GCA_964568755.1 uncultured Acidobacteriota bacterium | reverse complement strand
CCCGCTGCGGGCCGAGAAGGTCGAGTCCAGGATCTTCGCGGTGGACGGCACGCCCACCGACTGCGTCAACCTCGCGATCGTGAAGCTGCTGCCGCGCCGGCCGTCGCTGGTGGTCTCGGGCATCAACCGCGGCGGCAACCTCGGCGACGACGTCTTCTACTCGGGCACCGTGGGCGCGGCGCGCGAGGCCACCTTCTTCGGCGTCCACGCGATCGCCGTCTCGCTCGCCGCTCGCGCCGACCTCGACTACACGCCGGCGGCCACGTTCGCCCGCCAGCTCTCCGAGCTGGTGCTGGAGCGCGGGCTGCCGGAGCGCACGCTGCTGAACGTCAACGTCCCGCCGGGAAAGCCCACGGGCACCGCCGTGACGGTCCAGGGGCGCCGCTCGCACGAGGGCACGATTCTCGAGGGCCTCGACCCGCGCCACCGCACCTACTACTGGATCGAGGAGGGCCGCGACCAGTGGGTGAGCGACGAGATGTCCGACATCTTCGCGGTGCGCTCGGGCCTGATCTCGGTGACCCCGCTCCAGACGGATACGACCAACCACCGCGTCGTGGGTCAGCTCCGCGAGTGGGAGCGTGACTTCCGGGCGGCCGAGAAGACCGGGAAGGGCTGAGGCGAGTCCGCTCGCGCTCTTGGAGTCGCGGCACACGCGTGGTATAAAATCAGTTCATTCCGATCGGGGCGTGGCTCAGCCTGGCTAGAGCGCTTGGTTCGGGACCAAGAGGTCGGAGGTTCGAATCCTCTCGCCCCGACCACCTTCATTGGGGGCTCGTGAGAGCCCCCATTTGTTTTTCCAGCCGGCGACGGGGGTAGGCGCGTGATCGCCATCGTGGGTGCCGGCGCCGCGGGCCTCGCGACGGCGATCTTTGCCGCCCGGCGTGGCGCGACGGAACCCATCCTGCTCTTCGAGGGCGCGCAGCGGCCCGGGGCCAAGATCCTGGTGAGCGGTGGCTCGCGCTGCAACGTCACGAATGCCGTCGTGACGGAGCGCGACTTCTGCGGGTCGCCCGCTCACCTCGTGAAGCGCGTGCTCCGCGCGTTCGGAGTGGACGAAACGGTCGCTTTCTTCCGAGAGATCGGAGTGGCGCTTCACGAAGAGGAGGACGGCAAGCTGTTCCCGGACGCCAACCGCTCGAAAGTGGTGCTGCAGGGGCTGCTCGACGAAGCCGAGCGGCGGGGCGTCCGGCTGCTCGCCGGTGAGCGCGTGCTGGACGTCGTGGCCAGCGGCGGCGGCTTCAGGCTGCGGACGTCCCGCGGGGAGCACGCGGCGGCTCGCGTGGTGCTGGCGACGGGCGGGCTCTCGCTGCCGAAGACCGGCAGCGACGGGGCCGGCCTCGGAATCGCGCGAACGTTCGGCCACGAAGTCGTGCCGACGACGCCGGCGCTCGTGCCGCTCCTGCTCGGCGGCTCGTTTCACACGCCGCTGTCGGGCGTCTCGCACGAGGTCGAGCTGGTCGTGCGCGACGGGGGCCGCAAGCCGCTGCGTCGCACGGGCTCGCTCTTGTGGACCCACTTCGGCGTGAGCGGGCCCGTGGTGCTCGACGTGTCGCGGGCCTACCTGCGGGCCGAGCTCGAGGGGGGCTCGCCCGTGCTCGAGGCCAATCTGCTTCCGGGCCGGGACTTCGCCTGGGTCGAGCACGCGCTGGTGCGGCTCGCGGCCGAGGCGCCGCGGACGAGTGTCGCCTCGGCGCTCGCGCGTCGCCTGCCGCAGGCGGTCGCTCACGCGGTGGCCCATGGCGCCGGCTGCGGCGAGACGACGCTCGGTCGGCTGACGCGCGACGAGCGGCGCCGCGTGGTCCACGGGATCGTCGAGCGCCCGCTCCCGGTCACGGGCAGCCGCGGGTATTCCTTCGCCGAGGCCACCGCGGGCGGTGTCCCGCTCGCGGAGGTCGACACCGCGACGATGCAGTCGAAGCTCCAGCCGGGCCTCCACCTGGTGGGCGAGATGCTCGACGTCGACGGCCGGATTGGCGGCTTCAACTTCCAGTGGGCGTGGTCGAGCGCGTGGGTGGCGGCCGGGGGCCTCCGCCGCCCGCTGTGATAGTCTCCCGCGCCGAGGGGAGGCTGAAGCGAGCTCATGCCGGCAGCGCGCTACGTGGTCCGCGGTCGCGTGCAAGGCGTGGGCTACCGCTACTTCGTGCTGCGGCACGCGGAGGAGCTCGGCGTCGCCGGCTTCGCGCGCAACCAGCCCGACGGGTCGGTCGAGGTGATGGCCGAGGGTAGCGCGGCCGCGCTCGGCAAGCTCGAGGGCCTGCTCGGAGAAGGGCCCGCCTTCGGGCACGTGACGGGTGTCGAGCGCGAGGCGGTCGCGGAGCGCGGGGCGAGCGGCTTCCACGTTCGCTGAAGGAGCAGAGGACACGGATGGACTTCGACGCGCAGGTGGCGACGCTGCGGGCCGCGATTCGCGACGTGCCCGACTTCCCGAAGCCCGGGATCGTGTTCAAGGACATCACGACGCTGCTGCGGGACCCGGCCCTGTTCCGCCGCTCGCTCGACCTGCTCACCGTGCTGAGCGGGGACCAGGCGGTCGAGAAGGTGGTCGCGATCGAGAGCCGTGGCTTCATCCTGGGCGGCGCGCTGGCGCTGCGGCTGGGCGCGGGCTTCGTGCCGGTGCGCAAGCCGGGCAAGCTGCCGTGGAAGTCCCGCAAGGCCAGCTACGCGCTCGAGTACGGGACGGACACGCTCGAGATCCACGACGACGCGCTGCGCGCGGGGGAGCGCGTGCTGGTGGTGGACGACGTGATCGCCACCGGCGGCACGGCCAAGGCGGTGGCGGACCTGGTGGGCACGTTCGGCGCGACGCTCGCGGGCTTCGCGTTCCTGGTCGAGCTCGGCTTCCTGAACGGCCGCGCCAAGCTCGGGGGTCACGAGGTGCGCAGCCTGATCCGCTACTGAAGGCGGGGGCGGGGCGGCAAAGACCCGCGGGCGCGGCGTGCTAAAATCCGCTGTTCGAAGGGCGCGCCTGTAGCTCAACTGGATAGAGCAAGAGCATCCTAAGCTCGAGGTTGGGGGTTCGACTCCCTCCAGGCGCACCAGCACGGCCCAAGGAGCGTGGGGTGAAGAAGGAACTCAAGGACCAGATGAAGCAGGACGAGCTCGTGAGCGGGCTCGAGCACGCCGTGGCCTGGACGTTGCGCCACCGCGACCTGATCCGGATCGGCGCGCTGGTGGTCGTGGTGCTGGCCGGCGCGGTGCTCGCCCTCACGCACTTCCGCGACCAGAGGCTGCGCGACGCGGATCGCGCGCTGCGCGAGGCGCTCACCACGTTCGAGTCGCCCGTGGCGGCCGAGCTGCCGCCGGGAGGCGAGCGGCCGGCGGGACAGGTCTTCGCGACCGCGGAGGAGAAGTACAAGACGGCTGCCGCCGCCTTCGAGGGCGTCGAGCGCCGGCACGCCTCGTCCGCCGCGGGGCTGCGCGCGAAGTACTTCGCGGCGCTGTCGCGCGTCGAGCTCGGCCAGTACGCGGAGGCGGAGAAGTCGCTCAAGGAGATCCAGGCGCGCGGCGCGGGACTCGAGCCCGACCTCGCCCGCCTGGCGCTCGCCACGCTCTACAGGCGCAGCGGCGAGGTCGACAAGGCCGTCGAGGCCTACCGGGCATTCGCCACCAACCCTTCGGCCAGCCTGCCGCGCGACCAGGCGCTGATGGAGGCGGCCCAGACGCTCGAGGACGCGCGGCGCTTCCCCGAGGCGCTCGCGGCCTACCGCCAGCTGACCGAGGAGTTCCCGGCGAGCGTCTTCGCCTCCGCGGCGCGCGCGCGCGCCGAGTACCTGGCGACCGCCGGCTGATCCCGCCTTGGCCATGACACGCAAGACCGCGTGGCTGGTCGCGGCCGGAGTCGCGGCCGTGGCCCTCGGGGCCGCCGCCGTGGGCGCCGTCGCCCTGCTCGTGCGCGGAGGGGCCGGGCGGCCGTCGGGCGAGATGTTCGCCGGAGGAGGCTACCTCGCGATCGAGCTCTCGGGGGACATGCCCGAGGGCCCGGCGCCGGTCGAGACGCTGTTCGAGAGCCGGCCGCCGTCGATTCGCGCGCTCGTCGAGGCGGTGGACCGTGCCGCTCACGACCGCAAGGTCATGGGCCTGCTGCTGCGGATCAAGCCGCTCGACACGGGCTGGGGCCGGGTGCAGGAGCTGCGCGAGGCGCTCGTCCGCTTCAAGCGCAGCGGCAAGCCCTCGTGGGCCCACCTCGAGGACGCTTCCAACCTCGAGTACTTCCTGGCCACAGGCTGCTCGAAGATCGCGGCTTCGCCGACGTCGCTCGTGGACGTCTCGGGCCTCGCGGCCGAGGTGACCTTCTACCGCGGGACGCTCGACAAGCTCGGGGTCGAGGCGCAGTTCGAGGGCGTCGGGCGCTACAAGAACGCCCCGAACCAGCTGACCGAGACCGGCTTCACCGAGCCGCACCGCGAGCAGATGAACGCGCTCGTGGACTCGCTGTTCGCGCAGTACGTGGCGGGGATCGCCGAGAGCCGGGGACTCGAGGACGACGCCGTGCGCGCGCTCGTCGACCAGGGCCCGTTCCGCGCCTCGGAGGCGAAGCAGGCCGGGCTCGTGGACGAGCTTCTGTACCGCGACGAGGTGGAGGCGCGCGTTCCCGGCGGCAGCCGGCTGAGCGTCGCGCCCTACGTGCGCGCCGCGCGCGGCTCCGCCTTCGACCGCCGGCCGCGGCTCGCGGTGGTGTACGCGGCGGGCGACCTGATGCCCGGCCAGAGCCAGGAGGGCCCGTTCGGGCGCGTGGCCGGGGCCGACACGATCATCCAGGGCCTGCGTGCCGCGCGCGAGGACGCGTCGGTGAGGGCGATCATCCTCCGCGTCGACAGCCCCGGGGGCTCGGGGACGGCGTCGGACGCGATCTGGCGCGAGGTGCAGCTCGCGCGGCGCGCCAAGCCGGTGATCGCCTCGATGGGCGACTACGCGGCCTCGGGCGGGTTCTACGTGGCGATGGGCGCGGATGCGATCGTGGCGCAGCCCGGGACGATCACCGGCTCGATCGGGGTTTTCTCCGGAAAGCTCAGCCTGCGCGGCCTGTACGGCAAGCTCGGCATCGGCCAGGAGACGGTGAGCCGCGGCCGCAACGCCACGCTGTTCTCGAGCTACGAGCCGTGGACCGAGAGTGAGCGCGCGAAGGTGCGCGCGATGAACGTCGCCTTCTACGACACGTTCGTGAGCAAGGCCGCCGAGGGGCGCAAGAAGACCGAGGCCGAGATCGAGGCGGTGGCCCAGGGGCGGGTGTGGACCGGGCTCGAGGCCATGGACGGCGGGCTGGTCGACACGCTCGGCGGCCTCGACGACGCCGTGCGCGTGGCGCGCGAGCGCGCCCGCATCCCCGCCGGGCAGGACGTGCAGCTCGTGGTGCTGCCGGAGAGCAAGGGCTTCTTCGAGGCGCTCTTGGAGCGGCAGGAGGACGACGTCAGCGTGCGGGTGCTGGGCCGGGAGGCCGCGGCGCTCGTGCGCTGGGGGCTTTCGCTCTCGGACCGCGGCCCGATCGCGCGGCTGCCGTACGAGCTCCTGGTTCGCTAGGGGTCTTCTCGCTAGCGGCCGTGCCGTTGCCGCAGGCGAGCCGTCGCCTGGCGCTGCAGCTCCCCGAAATCGCTGCCGTACACGCCGCGGAAGGCGTCGTCGAGGCTGCCGCCCTGCGCCATGGCGCGCAGCAGGTCGTTGATCCCGCCCTGCCCGCGCTGCCCGATCAGGTCCTCCACGAACCACAGCGCGCCGAAGTAGAAGCCGCTCACGCCGTCCAGGCGGCCCTCGGCCAGGGCCCGGAGCCGCTCGGCGTCGAGCTGGCTGGCGCGGCGTCCCTCCATGTACTGCGCGAGCCCCTCGTGCAGCTCGCGCGGGGCGAGCCCGCGCGAGAGGTCGGCGACGAAAGCGTGAGTCAGCTCGTGGACCAGCGTCCCGTCGAGCTCGGGCGACAGCGCCGCCGACAGGCCCAGGATCGGGACGCGGACGCGGCCGTCGAAGGAGTCGTACTGGCCTCCCGACCACGCGGGCGCGCCGGTCGCGTCGTAGTAGCTCTCGCGCGACAGCAGGATCACCGGGACGGGCTGCGCGGGCTGGTAGTCGAAGGTGCGCGCGAGCGTCGCGTAGTGGCGCTCGAGCAGGCGCAGGATCTCGCGGCCCACCTCCTCGTGCGCGTCGCCGTCGTAGCGCACGTGGAAGTGCGCGAGCTTCGCCTCGTCGAGGCGGCCCTCGGTGGCCTGGTCGCGCTGCGCGCGGGCCAGGAGCGCCCGGGTCTCCGCGTCCTCGGCTTCGGCGAGGAACGCGGTGAGCAGCTCGATCGCCTCGCGGGAGCGGTCCTGGCGCAGCAGCGCCTGCGCCGTGCCCCGAGCGCCGGCGGGATCCTCCGGCCGGAGCGCCATCAGGGCGCGTCCGGCCTGCTCCGCGCCCGCCCAGTCGCCGGCGGCCAGCCGCACGTCGAGCAGCGCCCGGCGCGGGTGCGGGCTCTGCGGGGACACGCTCGCCGCGCGCTCGGCGAATGCGGCCGCCGCGTCGAAGCGTCGCGCCCCGGCCTCGGCCGCGGCCATCGCCAGCAGCACCGACTCGAGAAGCTCGCGCGCGGCCGCCGGGTAGCGGGCGAAGAGGCCCTCGGCTGCGCGCAAGTCGTCCGGCGAGAGGCGATCTCGCGCTCTCAGCAGCCGAGCGAGCCGATCGCCCGTCGCCTGATCGGCCTCGAGCGCCGGGTCGCGCCCCGTGGGCGAGCCGAGCGCGAGGGCCGGGGGCGGCCCCGGGGGCAGGGCCCGGGGCAGCTCCGGCTCCGGGAGGGTGTGGGGCGCCCGGGACGAGGGTGCGTGGCCGTCGCTCGCGCCGGCCGGCTCCGGCTGCGTCGGGACGTCCGCGGGCTGGCGCAGATAGACGGTCGCCGACACGATCAGCGCCACGAAGCCGAGGGCCGGCAGCAGCAGGCTGCGCCAGGCCGCCGGAGCTTCGGCCGCGGCGGCGGGGCGAAGGGCTCGGTCGCGAGCCGGCCGGGCCTTGGCGACCAGCACGCCGCAGGCGGGGCACTCGGGCGTCGTGATCGCCGTGGCACCGCAGCGCGGGCAGTCCATCGTGTGGTGCCGTGACCCGCGGGGGCCGGCCCGCCTATACTAACAGGTCGAGCATTCGCGCGAGATCGGCGCGGAGAAGGGGGCGAGAGTGAGCGGCACGCGCCACAGGGTCGGGTCCGGCACGACGCGCAGCCGCGTCGCCGTGATCCGAACGCGCCCCGAGAGCGTGCTCGACGACGTGGGCGCGATGATGCGCCGGCTCGACTACGCGAGCGTCATCCCGAACTCGCGGCGCACGATCCTGAAGGACAACATCTCCTGGCACCTGCCGTTCCTCTCGGCCAACACGACGCCCTGGCAGCTCGAGGGCGTGGTGCGCACGCTGCGGCAGGACGGCTACCGCGACCTGCTCGGGCTGCACAACCAGACGGTGGTCACGGACGCGGCGCGCGGCGACCGGCTCAACAAGTTCGCGGGCGTCTACAAGCGCTACGAGGTGCCCACGGTCGACAACTTCTCGCCCGACTGCCGCTGGGTGAGGATCGAGCCGAAGGCGAAGCTGCTGGTGCTCGACCGCATCTTCGGCGAGGTGCGCGTGCCGGAGGTGATGATCGGCAGCAACATCGTCCACCTGCCGACGGTGAAGACGCACGTCTACACCACCATGACCGGGGCGATCAAGAACGCCTTCGGCGGCCTGCTGCGCGAGAACCGGCACTGGGCGCACACCGACATCCACGCGACGCTCGTGGACCTGCTCGCGGTGCAGAAGGAGATCCACCCGGGCCTGCTCGCGGTCACGGACGGCACCATCTGCGGCGACGGGGCCGGGCCGCGCGCCATGACCCCCGTGATCAAGGACTACATGCTCGCGAGCGACGACATGGTCGCGATCGACGCCGTGAGCGCGTGGCTGATGGGCTTCGACCCGCTGGCGGACGTCGACTTCATCCGGCTCGCGCACGAGCGCGGCCTGGGCGTGGGCGACGTGCGCGAGATCGAGGTCGTGGGCGAGGACGTGGCGGAGGTCAACTTCCACTTCCAGGTGCGCTACCACTTCGCGAGCCGGATCGGGCGGCTGCTCTGGTTCACGCCGCTCGCGCGGATCCAGTCGCTGTTCTTCAAGACGCCGCTGGTGCACGCGTTCATCTGGGGCTCGGCCTTCTATCACGACCGCTACTGGTGGCCGGCTCACGGCCAGCGGCGCATGGCCGAGGTGGCCAAGACGCCCTGGGGGAAGCTCTTCGAGGCCTACGAGTGAGCCGGGCCGGAGCGCCGGCGCAGGTGTGCGTTGCGTCGGCGCCCGGGCGGCTCGAGCTCTCGGGAAGCGGCGGGGGGCCGCGACTCTCGGTGGCGCTCGACCGCCGCGCCAGCTGCCGGGTCGAGGCGATTCGGGAAGGGATCGAGGTCGAGTCGAAGGAGTCGCTCACGAAGCTCAGCGCCCGTGCGCTGGGCGAGCTTCTGGAGCGGTCGCCCGCCTCGCTCGCAGTCCAGGCGCTGGCAGTGCTCGGGGCCGGCAGCGGCCTGCGCGTCGTGACGGAGTGGAAGCTGCCCGCGGGCTCCGGAATCCACGGCGACGCGGCGCTGGCCCTCGCAGCCACGGCGGCCGTGTCGGCCGCCCTCGGCCAGGCGAGGGAGCCCGCCGCGCTCGTGACGCTGGCGCGGGAGGTGGCCGAGCGCGCCGGGCGGCGCGACGATCACGGCCTGCACGCGGCGCTCTTCGGGGGGGTCGTGCTGACGCGCGCGAGCGCGGGCGGGGTCGAAGCCGAGCGCGTGGCTGTCGACCCCGGGCGCGTCGACGAGGCGTTGCTGGTAGTGGACGCGGGAGCGCTGGAGTCGCCGGGCGCGCTGGAGGGGCCGGGTGAAGCGGGGGCGGCGGAAGGCAACGACACCGCGGCCGCACGGATTGCCGAGGCGCTCCGCACCGGCCGCTACCTGGAAGTCGTGGAGCTGGTGGCAGGCGAGCCCGGACAGGGAGGCGAGGGACCGGGCCAGCGTCGCATCGTCGACGTCGTGCGCGCCGCGGGCGGGGCGGCTCGGCCGCTGGGAGCGGGTCGGCTCGTGGCCGTCTGGGCGCCGCCGGGCGAGCGCGGCCCGGGCCCTCGCGAGGCGGTCCAGGCCGCGCTCCAGGCCGCCGGGCTGAAGCCGCTCGCGGTCCGCATCGACCTGCGGGGGCTCGAGATCGACTGAGGCCGCTGCCGGGTTAGAATACGAGGTTTGGCGAGGTAGCGAAGGGATGATCCAGGCGACGCAGCTCAAGCGAGGCATGTGCATCAAGCACGACAACGATCTCTGGCGGGTCGTGGAGGCGCAGCACAAGACCCCCGGCAACCTGCGCGGGATGGTGCAGGCCAGGATCCGCAACCTGAAGACCGGCGCCATCAGCGACCACCGCTTCCGCTCGGTGGACATGGTGGAGCGGGCCATCCTGGACGAGACGGAGATGGAGTACCTCTACCAGGACGGCGACATGTACCACTTCATGAACAACGAGACGTTCGAGCAGGTGGGGCTCTCGAGCGAAGTGCTCGGGGACGCGGTCCCGTACCTGATCCCGAACATCAAGATCGCGATCGAGTTCTACGAGGGGCGTCCGATCGGGATCGACCTGCCGCTGAACGTCGAGATGAAGGTGATGGAGACCGAGCCCGGGATCAAGGGCGCCTCCGTCTCGAACGTCGGCAAGCCGGCCAAGATGGAGACCGGCCTGGTGGTCCAGGTACCGGCGTTCATCAACGAGGGCGACGTGATCCGGATCGACACCACCACGGGCTCGTACGTCGAGCGCGTCAACAAGTAGGAGCCAGAGAGCCTTGTCCGCTCCCGTGGCGGCCCGCGCCGGCCGCATCGAAGTCATCACCGGCAGCATGTTCAGCGGCAAGAGCGAGGAGCTGATTCGGCGCGTCCGCCGTGCGCAGATCGCGCGCCAGAAGGTGCAGCTGTTCAAGCCGCGGCTCGACGCGCGCTTCTCGGAGTCCGAGATCGTGAGCCACTCGGAGATGAAGCTGCCGTCACAGGTGGTCGAGCGCGCGAGCGAGATCCCGCCGCTCGTCGGCGCGGACACCGACGTGGTCGGCATCGACGAGGGCCAGTTCTTCGACGCGACGCTGGTCGAGGTGGTGGACGCGCTCGCGAACCGCGGCCTGCGCGTGATCGTGGCGGGCCTCGACCAGGACTACCGCGGGCGCCCGTTCGAGCCGATGCCGCAGCTGATGGCGGTGGCCGAGTACGTGGACAAGACGCTCGCGGTCTGCATGCGCTGCGGGGCGCCGGCGAACCGTTCGCAGCGGCTGGTGCACGCGGCCGACCGGGTGGTGGTGGGGGGCGCGGGCGAGTACGAGGCGCGCTGCCGGGCGTGCTTCCATCCCGACGGGGACGAGGCCGGGTAGCGCGCCTTGGATCTCATCCCCATAGACGGGGCCGAGGGCGAGGGCGGCGGCCAGGTCCTGCGCGCGGCGCTCGCGCTGTCGGCGACGACCGGCCAGGGCTTCAAGGTCGAGCGGATCCGTGCGCGGCGGACCCGTCCCGGGCTGCGGCCGCAGCACCTGGCCGCCGTGCGCGCCTCGGGCATGGCCTGCGCGGCCGAGATCCACGGGGCCTTCGACGGCTCTCCGGACCTGCGCTTCCTGCCGGGCCGGCCGGCCGCCGGGGAGTTCCACTTCGACATCGGCAGCGCGGGCGCCGCGACGCTGGTGCTGGAGACGATCATCCCGATCCTGGCGACCGCCCCCGCGGCCAGCCGGGTGGAGGTGGTGGGCGGCACGCACGTGCCGCGCAGCCCCTCGTTCCACTACCTGTCGCGGCACTGGTCGGAGGCCGTCGGGCTGCTCGGGCTGCGGGCGCCGCTCGCGCTCGGCTGCGTCGGCTTCTACCCGCGCGGCGGCGGCGTGGTGCGCGCCGAGGTGCGGCCGTGGGCGCGGCCGGCGAGCCTCGACCTCTCGCGCAGGGGCGCGCTGCTGGCAGTGCGCGGGATCGCGGTGGAGGCGCGGGTGCGGGGCGACGTGGCGCGCCGCGCGGCCGACGCGGCGCGCGCGCTGCTGTGGGAGCAGCGGCGGCTGGAGAGCGAGTGGGAGGTGGCGCAGGTCACGGCGACCTCGCCCGGCGCCTTCCTGCAGGTGGAGGCGGTGTTCGAGAACGGCCGCGCCGCCTTCGGCCTGCTGGGCGAGCGGGGTCTGCGCGCCGAGGTGCTCGGGGAGCGGGCGGTGCGCAAGCTGCTGCGCTTTCTCGGCGACGAGGAGGCGGCCGTGGACCCCTGGCTCGCCGACCAGCTGGCCGTGCCGCTGGCCCTCGCCGGGGGCGGCGGCCGCGTGGTCACCTCGGAGGTGACGTCGCATCTCGAGACGGTGGTCGCGGTGCTGCGGCGATTCGGCTTCGAGGCGAAGAGCTTCGGCCGCCGTGGCGGGCCGGGCGGCCTGGAGGTCGGGTAGGATGGAAGTCGCGATGACCGAGCCCAAGCTCAGCCCCGCGTTCCGCGTCCTGCTCTGGGACTTCGAGCGCTCGAGCCCGGCCTACGACCTGGCGGTGCTGATCGTCGTGCTCGTGGTGCTGCTCGTGCCCGGCGGATTCTGGGGCGACCCCCTCTGGCGCTGATGACGGGCTCCCGGAAGGCAGCCTCCAAGAAGGCGCTGCTGGCGCGGGCCTTTCTGCGCGGCGAGCCGGTGCACTGCACCTGGCAGCTCTCGCCGCGCTGCGAGGCGCTGTGCCACCTGTGCGAGCACCGCGCCGAGTCGTCGGGCGAGGAGCTCGACCTCGCCGCGTGCGCCTCGGTCGCGGCCGAGCTCGGGCGCAATGCGTCGCTGCTGGTGAGCTTCACGGGCTCGGAGCCTTTCCTGCGCGGCGAGCTGCCGGCGATCGTCCGTGCGACGGCACAGTGGCACTTCCCGCTGCTGGTGACGAACGGGTGCCTGGTGACCCCCGCGCGCGCGCGCGAGGTCTGGCAGGCGGGGCTCGAGGTGGCCACCGTGGCGCTCGAGGACGGCCTCGCGGAGCGCCACGACGCCTTCACCGGGCTCCCGGGCTCGCACGCCCGCGCGCTCGCGGCGCTCGCGGCGCTGTCGCGCGAGCGAACCCGCGCCACGCAGCGCGTGAACGTCCGCGTGAGGCTCCGCGGAGCCGACCTCGGCCCGCTCGAGCGCGTCCTGGGGCTGGCCGAGGCGCACGGCGCCTCGGTCACGGTCGAGGGGATGGTGCCGCTGCCCGTGCTCGACCCCGCGAGCGCCGCGGGCCTGGCGGGCGGCCTGCGGGCGCTCAAGCGCCGGCACCCGCACCTGCGCAGCGCCGAGCGCGACCTCGCGAGCTTCGGCAAGGCCCTCGCCGGGGGCGTGAAGGGGTGCGTGGCCGGTCGCGCCTTCTTCAACGTCGACCACCGCGGGCGGATCAGCAAGTGCCTCGAGCACCGCGGGCCGGAGCACCGCGTGGGCAGCCTCCCCGCCCGCCCGGTCGCTGAGCTCGTGCCCCTGCTGCGGGAGCGCCACGCCGCGAACGACTGCCGCGACTGCTGGTACGCCTCGCGCTCGGAGATCGAGGGGCTCTACACGGTGCGGGGCTTCCTGTCCGGGCTGGCCACGCTGGTGCGGGCATGAAGCGGGTCGGGGCGCTCGCGCTGCTGCTGCTGGCAGCCCTCGGGGCTTCTGCCTTCGGCCAGACCCCGCCGACCGGCAGCGAGCGCACGGGCAGCGAGGTCGCCGACCTGGTGAACGCGCTGCTGGGCAGCCTGATGGGCGGCGGCTCCGTGAGCGGGGCGTCGCTGCAGGCGGAGGTGGCCGAGGCGGGCGGAATCCCCTTCCAGCGCGACGTGCCCGTGGCGTTTCTCGGCAAGGCGGAGCTGGTCGGCTACCTGAAGGAGCTGATCGACGCCGAGTACCCGGTGGCGCAGGCGCGCGCCGACGAGCGGCTGCTGCTGGCCCTCGACCTGCTGCCCGCGGGGACGGACCTGCGCGCGCTGCGCTCGCGGCTGCTGGAGGACAACGTCGCCGGCTTCTACGACGAGCGGCCGGACCGGCGCCGGCTCTACGCCGTGAGCGAGGACCGCTCGTTCACGCCGATGAACCAGATCGTGCTCGCGCACGAGCTGCGCCACGCGCTCCAGGACCAGTACCGCGACCTGCACGCCCAGCTCGGCGACGACGTGACCGACTTCGACGACCGGCGGCTGGCGTGGATGTCGCTGCTCGAGGGAGACGCGACGCTGGTGATGGAGCGCTTCGTCAAGCTGCGCCTGGGCCTGCCGGGGGGAGACTCCAGCTTCGGCGCGGGGATGGACGGCGCCGGGGTCGGCGCCCCCGGCCTCTTCGACCTGCCCGACGCGCCGCCGGTGATCCGCGATCACCTGATGCAGCCCTACCTGGCCGGGCTCGGCCTGGCGCGGGCGATCTGGGCCCGCGGCGGCGCCCTTGCCATGCGCGACGCCTGGGCCAGGCCGCCGGACTCCACGGAGCAGGTGCTGCACCCGTCGCGCTACTTCGACCGCGAGCCCCCGCGGCGAGTGGCTCCCGCGTCGCTCGCTCCGGCGTCGGCGCGGCTCCTGTCGGAGGGCACGTTCGGCGAGCTGCTGATCCGCTCGCTGCTCGAGCCGGGCGGCGAGGCGGCCGCCGAGGGCTGGGGGGGCGACGGCTGGCGCCTCTACGACGTGTCGGGCCGAACGCTGCTGCTGTGGCGGACCGAGTGGGACACGTCGAGCGACGCCCACGAGTTCGCCACGACGCTGCGCGACCGCTTCGCGCGCCGGACCACCCGCGAGCCGTCCCGCGACGGCTTCGAGGTCTACCGCAACGCCGCCGGGTGGCTGTTCGCGATCCGCGCCCACCCGGACGCGGTGGAGCTCATCTCGGGCGACGACCCGGTGGCGGTGGTGGGTGCCCTGCGCTTGACAGCACCGGGGGCCGGGACGCTAGAGTGACCGCGCCGGTCGTGAGGAGCCATTCGCGGCTTCGACCGGCCAAGGGGGGAAGATGGCGAGTTCGACACCGGGCGGCGGTCAGACCAACCTCGGCTTGGCGCCGAACGTGGCAGGGCTGCTTTGCTACGTGCCGTGCTGCATCGGCTTCGTGTTCGCGGTGGTCGCCGCGATCGTCGAGAAGCAGAGCCGCTTCGTGCGCTTCCACGCCTTCCAGAGCCTGCTGCTCCACGGCGCGATCTTCGTGCTGATGTGCGGCGTCGTGATCGTCCAGACCGCTCTCGGCCTCGCGGGCCTCGGGCTCGTCGGGCTGCTCTTCAACCTCGTGCTGATGATCGTCGGCCTCGGCCTGCTGGCGGTCGACGTCTTGCTGATGATCAAGGCCAACTCGAACGAGGAGTTCGAGCTCCCCGTAATCGGC
>CAZMRX010000109.1:0-14339 GCA_964568755.1 uncultured Acidobacteriota bacterium | reverse complement strand
GAGCCGAAGCGCAGGTCCTGGTCGTAGCGGCCGAAGGCCTGGTCGTTGAGGTCGATGTGGAACAGCTTGCCCGCGTCCCACGCCTGCGCGACGGCGTGCATGAAGTTGAGCCCCGACATGTGCTCGTGCGCCACCTCGGGGTTGACGCCCACCATCTCGGGATGGTCGAGCGTCTCGATGAAGCCGAGGAAGGAGCCGGTCGTGGGCAGGTAGATGTCGTGGCGCGGCTCGTTGGGCTTGGCCTCGAGCGCGAACACGAGGTCGTACTTCTTGTCCTTCACGTAGTGAGTCAGGAAGTTGAGCGCGTCGCGGAAGCGCTTGCCCGCGTCGAGCGCGCTCTTGGTGGCGTCGCTCTCCGTGCCCTCGCGGCCGCCCCAGAACACGTAGACCCTGGCGCCCAGCTCGACGCCGAGGTCGATCGCATTCATCGTCTTCTGCAGCGCGTACGCGCGCACGCGCGGGTCGTTCGAGGTGAAAGCGCCGTCCTTGAACGCGGGGTCGCTGAACAGGTTGGTCGTGGCCATCGGCACCACGATCCCCGTGTCGGCCAGGGCCTTCTTGAAGTCCCTCACGATCTTGTCGCGCTCGCTCGGGCTGGCATCGATCGGCACGAGGTCGTTGTCGTGGAAGTTGACGCCGTAGGCGCCCACCTCGGCGAGCAGGTGGACGATCTCGACCGGGCTCAGCACCGGCCGCACCGGCTCGCCGAACGGGTCGCGGCCAGGGTTGCCGACCGTCCACAGGCCGAACGTGAACTTGTGCTCGGGCTTGGGTGCGTACAGGTCGGTCATTGCTGGGGCTCCTTCTTGACCTCGGTGCGGGCGCCATTCATTTGACTCATGATGGGACGATTGCTTCGGGGCAAGAGTCTACGAGAAATCGGATTCAATGTCCCGGTTCGATTCAATGCCCCGGTTCCGGTGGCTACAATAATGGCGGAGAGCAACCATGCCCCCGAGCCGCCCCCGTGCAGACGAGTACGCGCCCTTCTACGCCGGCTACGTGGATCGCGTGACCGAGGAGGACATCCTCGGCGTCCTGGCCGCCCAGAAGGACGAGATCGGCGCGCTCGCGCGCTCGCTGCCGGAGGCGAAGGGGTCCCACCGCTACGCCGAGGGCAAGTGGAGCATAGGCGAGGTGCTGAGCCACTTGATCGACGGCGAGCGCGTCTTCGGCTACCGGGCCTTCTGCTTCAGCCGCGGCGAGCAGGCGCCGCTGCCGAGCTTCGACGAGAACCAGTACGTGAGCGCATCGCGCGCCAGCCTGGTGCCGCTCGTGGCGCTCGCCGGTGAGTTCGCGGCGGTGCGCGAGTCGAACCTGGGCTTCCTGCGCCGGCTGGGCGACGACGACTGGACGCGCACCGGCACCGCGAGCGGGAAGCCGGTGTCGGTTCGGGCACTCGCCTGGATCATGGCCGGTCACCCGCGCCACCACCTGGCCGTGCTGCGCGAACGCTACGGCGTCGCACCCTGACCGGCCCCGGCTCTAGGCCGCGGCGCGCAGGCGTACAGCCGGGCGACCCGACAGCCCGCGCCGGCCGGTCAGTAGCCCAGGCGCTTGTCGACGACGTTCAGCAGGCGCTCGCCGCGGCGGAAGCGGTCGAGGTTGGCGAGGAAGGCGCGCATCGCAGCCTCGAGCCAGCCCGGCGTGTTGTCGGCGCAGTGCGGGGACAGCAGCAGGTTGTCGAGGCCCCAGAGCGGGGAGGCGGCAGGCAGGGGCTCGGTCTCGAAGACGTCGAGGGCGGCGCCACGGATCCGGCGCTCGCCGAGCGCGCGCGCGAGCGCCGCCTCGTCCACCACGGGCCCGCGACCCACGTTGACCAGCACCGCGCCCGGCTTCATCGCGCCGATCGCCGCCTCGCCCACGAGCCCGCGCGTCTCGGCGGTCAGCGGCGTCGCGACCACGACGTCGTCGGCTCGCCGCATCAGGGCGAGGAGCTCGTCCGGGGGCAGCGTCTCGTCGACCCAGGGGTCCGCGGCGGACAAGAGCGCCCTGCGTCGCAGCGCAATCACCTTCATTCCGAGGCGGCGCGCGCGCTCGGCGATCGCGCGGCCGATGTCCCCGTAGCCGACGATCCCCAGCGTGCGACCGGCGAGGTCGAGCGGCTCGAAGACCTCCCACACGCCCCGCTGCCGGTTGCGCTCGAGCCGCGGGAAGTCGCGGGCGAAGTAGAGCAGCGCGCCGATCACGAACTCGGCCAGGCTCGAGCTGAAGACGCCGCGCCCGTTCGTCAGCACGACGCCCGAGTCCACGAGCGCGGGAAACAGCAGCGAGTCGAGCCCGGCCGCGCGGGTGTGGATCCACGGCGTGCCCGGGGCGAGCGCCCACACCGGCTCGACCGCGGCGCGGCCGAGCGAGCAGACGAGCATGGCGTCGGGTCGCGGCTCCGACGCGAAGTCCGCGGGTGCCGTGCCCCGCACGAAGCGCACGCCCGGGCCCGCCTCCTGCAGCACCGACAGGGACGGGTCGTCGGCCCGTCCCAGCACCCACACCGTCACGTCCTTCATCGCGTCGAGGCGACCCGCCCGCGCAGCGGCGTCACGCGAACTGCCGGCGCCGCGCGGCCAGCTCGTTGGTCATCTGGATCTCCGTCCGCTTGTCGATGGCGTAGAAGAGCAGCACGAAGGCGCAGATCGCAAAGCTGACGGCCGGGAACACGCTGATCGTGTAGCGGATGCCGTCGAGCGCGTCGGCGCCCTGGGCGACGTTCGGGACGTAGCCGTAGAGCGAGAGCACGTAGCCGGTGATGGCGCCGCCGAAGCCGAGCCCCGCCTTGAGGGCGAACACGATGGCGGAGAAGACGATCGCCGTCGCGCGGCGCCCCGTCTTCCACTCCGAGAAGTCCGCGACGTCGGCCATCATCGCCCACAGCAGCGGGATCGTGAAGCCGTAGGCGAACTGGCGCAGGATCTCGCACGCGAACATCGCCGTCACCGCCGCGGGCGGCAGGAACAGGAACGCCGCGGTGAACAGCACCGTCGCCACGAGACCGGCGAAGAAGACGTTGCGCTTGCCGAAGCGGACGGCGAGGGCCTTCGAGAAGAAGATGGCGATGATCGTGGCGAGCGTGCCCAGCACGTTGAAGACGCTGAACCCGACGCTCACGATGCGGCCCGGGTCGGACGTGCCGCCATCTGCGACCCCGAAGGCAGAGAGCAGCTCGGCGAGGCTCGCCTTGTCCACGTAGTAGTTGAAGTAGTACGGGACCACGCTGCCACGCATGGCGAGCGTGATGAACAGCACGAGCGTCAGGATGAACATGGCCAGCCACGGCCCGTTCTTCAGCAGGTCCCTGAAGTGCTGCCCGACCGAAGACTGCTGGCCGGGCGGCGGCTTGATGCGCTCGCGGGTGGTGGAGAACGTGATCAGGAAGAGCACGACGGCGAGCGCCGAGAAGATGCCCATCGTGACCTGGTAGCCCTTGGCGTTGTTGCCCTGGCCGAAGTGGTGGACCATCGGCAGCGCGAGCCCCTGGATCACGAGCTGCGCGACCATCGCGCACACGAAGCGGTAGGACGACAGGCTGGTGCGCTCGCCGAGGTCGCCCGTCATGACGCCGCTCAGGGCCGAGTACGGCAGGTTGTTGGCCGAGTACACCATCATCAGGACGATGTAGGTCGCGTAGGCGTAGACCAGCTTGCCCCCGGCGCTCAGGTCGGGGGTCATGAAGGTGAGGAAGCCCATGATCCCGAACGGCACCGCCGTCCACAGCACCCATGGGCGGAACTTGCCCCATCTCGTGTTCGTACGATCTGCGATCACGCCCATCACGGGATCGAAGACGGCGTCCCATACCCGCACGACCACCAGCAGCGTCCCCGCCGCCGCGGCGGTGATCCCGAAGGTGTCGGTGTAGAAGGCCAGCTGGAACATCACCATCGTCTGGAAGATGAAGTTCGCGGCCGTGTCGCCGAGGCCGTAGCCGACCTTCTCGACCACTGACAGCTTCTGCTGCGCGTCGCTCGTCGTCGCCGCCTCGGCCACAGCGTCCTCCTGGCCCGGATGCTGGTTCACTGCGTCTCGTCTAGGCGATGTGCCGCCCCATATAGGCGCGAGCCGCGGGGGGTGTCAACACCGGCCCCGCAGCCCGCCGGCGCCTCAGCGCGAACGCGCGCCGCGGACGGCGGGCGCCTCGGGGCGGAACGGGTACGCGCCGGGCGCGCGCGCGTCGCCTTCCCGCCAGCCGAGCAGGCTGCGGACGTCGGCCGGCAGGTCGTCCGCCGTGGCCAGGCCTGGAAGCAGCCGTGCCAGCTCGTAGCGGCGCAGCTGCGGGCTGCGGAACAGGGCGCCGACGTAGTCGCCGAAGGAGCGTCCCCGCGGCTCGAAGCCCGGCTGCAGCTTCCGCAGGTCCTCGAGCGACTCGAGCTCGACCTGGCAGCTCTCGCCCTGGGTGGGGCTCCACACCAGCAGCGGCTGCCCGGCGCCGCCTCCGGCGCGCACGTAGACGTTCCCGTCGAGCTGCTCGAGCTGCGGCCGGTTGAGCTGCGCGCACAGCGTCTTCGGCTGCTCGACGCGCAGCAGGGGCTTGCGGAACGACTCGCTCGCCACGAGCAGGTTACCCACGAACACGTGCCCCTCGCGCTCGTCGACGCCGGGCCCGGTCCTGGGGTGCCAGCCGAAGTGGTCGCCGACAGCGCTCCTTTCGTTGCGCTCGAAGGAAGCCGGCGTGTCGACGAAGGTGTTGTGGTAGACGCGCACCTTCGAGCTGTTGAGCACGCGGATGCCCTTGTTGCAGCCGACGAACACGTTGCCGGCGCAGATGGCGCCCTTCGAGATCTCGAAGAAGAAGCCGTCGATGGCGCCCTCGACCCAGTTGTTCACGAACACGCCGTCCGTGTTGCCGACGTCGTACCAGATGCCGTTCGAGTTCGGGTTGTCGATCACCAGGTTGTCGCGGCAGGTCACGCGGTGCGACTGGTTGAAGATCTTGACCGCGGCGGGGTAGTAGCCGGTGAGCTCCTCGACGTTGTTGCGCCTGAAGATGTTGCGCTCCAGCAGCACGTCGGAGGATCCGATCACGTAGAAGCCCTCGGTGCTGGTGTCGCTGATCAGCGAGTTCCGCAGCGTGAGGCGGTCGCCGCGGAAGTAGCCGGCCACCCGCGAGCAGAAGGAGATCGTCACGTTCTCGAGCAGCGTGCCCACGACCTCCTTGCCGTACGTCGCCGGGTCGGCCGGGCCCACGGGGTCGTCGGTGGGCTCCTCGGAGACGAGCGTCGCCGGCTTCTGGCCCTCGATGTCGATCGCGCGGTAGGCGTACTGCGTGAAGGTGATCCCGCGGATGATCGGCCCCTTCTTGTCGGACGCCTTGCCGTGGGCCTCGCGGCTGGTCCGCAGCAGGGCGATGTCGAAAGCGGTGATCTCGACCAGCTTGCCCTTCGGGTCGGCGCCGATGTAGACGTGGCCGGCCTCGTAGTCGACGTAGAAGGAGCGGGCGTCGAGCTCGCCCTCCCAGCCGACCGACTTCAGCAGCTCGCCGTCCACGAAGACCATGTCGTTGTTGAAGCGGTGCAGCGGCGTGCGCATGCCCTCGCGGCCGCGCTGCCACCAGCCGAGCGGCCGGGCCGGGAACAGGGTGGGCCAGGACGTCCGCCACACGTTGTTGCGCAGGGCTTGCCACTCGGTCGCCACCCGGGTGCCCTTGAGCACGGGGCGCTCGTCGGCATAGGGCTGGAGCGTGATGCCCTGGCTCAGCCGCAGGCCGCCCGTCCGATACGTCCCGCCGCGCATCACGATCGCGTCGCCGCTCACCACCCGCTCGATCGCCGCCTCGAGCGTCGTGGGCTCGGCGAGCGTGGTCCCGGCGGCGTCCTTCCGCCCGTCCGGGGCGACGTAGTAGACGTGCGCGGCCTTGTCCGGGAGCGCGTAGGTCTGCGGGATGGGGCCGTACGGCCCGCCCGAGGGCTGGGCGCCCGCGGGCAGCGGGCCGAGGACGAGCAGGAGCAAGAGCAGCGGGACGCGGGGCGCAGCTTTCATGTCGGGTCCTTTCGAGTATCGCGCGGGACGGCCCTGCGGCCGGGAGCATAACCCGATCGGCGAGCGCGATGCACCGCACACCACCGCCGCCATTAGAATGTCGCGACGTCGCAACTCCGGGAGATCCCGACATGGCCCATCGATACCAGGACGGCAGCCGCTCCGTTTCGGAGCGCGTGAACGACCTCCTCCCGCGCATGACGTTCGAGGAGAAGGCCGCGCAGATGCACGCGCTGTGGCTGATCCTCTCCGAGGACGGACTGCACCGGCCGCGGCAGGACGACTTCACCGGCGGCACGGACCCGGCGGCCGTGAAGAAGGCCCTGGGCCACGGGCTGGGGCAGATCTCGCGCGCGTTGGGCAGCCACGGGGTCGAGCCGCGCAGCGGTGTGCGTGCGCTCAACCGGCTGCAGAAGTTCCTGCGCGAGGAGACCCGGCTCGGGATCCCCGCGCTCTCGCACGAGGAATGCCTGGTCGGCCTGATGGCGCGCGGCGCGACGCTGTTCCCCTCCGCGCTCGCCTACGGCGCGACCTGGAATCCCGACCTGGTCGAGCGCGTGGCGCAGGCGATCGGGCGCGAGGCGCGCAGCGTCGGGTGCCACCAGGGGCTGGCGCCGGTCCTCGACGTCTCGCGCGACGTGCGCTGGGGCCGGACCGAGGAGACCCTCGGTGAGGACCCCTACCTGGTGGGCGTGCTGGGCACCCGCTTCGTGCGCGGCCTGCAGGGCGAGCAGCGCGACCTGCTGGCCACGCTGAAGCACTACGCCGGCCACTCCTGGAGCGAGGGGGCGCGCAACCACGCGCCGGTGCACCTCGGCTGGCGCGAGCTCAACGACGTGTTCCTGCTCCCGTTCGAGATGTGCGTGAAGCAGGCTCGGGCTGGATCGGTGATGCCGGCGTACCACGACCTCGACAACGAGTCGTGCCACGCCTCGCGCCACCTGCTCACCGAGGTGCTGCGCGAGGAGTGGGGCTTCGACGGGCTGATCGTGGCCGACTACATCGGCATCAGCCTGCTCTACCAGCACCACAACCTCGCCCGCGACCCCGCCGAGGCCGCGGCGATGGCGTTCGGCGCCGGCCTGGACATCGAGCTGCCGGCGGACGAGTGCACGTCGCACCTGGCAGAGGCGGTGCAGCGCGGCCTGATCTCGATCGAGACGATCGACGAGGCGGTGCGGCGGATCCTGACGGAGAAGCTCCGGCTCGGGCTGCTGGAACGGCCCTACGTGGACGAGGGCGCGATCGAGCTGCAGGCGCCCGGCACCGTCGAGCTGGCGCGCGAGGTCGCGCGCCAGGCGGTGGTGGTGCTGGAGAACGACGGAGTGCTGCCGCTCGACCCCGGGCGAGGCCAGCGCGTCGCCGTGATCGGTCCGACCGCGGACGACCCGCTGGCGCTGCTGTGCGGCTACAGCTTCCCGGTGCACCTGATCCTGAACGACGCGGGCGAGACCGCCGCGCAGGTCGTGACGCCCAAGGCAGCCTTCGAGCGCGCCTTCGGCGCCGGGCGCATCGGCTACGCCCGCGGCTGCCACATCATCGAGGAGCGCAAGTACGGCTCGCCGGTGTTCCCGGGCGACGTGGAGAAGAGCACGACGCTCGCGCTGACGTCGCCCGTCTCGCGGCGGCTGGACCTCATCCCCGCGGCCGTCGAGTGTGCGCGCACGGCGGACGTCGTGGTCCTGTGCGTCGGCGACCTGGCGGGCCTGTTCCAGACCGGCACGGTGGGCGAAGGGTCCGACGCCGATTCGCTCGAGCTGCCGGGCGTGCAGCAGCAGCTTCTCGAGGCGGTGGTCGCGACCGGCAAGCCGGTGGTGGTGGTGCTGACGAGCGGCCGCCCGTACAGCCTGGGAGGCCTGGAGGACCGGGTGGCGGCGTTCGTGATGGCCTTCGCCGGCGGCCAGGAGGGAGGAACCGCCCTCGTCGACGTGCTGACCGGGAAGGCGGAGCCGTCCGGTCGGCTCAGCCTGTCGGTGCCGAAGAACGTCGGCGCCGTCCCGTACTACTACAACCACAAGATGAAGAGCGCCGGCACGCCGATCGCGCTGCACTTCGGCAGCCGCTACCCGTTCGGCCACGGCCGCTCGTACACCGAGCTCGAGTTCGCCGACCTGGACGTGGAGGCCGCGCAGGTCGACGCCGCCACCGGCACGATCCGCGTGCGGCTCACGCTGCGCAACACCGGCTCGCGCGCGGGAGTGGCGGTGCCCCAGCTCTACGTGCGCGACCTGCTGGCCTCGATGGTGCGGCCGGTGAAGGAGCTGAAGGCGTTCGCCCGTGTCGCGCTGCGGGCCGGCGAAAAGGCGCGCGTCTGCTTCGAGGTGCCGACCGACATGCTCTGCTTCACCGGGAAGGAGGGCCGCCGCATCGTCGAGCCCGGCGAGTTCGAGCTGCAGCTGGGCGCCTCGAGCGCGGACATCCGGCTGCGCGGCGCGGTCACGCTGACGGGCTCCGCGCGCACGCTCGGGCGGGACTGGCGGATGGAGAGCCGCTTCGAGGTCGAATAGACCGAGGGCCCCGCCGGCGTCAGGGCTGCGGCTTCAGCAGGCCCAGCCCGCGCATCCACGTCGCGCACAGCCGCGGCCAGATCGAGAGCGCCGGGTCGCCCGTCGCGAGGCCCACGCCGTGCTTGCCGTGCGGGAAGACGTGCAGCTCCGCCGGGACGCCGGCCTGGTGCAGCGCCTCGAAGAACAGCAGCGAGTTGGCGACCGGAACGGCGGCGTCGTCCGCGGTGTGGAACAGGAAGCTCGGGGGCGTGCGCGCGGTGACCTGACGCTCGTTGCTCAGCAGCGCGACGAGCGCCGGGTCGGCGGGCTCGCCCAGCAGGTTTCGGCGCGAGCCCGAGTGCGCCGGCGGATCGAAGAGCGAGATCACGGGGTAGACGAGCACGGCGAAGTCGGGCCGCGAGCCCTGGCGCTCGACCGGATCCGCGGCGTCCGGCCGTCCCTCGTCGAAGTGCGTGGCGGCGGTCGAGGCGAGGTGTCCCCCCGCCGAGAAGCCGAGAATCCCCAGGCGCGCGGGGTCGACGCCCCACTCCGCCGCGCGCGCTCGCACCAGCCGGATCGCGCGCTGCGCGTCCGAGAGCGGCGCCGGGTGGCGGTAGCGCGGGCCCAGGCGGTACTGCAGCACGAAGGCCGAGACGCCCAGCGAGTTGAGCCACTCGCCGACCTGGCGGCCCTCGTGGTCCGCGGCGAGCCGGGAGTAGCCGCCGCCGGGGCAGACGATCACCGCGGCGCCCGTCGCGGTTTCCAACGGGGCGCGGTACACGGTGATCTTCGGCTGGTCGGCAGGCCCCGTGCCGAGCGCGCCGGGAGCGCCCTCGTGCCACAGCAGCTGGAACTCGCGGTCGCCGTGCGCCGTGTCGACGTCGGCCATGGCATACGGGGCGCGCGGCGCGAGCGGAGCCGGCGGGCCGTTGCCGTTGTCCATGTCCGACACGATCAGCCAGCGTCCGTCCGCCGCGCGCCGCAGCGTGAGCGTGAACTTGCCGATGTCGCTCTCGCCCTCGCGCCGCGCGAAGCCGCCGAGGATGTAGCCCACGGCGCCGTCCGTGGAGTACGCGAGGGCGCGCAGCGCGAGCGGTCCGCCGGAGCCCGCGTAGTGCTCGGCGATGGCGGCGCGGCCGCGCACCGGCGGACGATCGCCCGGCATCACGAATCCGTCTTCGGCGAACAGCGCGGCGAGCGCCGCTGCGTCCGTGCGGCGCCAGGCTGCCTCGGAGTCGCGGAGCACGCGGGCGAGCTCGCCCGGAAGCGCCACGCTGGGCACAACCGCCGGTGCGCCCGCGGGTGCCTGCGCGCCCGCGGGGGCGGCGAGCGGGAGGCTGATGACGAGCGCGAGGAGCGCAGCCCCTGGACGCGAGAACGATTCGGCGTGGTGCACCTGGTCCCTCCGGTGAAGGCGGAGATTATCGGCCAACTCGGCGACGACCGCAGGCCTGCGGCCCCGCCGCCCCGCCCCGTGGGATACTGCCCGCCACAGCTCAAAGGAGGCGAGATGGCACGCAAGGCGAGTGCGGCGGCGTTCGCGGCGTTGGTCCTGGCGGTCGCGCTGCCGGCCGTGGCCGGCGACGTCACCGGGAAGTGGAAGATCACCACCAAGAGCCCGCGCGGCGAGCGCGTCTCGGAGATCGTGTTCGCCCAGGACGGCGAGAAGCTCGCTGTGAGCTCCAAGGACCGCGAGGGCAACGACGTGAAGTCCGAGGGCAGCGTGAAGGGCGAAGAGATCACCTGGACCACGAAGCGCCAGGGCCCGATGGGCGAGATGGTGATCGTGTACAAGGGCAAGCGCGAGGCGAAGGCGATGAGCGGCACCGTCGAGTTCGGCGAGATGGGCAGCGGGGAGTGGAAGGCCGAGAAGGTCGAGCCGTAGCCCCCCCACTGCGGCTCGCGGACTTGCGCGGGCGCTCCGACGTCACGGCGCGGGCGCGAGCCTGCGCGGAGCGCGGGGACTTCTCCGACTGCATCCGCGAGGGCCTGCCGCTGCCCGTCTCGCGCGAGACGCGCCTGCCGGGGCGCCCCGTAGCCCTCACACTCCCGGCAGGCACAGGCACGCCGACTGGATCTTGACGTCGGCCCGGCTCCAGACCGCCTCGAAGCGCTTCAGCACGGTCGCCGCCTCGGCGCGCTTCTTCTGCAGCTGGAGCGCCCGCGACAGGCCGTAGAGCCCCCAGCCGTTGTCGGGCAGCTTCTCGAGGTCCTCGCGGAACACGGCCTCGGCCTCGGCGAAGCGTCCCGCCTGCAGCAGGGCCGCGCCGAGCGGGTGGCGCACCGGCTGGATCCAGTCGGGCGGCTCGTCGTAGCGGAGCTTGTCCTCGCGCGCCGCGGCCTCGCGGAGCAGGGCGATGCCCTCGTCGCGCTTGCCGCTGCGGAACGCGAGCTCGCCCTTCAGCACGCCCTCCGCCACGTCGAGCACGTCGCTGCCGGTGTTGTTGCCGAAGAAGGCCTCCTTCGGGACCCTGGCGCGCGCCGCCAGGAAGGCCGCGAGCTCCTTCTCGGAGTCGGCGAGGCTGTCCTTGGCGGCGAACGCGACGCCGCGCGCGTAGTGCTGGAGCGCGCGCGAGATCGGCACGAAATCGGGGAACGCCGGCTCCGCCAGGATCTCGTCCCAGCGGCCGAAGCGCATCAGCACCTCGAGCGGCATCGCCATGAAGCCGTCGGCGAACGGGTTCGCCCTGAAGAACTCGAGCGGGATGTCGCCCACCATCTCGCGGATCGTGGCGAGCGCCAGGCGGCTCTGGCCCGTCATCATGGCCCCGTAGGTGAGCATGTGGTGGTTGTGGGCCATGTACAGGCGGTAGAAGCCCTGCTCCGGCGCGTTCGCGGTGTAGGCGCGGTCGGCCGCGATCGCCTTGGTGTTGGCGACGATCGCCTCCTGCCAGCGGCCGCGGCGGACGTCGATGTGCGAGGGCATGTGCACGAGGTGCCCGAGCCCGGGAAGCCTGTCGCGCAGGGCGTTGGCGGCGGCGTCCGCCCGCCCCGGCTGGGTCGAGGCCTCGACCGCGTGGATGTAGAGGTGGTTCGCGAGGGGATGCGCTCCGTCGAGCGCCTGCACCGCCTCGAGCGCCGCGATCAGCTCCTCGGTCCCGGGCTGGGGCTTGCCGTCGGGCAGCCACAGGTCCCACGGGCGCAGGTCCGCCATCGCCTCGGCGAAGAGCGCGCCCACGTCGGGGTCCTTCGGGTAGGCGGCCCAGACCGCGCGCATGGCGTTGGCGTACGCGAGGTCCAGCTGCTTGCGGTCCTCGGGGGGCGTCTCGGCGTAGCGCGCCGCCTGGGCCACGATCAGGGCCTGCTCCACCGGCGTCGCTCCGGCCGCCGCCGCCTGCGCGCGTCGCAGCGCCTCCCACGCCGCCTTCGCGCGGTCCGCGGGCAGCACCGGGTTGTTGATGTGCGGGCCGTTCGCGACGGCGATGCCCCAGTGCGCCATCGCGCAGCCGGGGTCGAGCTCGGCCGCGCGCCGGAACGAGCGGATCGCCTCGTCGTGGTTGAACCCGTAGAGGAAGGCGAGGCCCTGGTCGAAGTAGCGCTGCGCCTCCGGCGAGCGCGTGGTGACCGTGCGCGAGAAGCTCCCGAGCGGATAGAGCGGCACGGAGGCCGGGCCGCCCTGCGCAGCCGAAAGATGCGCGGCGGGCGTGAGCAGCAGGAGCGCGAGGGCGACGAAGCGAGAACCAGTCAAAGCAACACCTCCCGAGAATCGCGCGGCGCAAGCGCCGCGGGAATCGGACGCGGGAACCACCCTGATTAGCTGAGCAAAGCCTACAACAAAGGTCGGGCCCCGCGGTCGCGGAAGCCCGAGCGAATCAGCCGACGAAGCGGTAGCCCATGCGGTGGATGGTGATGATGTGCTCGGGCTTGGCGGGGTGGCGCTCGATCTTCTGGCGAAGCGACGCCACGTGCACGTCCACCGTGCGCGTCTGCAGCACGCCGGGGTAGCCCCATACGTGCTCGAGCAGCTCGCGGCGCGTCACGAGCGCGCCGCGGTGCTCGATGAAGTGCCGCAGCAGCTTGAACTCCAGGCTCGACAGCTCGACGGGCGCCCCGTTGCGGCGCACCTCGGCGCGGCGGAAGTCGACGCGCACGTCGCCGAAGGCGTGGCCGCCCGACGCCTCGGGTGTCGCCTGCCGGCGCCGCAGCACGGCCTCGACGCGCGCCACCAGCTCCATCATGTCGAACGGCTTCGCCAGGTAGTCGTCGGCGCCCAGCTTCAGGCCGAGCACGCGGTCGACGACCTGGCCGCGCGCGGTGAGCATGATCACCGGCGTCGCGACGCGCTGCTGGCGCATGTCGCGCAGCACGTCGAAGCCGTTCTTCCCGGGCAGCGCCACGTCGAGCAGCACCAGGTCGAAGCCGCCCTCGCGCGCGCGTCGGGCGCCCAGGTCGCCCGTCTCGGCCGACTCCACCTCGTAGCCCTCGGAGCGCAGCCGGTCGCCGAGCGTCAGCACCAGCGCCGGCTCGTCCTCGACGATCAGGATCCGGCCGCTCAAGACGGGCTCCCGGCGAGCGCAGGCAGCTCGACCACGAGCGCGGCGCCGCCGCCCGGGCCCGTCTCGACGCGCACGCTGCCGCCGTGCGCGCGCACCACGTGGCGCACCAGGCTCAGCCCGAGCCCGCTGCCCGGGGCGGCGTTGCGCTCGGCAGCCGGCCCGCGGTAGAAGGGCTCGAACACCCGCTCGCGCTCCTCGCGCGGGATTCCCGGCCCGCGGTCCTCCACCCGCAGCACGACACCGTGCCCGTCCGGGCGGGCCTCGGCGCGGACGCCGATCCACTTTCCCGCGGCCGCGAACTTGGCGGCGTTCGCCACCAGGTTCCCGATCGCCCGCCGCAGCGCCTGCTCGTCGCCGCGCAGCTCCGGCAGGTCGGCGGGGATCTCGCGCTCGAGGTCGATCCCGGACTGCTCGAGCACCAGCCGGTTGTCGCGCACCACCTCGTCCACCAGCGCCGCGAGCGAGAGCGGCTCGCGGGCGTACGCGCGGGCGCCGGACTCGATGCCGGCGAAGTCGAGCACCTGGGCGACGAGCGCCGTGAGCCGCCCGCCCTCCTTCTCGATCAGGTCGCCGTAGCGCCGCACCGCGGCCGGGTCGGTCACGATCCCGGCCGCCAGGTTCTGGCCCGCCGAGCGGATGGCCGCGAGCGGGGTGTTGAGCTCGTGGGTCACGCCGGTCACGAACTCCACCTGCTGCCGCGCGAGCCGCTGCGCTCGCTGCGCCGAGGCCACCAGCAGCAGCGCCGTGGCGACGAGCAGCGCCAGGACGAAGAAGCCCGTCGCGAGGTTGCGGCGCTGCACGGCCGCGACCGCCGCCTCGAACGAGCCGCCGCGATGCCGTGCCACCAGCAGCCAGGCGCCGTCGTCCGCGAGCGGCCGCGGCTCCGCCGCGCGGGCGGAAGGCTCCCCGGGGGGACCGCTGTCCGCGCTCTCGGGGAGGGGGCCGCGGCCGCGGCCGGGCAGCGCGAGCTCGACGTCGCCCGTGCGCTGGTCCTTGCCCGTGGCATCCGGCTCGCTCGCGTAGAAGACGCTCCGGTCCGCGCGCCGCAGGATCGCGACCACGAACGGGCTGCTCGCCGCCGGCCCGAGGTGCGCCTCGGCGAGCCGCGGCATCAGGCGCTCGCGCAGGTACGCCTCGTCGAGCTGCACCACGACCAGCCCGTCGACGCTGGGGCGGAGCCGCCCCGCGCCGCCCTGCGCCTGGAGCGCGCCGAACAGCGGCAGCACCAGCCCGAGCGGCTGCTCGAGCACGGCCCCGGGACGCACCGGGAAGCCGGCGTCCGGCTCGCCACCGCGCCCGAGCCGCTCGCCCAGGGCCCGCAGCGAGTCCGGCCAGGGGATCTCGTGAAACGAGTCGTCGCCGCGCCGCGTCTCCGCGAGCACGG
>CAZMRX010000108.1:0-14422 GCA_964568755.1 uncultured Acidobacteriota bacterium | reverse complement strand
CGCCGTTCAGCGCCACGCGCCAGGACGAGAGGTCGAGCCCCTCGAGCGCGTCTTCCCCGATCCGCCGCGCGCACAGCTCGTAGGCGAAGTTGGGGGCGGCCGAGAGCGTCGCGCGCCGCTCGTGGATCGCCCAGAGCCAGCGCTCGGGCCGCGCCAGGAACGCCGTCGGGGGCATCAACGTGAGCGGCAGGCCGTTGTGCAGGCAGTTGAGCCAGGCGCCGATCAGGCCCATGTCGTGGTAGAGCGGCAGCCAGCTGACGCCCACGTCGAGGGGCTCCATCTCGAGGCCCCGGGCGATCGCCCGGATGTTGGCGAGCAGGTTGGCGTGGGTGAGCAGCACGCCCTTGGGCTGGCCCGTGCTGCCGGAGGTGTACTGCACGAAGGCCGGGTCCGAGCCGTCGCCGTCGGGGCCCGCCACCGGGGCGCCGGCGGCGGCGAGCTCGTCCGCCGTCACGACGTCCCGCAGCGTGGGCACTGCCGGCTGGAGCAGGCTCACGACCGGTCGCGCCCGCGCGATCGTGACCAGCAGCGCGACGGAGGCGTCCTTCAGGATCGCGGACTGCCGGCTCGCGTATTCCTCCAGGCGGTCCAGGCGCAGCGGCGGGTAGATCGGGACCGGAATCGCGCGCAGCAGCAGGATGCCGAAGAAGGAGCGCAGGAAGTCGAGTCCCGTGGGGAGCATCAGCGCGACGGTGTCGCCGCGTCCGACCCCGCGCTCGCGCAGGCCGCCCGCGACGGCGGCCGCCGCGTCGCGGAGCCGGCCGTACGTGATCTCCTGCTCGGGCGTGGACTTCTCCTCGCCGCGCAGGAAGACGTGCACGCGCGCGGGGTCGAGCTCGGCGTGGCGCCAGAGCGAGTGGCCGAGCGTCTCGACGCCGGCGCCGATGGCACTCGCCGCGCCCAGGGCGCTGGCGCGCTCGGGCAGGCGCAGCGGCTCGCCGGGAACGGCCTCCCGTACGGCGCGCGCGAGGCCGTCCGCGGTGTCCACGGCGAGGCAGGCGTCGTCGAGCGGCCGGCCGAACGCCCGCTCCAGGCGCGCGACGAGCTCGACGCGCTCGAGGCTGCCGAGGCCGACCTCGCGCTCGAGCGATGCCGAGGCGGAGACGGCGCGCTCGGCGCGCGCGCCGCCCGTCTCGCGCGCGAGCTGGCGAACCACGTCCAGAACCCGCCCGACGAGCTCGTCGTCGGAGATCCCGGCGTCGGGCGTGTCAGGCATGGGCGCTCACTCTATGTGCGGGCCGCCCGACGGCGCAATCGCGCAGGCGGCGTGCCGCCTGCCCCTCGGAAATACGAAGGGCGCGGGACCTTGCCCGCGCCCTCAGACTGCAGTTCCGGAACGACTCGCCCGGTGCTACAGGCAGGCGTCCTTGGCGGCCTTGGCCACCACGAACTTCAGCCGCTTGCGGGCAGGGATCTTGATCGCCTCGCCCGTCTGGGGGTTGCGGCCCATGCGGGCCTTGTAGCTGCGCACGACGAGCTTCCCGACGCCCGGGAACGTGAAGCCGTTCTTGGCTTCCTTGTACGCCATCTGGGCCAGGGTCTCGAGAACGAGCGCGGTCTGCTTCTTGGAAATGCCGGACTTCTCAGCAACCGCGGCCACGATCTTCGACTTGGTCATCGCCTTTGCCATCGAGTTCAATCCTCCTCAGGAGTTCGGAGCTTCAAAACGCGGCCCCATCTAATCGCGTTTGTCGCCATGGTGTCAAGGGCGAAGCGCATTTCAGGCGCTCCCCTCAAGGGTTTTAGCGAGGCGCCTGCTTCAGGGCGCGTCGCCCGGGTCGGTCTCGCGGATCAGGAAGACCGTCTCGTCCGCCCGGGCGAGGCCGAGCTCCTCGCGCGCGAGACGCTCGATCGCGCGCGGGCTCGTGCGCAGGCCTTCGATCTCGGCCGAGAGCCGGGCATTCTCGGCGCGCAGCTCGTCGAGCTCGCCCTGGAGCGCCTCGACCTTCTCGCGCTCGCCCAGCATGCTCAGGATCCCGCGATCGCCGAAGACCGACCCGACGCCGAGCGCCACGAGGGCGATCACGGTCCCCAGCACCCACGCCCGCATCCGGGCTCCGGGCTCGCTTCGCGGCGCGTCGTCCCTCACTTGATCCTTCGCTTTAACAACTACCGATAAACTTCGACTATAGCTCACTTTTTCTAAACCTGAGCCTGGAGACCCACGCCCACCCTCCGGCTTCCCTGGCGGGTCGTGGCCTCCTGGTAGCGCCGCAGCAGCGCGACGAGCAGCTCGTTGACCTTTCGCAGCCGCCGCATGCCGGCGCGGTACTCGCGATAGGACTTCACGAGCTCGCGCGCGTCGCGCAGGCGGTCGGCCTCGAGGTAGGCGAAGCCGCCCTTGCCCCCGCTGCGCGTGGAGAGCACGTAGTACGGGCCGTGCTTCTGCCCGGTGCGGCAGACGCAGCCCGGCTTGCCGCAGACCCCGAAGCGCACGAACAGCGATCCCGCGAGCTGCTCGCGGCGGCGCAGCAGCTCCTCGACGAGCGTGCGCTGCTCCTGGAGCCTCGCCCTCACGCGCTGGCGAATGTCGTCGGGTGTGAGCGCCATTTCTTACAGTGCAATCTCCAAAAAGCACTGCAAGATTACGGAAGCATCGCCCGCGAGTCAAGCGCTTTCTGCTGGCGCGCGCGTGCGCGCATGTGCGGGCGCACGGCCGCGGCGTCGCGGGCTCCGCGGTGCGCGGTAAGATTCGGGCGAGGCGGGGAGGCAATCCGATGTGGCTGCTGAAAACCGAGCCTGGTGACTACTCGTGGGACGCGCTCGCGAAGGCGGGACGCGCTCGCTGGGACGGGGTGCGCAACCCGGCGGCGCTGCGAAACCTGGCGGCGATGAAGGCGGGCGAGCGCGTGCTCGTCTACCACACCGGCGACGAGAAGGCCGTCGTCGGAATCGCCGAGGTCGTGCGCGCGGCCTATCCGGACCCGAAGTACCCCGAGGGCAAGCTGGTGGTGGTGGACGTGGAGGCGCGCGCGCCGCTCGCGCGGCCGGTCACGCTCGCCGAGATCAAGGCGCTCGCCGAGTTCGAGGACAGCCCGCTGGTCCGGCAGGGCCGGCTGTCGGTGGTGCCGATCACCGCCGCGCAGTGGCGCGCGGTCGAGGCGCGGGCACGGGGATGAGCGAGCGAGTCGTGGCGCTCTCGAGCGTGGGGTCGGCCGAGGACGCCGACCGCCTCGCGCGGGCGCTCGTCGAGCGGCGGCTGGCGGCGTGCGTCAACGTGGTGCCGGGTGTCGTCTCGCACTACCGCTGGAAGGGCGAGCTGTGCCGCGACGAGGAGCGGCTGCTGGTGATCAAGACGCGCGCGGAGCGGCTCCCGGCGCTGCGGGCGGCGCTCGCGGAGCTACACCCCTACGAGCTGCCCGAGCTCGTGGCGCTCGAGATCAGCGGCGGCAACCAGGCGTACCTGGAGTGGCTGGACGACAACGCGTCCTAGGCTCGGGCGTCAGGAGGTTGCCCGTTACAGGACGGATAGGGCCTGCTCGAGGTCCGCAACGATGTCGGCGGGGTCCTCGCAGCCGACGCTGATGCGGACGAGGCCGTTCGTGATGCCGAGGCCCTCGCGCTGCTCCTGGGTGTAGCCGGCGTGGGTCATGGTGGCGGGGTGCGAGATCAGCGTCTCGACGCCGCCCAGGCTCTCGCCGAGCGCACACAGCCGCACCCGCGAGAGCACCTTCTTGGCTGCGTCGAGCGTGCCGAGGTCGAACGAGACGAGCGCGCCGAAGCCGGTCGCCTGGTGCTTGTGCACCAGGTGACCGGGATGGTCCGGGAAGCCGGGCCACAGCACCCGCTCCACCTTCTTGTGGTTGTAGAGGAAGGGGGCGACGATGCAGGTATTGTCCTCGTGGCGCGGCATGCGCACGTGCAGCGTCTTCGTGCCCCGCAGCGTGAGCCAGGAATCGAAGGGCGACAGGATCGCGCCGATCGCGTTCTGCACGTACTGCAACCACTGCGCGTGCTTCTCGTCCCTGACGATCGCGACCCCGCCGACGCTGTCCGAGTGCCCGTTCAGGAACTTCGTGGTCGAGTGCACCACGATGTCGGCCCCGAGTGCGATCGGCTTCTGGAAGAACGGGCTCATGAAGGTGTTGTCCACGACCAGGATCGCGCCCTGCTTCTTCGCGAGCTCGGCGAGCGCTCGGATGTCGCAGATCTTCATCATCGGATTCGTGGGCGACTCGAGCCAGAGCATGTCGAAGCGCCCGGCCTCGGCGGCGAACGCGCCCGGGTCGGTCGCGTCGACGAACGCGAACTCGACCCCGTAGTTGGCCAGGATCTTGGTGAACAAGCGGTGCGTCCCGCCGTAGACGTTGTCGCACACGGCGACCTTCCCGCCGCCCTTCACCAGCGTCAGCACCGCCTGCGTCGCAGCCATGCCGGAGGCGAAGCAGTAGGCGTCCGTGCCGCCCTCGAGCGCCGCGAGGTTCTTCTCGAGCGAGCGCCGGGTCAGGTTGTGCGTGCGCGCGTACTCGTAGCCCTTGTGCTGGCCGATGCCCTCCTGGACGTAGGTCGAGGTCTGGTAGATGGGGACGCTCACCGCTCCCGTCGTGGGGTCCGGCTGCTGGCCGGCATGGATGCAGTCGGTCGCGAATCCCATGGTCACCTCGTCTAGGGTGCGCGCATTATCGCATCAAGACAGCGCAGGAGGGCGGCGCGGCGCGCGCACGCCGAAGCGTCAGCAGCCCCGAGCGGAATCTACTTCAGGGAGACGAGCAGCGAGACCGGCTGCCCGTTGCGCACGACCACCGCGCGCAGCTCGCTCGCGGTCTGCAGCCGCGGCCACAGGCCGATCAGGGTCGCCATGCCGTCGATCTCGGTCCCGTTGATCTGGGTGATCACGTCGCCGGCCCGCAGGCCGGCGTCCGTGAGCAGGCTGCCCTCGGGCAGCCGCGCCACCTGGACGCCCACCACCCGGCCGTCCTCCAGCACGGGCGTGACGGCCGTCTCCGCGAGGATGCGCGGGATCTCGTCCCCAAGCCGGCGCTGGACCTCGACCCGCTCCATCGATCGGGCCGGGGTTTCCGGGTCCTCGGCCGGGCCGGTCCGAGGCGCCGGAACTGCGGCCGGCGGGGGAGCGGTCCGTCCGGTCACCTGCGCGGCGTTGGGGAGGCGCAGCACCCGCCGCTCGCCGTCGAAGTCGAGCGCCACCGCCTCCGGGCTCACCGACACGACCCGGCCGCCGAATGCCGTGTCTCCCACGGAGACGACTCGCGTCTTGCCCCCGGAGGTCAGGATCGCCGTCGAGCGGGCGGCGGTGCCGCTCATCACCACGCCCGCCACGGCCAGGTCGGCCGGGGGGACCTCGAGCGCGAGCGTGAGCATCAAAGAAGCCAGCAGCATGCCACCAGCCACCGTAGCGGACCCCTCGGAAGCTGTCAACGACGCGCACCATCTGGTGAAGCGCTCGCCGTCGGCGATGGCGCTCACGTGGCCGCGCCCTCCCGGTGCTAGATTGATCTCGTCCTCATGATCCGGCCCCTGCTGCTCGAAGCTCCCAAGGCGCCCCGCCAGAGCCTGCCCGCGCGAGCGCGTGCTTTCTTCACCGCCCGCTGGCCCGGCCGCGTCGTGGTCGTCGCGTTCGGCGTCCGGCTGCTCGACGGGCTGCTCTCGCTCGCCGGCTTCGGCCTGCCCCGGGCGCTGACCGTGCCGGCGGGCGTCGTGCTGTGGCTGTTCCTCGCCTGGCTCGGCTGGCGGGCGGTGCGCTGGCTCGCCGACCGGCTGCTCTGGCGCATCCGCACCAAGCTGATCGTGTCGTACCTGTTCATCGCGCTGGTGCCGGTGGTGCTGCTCACGCTGTTCATGGCGGTGGCCGGTGTGCTGCTGCTCGGCCTCACCGCGTCGCGGGTCGTGACGGCGGAGGTCGAGCGCGCCTCCGACGTGCTGCTGGCGACGGCCCGCGCGGGCCTCGCCGGCCTGCCGGAGAGCGACGCGGAGGCGGCGCGCGCGCTGCCCGCGCGGCTCGACGCCGCCCGGGCGCTGCACCCCGCCCTCGCCTTCACGCTGTGGCGCGGGGACCGGGTGGCGGCGAGCTCCGGCGACGCGCCGCGCTCGCTGCCCGGCTGGCTCGCGGGCCCGTCCTTCGAGGGCCTGGTGCCGCGCGCGAGGGAGGGCGAGCCGCCGGACGAGGTGCTGCGTGCCGTCTGGAAGGAGAAGGGCGCCGCCTTGCTCCTGGAGCTGCCCGTCGACGACGTCTTCCTGGCCGAGATCGAGCGCCGCACCACGATTCACGTGCTCGCGCGGAGCGAGATGCAGATCGAGGTGCGGGACGAGCCGGAGGCGAGGAGCGGCGGAGTGCGCGTGGAGCACCGGACCCGGCAGCCGGTGACGATCGAGGCCGGCGGCCGCAGGCTGACGCCGAGCAACCCGAAGGGCCTGCTGTTCGTGGCGCTGCCGGACCGCACCGCGTGGGAGAGCGGCGAGACGGGTGCGCTCGCCGGCACGCCCTGGGCGATCCAGTACGACCCGCTGCTGCTGGTCCGGCGGCTGGCCCCGATCCAGCTGCCGAGGGACGCGAGCGGACGCAACGTCCCCGACCTGCTGCTCTACGCGCTCGGCATCGTCGGCAGCGTGTTCGTCGTGATGTACGGCGTGGCGCTGGCGCTGGGGCTGATGCTGGCGCGCTCGATCACGCGCGGCGTGCACGCGCTCTCGGTCGGCACCCAGAAGCTGCGCGAGGGCGACTTCGCGCACGTGATCAAGGTGCACTCGCGCGACCAGCTCGGCGACCTCGCCGCCTCCTTCAACCTGATGTCGCGCGGCATCCAGCAGCTGATGCGCGAGCAGGCCGAGCAGGAGCGGCTCGAGGAGGAGCTGCGCATCGCGCGCCAGATCCAGATGAGCCTGCTGCCGGGCGAGGGGCTGGTGAGCGTGCCGGGCATCAGGATCGCCGCTCTCTGCCTGCCGGCCGCCGAGGTGGGCGGGGACTACTACGACCTGCTGCCGCTCGGCCCGACGCGGATGGGCGTGCTGGTGGCCGACGTCTCGGGCAAGGGCACCTCGGCCGCCCTCTACATGGCGGAGCTCAAGGGCCTGGTGCTGTCGCTGTCGCGCATCTACGAGTCGCCGGCGCGGCTGCTCGCGGAGGCCAACCGCATCCTGAGCGCGAACATGGACGCGCGCAGCTTCGTCACCATGACCTACGCCGTGGTCGACACGGCCGCGCGCCGCATGCGCTACGCGCGCGCGGGCCACAACCCGATGATCCACATGCAGGCCCGCACCGGCCGCACCGCGATTCTCGCTCCGGCGGGGCTCGGCCTCGGGCTCGATGCCGGCGAGCGCTTCGAGGCGATCCTGGAGGAGAACGAGGTCGCGCTCGAGCCGGGCGACTTCTTCCTGTTCTTCACCGACGGGCTGTCCGAGGCGATGAACCCCGCGTCCGAGCTGTTCGGCGAGGGCCGGCTGCGCCGGATCCTGGAGGAAAGCGGCAGCCTGGGCAGCGAGGAGCTGCGCGAGCGGATCCTCGAGGAGGTGCGGCGCTTCGTGGGCGACGCGCTGCCGCACGACGACATGACGCTGGTCGTGCTGAAGGTGGTGCCCGAGGAGCGGGCCGCGTGACGGGCGAGCGCGAGGCGCTGCTCGCGGGCCTCGCCGGGCGCCTTGGCCACCGCTTCCACGACCTGGCGCTGCTCGACCGGGCGCTGACGCACGCGAGCCAGGCGAACGAGTCGCAGGCCGCCGACCGGGGCCGCGACAACGAGCCGCTCGAGTTCCTCGGCGACGCGGTGCTCGGGCTCGCCGTCACCGACCTGCTGCACCGCCACGATCCCGAGGGCAGCGAGGGCCGCAAGAGCCGCAGGCGGGCCGCGCTCGTCAAGGCCGCGAGCCTGGCCCGGCGGGCCGAGGCGCTAGGGCTCGTGCCGCTGCTGCGGCTCGGGCGTGGGGAGGAGAAGACGGGCGGCCGCGCCAAGGCCGCGCTGTGGGCGGACGCCTACGAGGCGGTGGTCGCGGCGCTCTACCTGGACGGCGGCTTCGAGGCGGCCCGCCGCTTCGTGGAGGCCGAGTTCGCGGGCGATCTCGCGGCACCCGACAGCGCGAGTGAGGACCCGAAGAGCCTGCTGCAGGAGCGGCTGCAGGGGCAGGGGCGCCCGCTGCCGGCGTATACCGTGGTGAGCGAGGCGGGGCCGAGCCACGAGCGGCAGTTCCGGATCGAGTGCCGGCTGGACGACGGCACCGTCACGACCGGCGAGGGCCCGTCGAAGAAGACGGCCCAGCAGGAAGCCGCGCGCCTCGCGCTCGAGCGGCTACGCGGCTGACATCCTCTGCGCGGTCAGGACGCCAGCAGCATCAGGGTCTCTCGGGCCGCGCCGGGCGGCAGTATCTGCGCGATTCCACCGTCGAACGTCACGAGCCGCCCGCCTCGGCTCAGCGTCACGGCAACCAGGTGGGCGTCGCTCACCTGGCCGTGGCCGACCAGCTTCTCCGCTGCTATCCAGCGGGAGCGCGCCATCGAGGTTTCATCCGTCCAGAACGTGTGGCCGTCGAGCGCCGTCAGCCCACGCAGCACTTGAATCGCCTCGGAGGGGCTCGTCGCCACGGGAGTCACACGGCGGTTCGACGACACCCGGACGAACCCGCTCTCGGTGACGGGGCATGTCGCCCAGCCGTTCGAGTGGTTTGCCGCGAACCATTCACGCGCCTGCTCGTGGTGTACGTGGTTGGGCCAGGCCAGTGCTACCAGGACGTTGACGTCGGGCAGCCCGATCACTCCACGTCCTCGAGGGCCCGACGGACCATCTCGGGCGTGAGCGCCGGGGCGTCCGGCGGGACGTCGAACGTGGGTATGCCTGTCCGATCCGTCGGCCTGCCCCGAACCGGCCGGAGACCCTTACGGGCGAGGTCCGACACCACCTGCCCTATCGTCTTGCCCTCGCTCCGTGCGAGGCTACGGGCCACGCGAAGGACATCCTCGTCGATCTGCAGGGTCGTTCGCACGCCTCGATGTTATTGATTCGGCTCAGTGATGTCAAGATGCTCTGATGCTGCACCAGAGCATCATGGCGAGCTTCGCTTCTTTTGGATTTCGTCCTTCAGGCCCTGCGGGACCTTGAGGCCTGCCTTCTCGGCGAGGGCCACCTCACGGTCGGCGTCGTCCAGCCGCCCGGTCAGCATCAGGACCACGGCGAGGTTGAGGTGGCCTTCGCCCAGGTCGGGCTTTTCCGCGAGCGCCGCCCGGTACTCCTTCTCGGCGTTCGCCAGGTCGCCCGCCCGGAAGTAGGCGCTGCCGAGCGCGAACGACAGCCAGTGCGGCGTCGGCAGCGGACCCTCGCCGCCACGCTTGCGCATCGACTGCAGCGTCTTGATCTGGTCCTCGTTGCGCAGGATCGCGGACTGGATCGCCGAAGCATTCGGGCCGCTCGACTGCCGCCGCGCGGCGCTGACGTCGTCCTGGAGGGCCTTGATCTGCTCGTCCAGCCTCCGCTGCGTGGACATCTCGTCGCTCGCCGCGAGCACCTGGCCCCGCGCGAAGGCCTCCCGCGCCGCCAGGAAGGCCGTCACGGCGTCGGGATAGCGCCGGGTCGCCATCATCGTCTGGCCCAGCCCGTGGTGGGCGGCGACGAGCAGCGGGTCGAGCTTCACCGCCAGGCGGAACTCCGTCTCCGCCTCGGCGAACCTCTCGTTCGCGAGCGCGTCCTTGCCGGCGCGGTAGTGCTTGACGGCTTCCTGGGCGTTGCGGGCGTCCTCGGCGGCGGCGGCGAGCACGGCTGGCGCGGCGAGGACGACGGCGGCAAGTGCGGCGAGCGCGAGTTTCATGGTCCCTTCCTCGAGACTTGCGACAGGAAAGCGCGGACTCTCGGCTGGTTCGGGTCGAGCGCGAGCGACCGCTGCAGCGACGTCGTCGCGCCCGCCGGGTCGCCCGCGCAGAGCTGGGCGAGGCCGAGCGACGCGTGGGCGGCGGCGTTGTCGCGGTCGAGCGCGGCGGCCTTCCGGAAGGACTGCACGGCCTCGGGGCAGCGGCCCGCACCCACCTCGTAGCGGCCGAGGAACAGCCAGACCTCCGGTTCGTCCGGACGAGCGACCGAGGCCTGCCGCATCAATCGCAGGCTCCGCTCGCCGTCGCCGCTGCGCTGGTAGCCGATCGCGCGGCCGACCAGCAGCCGCGTGCCGTCGGGAAGGCCGTGGGCGAACGAAGTCAGAAGCAGGGTGTCCGAGCGGTCGAGCTCCTTGCCCTCGGCATGCAGCAGGTCGCTCAGGTTCCAGGCGGCGGAGGCCAGCTTGGGGTCGATCTCGAGCGCCTTCTCGAACGCCGCGACCGCCCGATCGCGCTTGCCGTCGCCCTTCAGCAGCAGCGCCTCGTTGTTGTACGAGCCCGCGGTGCGCGTCGAGCCGGAACGGCGCGCCTCCTCGGGCGCGGAGGCCGACTCGCTCGCGCCGATGTAGCCCAGCGCCCGCAGCTTCTCGAGCGCCTCCGCGTCGCCGCCCGTGGCGCTCGCGGCCACCGCGGTCGGCCGGCGATAGTGGGAGTGGTAGTCGACGCGCGCGGCGGCCGGCTCGGGCAGCGGGGGCAGCGGCGGCCAGCCCAGCCGCTTGCCGGGCGGCAGCCCCGAGAGTGTCAACAGCGTGGCGCACACCTGGGCGATGCCGCCCCGGTGCGGGTGGGCGGCCGTTGCGTCCGCGGCGATGCCCGGCCCGTAGAGCAGGTAGATCCCCTCCTTCCGGTGCCACTTGGCGGCCGTCGCGTGAGCGAAGCTCGAGAGCCGGGTCGGCCGGCCCTCGCCCCACGTGAACCCGTGATCGGAGCCGAGCACCAGGACGGCGCCCGACGACTCGGCGATCGCCCGGTACTCGCCGAGCAACCGGTCGACGTAGGTGAAATAGCGGGCGGGGACCTGGTTGTAGCGCTCGTACTCCTGGGCGTCGACTTCCGGCTGGCGCGGCGGGGCGAAGGGCGCGAAGACGTGGCCGACGCTGTCGGTGCCCTGGAAGTAGACGACGGCCAGGTCCGGCTTGTCGCGGCGCAGCGCCGCGGTCGCGACCTCGTGATAGACGCGGGTCTCGACGAGGATGCGACGCAGCGCGCTCACCGGGTGCGCGTAGGGCTCGTGGGTGTCGCGATGCCGCGCGTACTCGGCGTCGTCGAGCCACGGCAGGTACTCCCGCAGCTGGGCGAGGCCCGTCTCGGCCTCGGCCTTGCGCAGGATCTCGCGCGCCTCGGCCTCCGCGGCGGGGGGATAGACCACACCTGGCGGCGGCGTCTCCTCCTTGAAGAGGAAGGTGAACAGGCGGTCGGACACGAGCGTGCCGTTCACCGGCTCCGCGGGATAGGTGGCCCACAGCCCGACGGTCAACGTGCGGCGGCCGGCCCAGGAGGCCATGTTCCAGACGGCGGGCTCGCGGCGCTCGTCGCTCGTGATGGGCTCCTTCGTGCCCGTCGTGGGGTTGAAGCGCGTGAAGTCGAGGATGGTGTGGTCGAGCGGGCCGAGGCCCGTCATCATCGTCGTCCACAGCAGGGGAGACAGCGGCGGGTGCTGAGATTCGAGGACGCCGGAGGCTCCTTCCTTCACGAGCCGGCCCAGCTCGGGCATGCTGCCGTCCGCGATCAGCCGGTCGAGGAGCTGCCAGTCCGCCCCGTCGAGGCCCACGAAGATCACGGGCCGCCCGGGAGAGCTGGCCTCTGCGATGGCGGCAACGGTGGCGGCGCCCGGCGGCAGCGATCCCCCGCCCCCGGGGCGCGACAGGCGTGGAGCGAGGGCCACGGCGAGCATGACCAGCGTAGCCGCGACGGCGACGCCGACGACGAAAACTTTACGACGGGATGCGGGCATGTGTGGGATCGCAGTATAGAAAGAAAAGGGGCCCCGCGAACGGGGCCCCCGTGCGTCTTCCGGACGAGGTCAGCCTAGAACGTCCAGCGGACCCCGAGGCGGATGCTGCGCGGCTGCGTGAACGCGATGCCCTTCTTGAGATAGTCGGGGTTCGTCGCGGTCGCACGCGGGTTGGGAACGACGCCGGCGGGCTCGATCGAGCCGGGGATGTACGCGATACCGCCGCCTGCGCCGCAGATGTTGCTCGGGATGCCGGCGCACGGGTCGCCGTCCGAGACCAGGTTGTAGCGCTCGTCGTACTGGACGATCGCCTGGCGGTTGAACAGGTTGAACACGTCCGCGACCACCGTCAGCCGCGACCGGTCACCCAGCTTGATCGGGTAGCTGAGGTGGATGTCCGTCTCCCAGTCGCTGGGACCCCGGCCAACGGAGCCGCGCGGCGCCACGAAGTACTCCCAGTTCGCGTAACCCTGCGAGTAGCCGTAGGCGTTCAGCGGCAGGCCGGAGTAGTACCAGGTGCTGAGCCCGAAGTTCAGGCCGTCGAGAGCGCCCGAGAACTGGTAGCTGCCGTCGAGCTTGAACTGGTGCTTGCGCTCGGCCGACAGCGGGCCCTGGGCGTTGATCAGGAAGTCGGCGTAGTCGAAGGCCGAGTTGATGTTCGGGTCGAGCTGGCCGGTCGAGTTCTGGAACAGGCCGTCGTAGTTGCCCTCGAGCTGGCTCCAGACGTAGCTCGCCAGCAGCTGCCAGTTGTTCGAGAAGCGCTTGCGTGCCGTGAGCTCGACGCTGTAGTTCTGGCGCTTGGCCTTGACCGCCGGGACGGGCTCGTAGTCGTAGAAGGTCAGCTCCTTGCCGAACGTCCCCTCGGCGGGGTTGGCGATGAAGTAGTGGCCCTCTTCGACGACGAGGAAGTCCTCGATCACGCGGCCCAGGTTGCGGTAGGTGAACTTCGTGCCGAGCACGAAGTTCGGCGCCACCTCGTACTCGAAGCCGGCCAGGTACTCGTCGATGTACTGGCCCTTGAGCTCCGGGTCGACCGGCGTCGCGCCGCCCAGGAGCGTCGAGCGTGCCGGCGCCAGCGGGTTGGAGGCCGTGTCGGCCGCGTTCGCGCTGAAGTTGTAGCAGAAGCAGACCGCCTCGCCGCCGAACGCGCGGATGTTGATGTCCTGCGGGATGTTCTCGTAGAAGCGGCCGTAGTTGGCGTAGAGCTTGCTCTTGCCCGTCTTCGTCACGTCCCAGATGAAGCCGAGCCGCGGCGCCCAGTTGTCGTCGAGCTTGAAGGCGGTCTCGTTGAAGCGGTTCTGAACGTCCTGGACCTCGTAGCGGACTCCCAGGTTCAGCGTGAAGTACGGCGTCACCTTGAAGCTGTCCTGCAGGTAGGCCGAGTAGCCCTTGGAGCGAGGCTCGGCAACCTGAGGCGCCGCGATCTGCCAGGTGGAGGGGTCGTCGCGGTTGAAGCCCGGGGCCTGGTCGTCGACGTAGTAGCGGTGGCGGTAGTAGATGATCCCGGTCGAGCGCTGGATGAGCTTGTAGATGCGCTGGCCGGCGCCGCCCTGGTAGTTCTCGCTGGTGGTGTTCGTCAGCTCGTAGTCGCCGCCGATCTTGATCTCGTGCTTGCCCAGGAACTTGGTCATGTCGAGCTTGAGCACGTCGCGCGAGAAGTCCTGGTCCTGGAAGAAGCCGAACCCGTTCGACAAGGCCGTCGGGCTGACGGTCTGGTCGAGGATCTGCGCCACCGACCGGCCGGCGCCGTCGAGCGTGTTCTTCTCCTTGTGCAGGCCGTACATGGCGCGCACCAGGAACGTGCTGCTGAGCATGCCGTCATAACGCGCGACGAAGTCCGTGCTGCCGATGTTGTTCACGCCGTTCCAGGTCACCTCGGGGCCGGCGATGTTGAACACCGGGCCCGAGATCTCGCCGGGATCGCCGAAGACCGAGCCGACGAACGTGTGGTTCGGGCTGGGGCTCCAGGTCAGCTTGCCGGCGAACAGGTCGCGCTTGGTGTCGCGCTGGATCACCGAGCCGATGCCCGGGCTGCCGGGTGAGGTCAGGGTCCGGATCACCGTGACGTCGTCGGTGCGGTTGGTGCGGTTGTAGGCGCCGAAGAACCAGAGCTTGTCCTTGACCAGGTAGCCGCCGAGGTCGCCGCCGAAGTCCCAGCGGTTGTCGATGTCGGTGACCTGCGTCGTCGTCTCGGGCCGGTCAGCCGCTGTGCTGTCGTCGCTCTGCAGCCCGCCGCCCTCGTAGAAGCCGAACAGGTCGCCCTTGAAGTTGTTGCCGCCGGACTTGGTGAGGACGTTGATGATGCCGCCGGTCATGCGGCCGTACTCGGCCGGGAGCCCGCCGGTCTTGATCTCGATCTCCTCGACGAAGTCGAAGTTGAGCGTCTTGCCCTTGTCGCCGACCTCGACGCCCGTGGTGTTGAGGCCGTCGATGATGTAGGCGTTCTCGGCGCCGGTCGAGCCGTAGGACATCATGCCGACGCCGTCGTCCTGCGTGCCCGGGGCCACGCGCGCGATCGCGTAGATGTCGCGCTGGACCGGGAGACGCTGAAACATGTCGGCGGTGGCGTTGACGCCCGTCGTGGTGCTCGCGACGTCGATGATCGGGGACTCGCCGGTGACGGTGACCGTCTCGGACACCGCGGCGACCTCGAGCTTGAA
>CAZMRX010000107.1:12509-14549 GCA_964568755.1 uncultured Acidobacteriota bacterium | reverse complement strand
GAGCAAGCTCGCGGCGGTGGTCGAGGCCTCCGCCACCCGGCTGCGGCCGATCCTGATGACGACTGCGGCGACGGTGATGGGCCTCTTCCCGCTCGTGCTCGCCGCTGGTCCCGGTGCCGGAGCGCGCAACAGCATCGGCATCGTGCTGGTGAGCGGCATGGTGATCGGCACACTGTTCACCCTGTTCGTGGTGCCGGCCGTCTACCTGGTCGTCGCGAAGACGCGCACCGCGCCGCAAGGCGTCGAGCTGGCGGCCGCCGAAGCCGCCGCCTGACGTCGATCGGCACGCACCGCCCCCCGGAACCCTGTTCCGGCCCATAGCTGGTTCCGCGCAAGCCTTGCGCTCTGCCAGGCGATCGGCTGCCGGAATGCCCACGATCGACGGCACTTGGGCCCTGGCGAGGAGTTTGCACCTTTTGGACCCCGGAGAGGACCCGAAGGCATGCCCACGACCGTCGAGAAGCCCAAGCCCTTCCTGCTGCCGCAGTACTGCAAGGGCTGTGGACGCTGCATCGAAGCCTGTGCCCGCCACTGCATCGAGATGGGAACCGAGATCGACCCTCGAACGGGACTGATTCCCGTGGTCCTGGACCTCGAGAACTGCTCGGCCTGCGGCCTGTGCATGACCGCCTGCCCCGAGCCCTACGGCCTCGCGCCGGAGCCGGCGCCGGACTTCGAGCTGCAGGACCCGGCGAAGCTCTTTGGGCCTCGGCCGTTCGAGGCGGAGAAGCCGCGAGCGATACCGGACGAGCCCCTGGCGCTGCCGGAGACGCGCCCGCTCGTGACCAAGGGCACCTACGCGTCTTCGATCGGCGCCCTGCTCGCGGGCTGCCGGCACTTCTTCGGGTATCCCATCACCCCGTCCACCGAGGGCGCGGAGCTGATGGCGAAGCTGCTGCCGAAGCTCGACGGGGTGTTCGTGCAGGCGGTGAGCGAGGTGGCCACCGTCAACATGATGTACGGCTGCGGCGGAGCGGGGCTGCGCGCGATGACCTTCACCTCGTCGCCCGGCTTCAGCCTGATGCTCGAGGGCATCTCCTACATGGTCGGCGCCGAGCTGCCGGGCGTTTTCGTGAACGTGATGCGCGGCGGGCCCGGCCTCGGCAACATCGCGCCGGAGCAGGCGGACATCAAGCTCGCGTGCCGCGGCCTCGGCCACGGCAACACGTACGCCGTCGTGCTCACGCCCTCGACCCCGCAGGAGATGCTGGATCTCACGATCCTCGCCTTCGAGCTCTCCTTCAAGTACCGCAACCCGGTGGTGGTCCTGTGCGACGGCTACCTGGGGCAGATGACAGGCAAGGTGACGCTGCCGACCACGATGCTGAAGCCGGGTCTCCCCGAGTGGGCGGTCTGGGGGGACGCGGCCCACCGCAGGAACCTCGTCTCCTCGATCCAGCTGGAAGAGGCCGATCTCGAGGCGCACAACGTCCACCTCGACGCGAAGTACGCGGCGATCACGCAAGCCGAGCAGCGCGCCGACCTCTACCGCTGCGAGGACGCCGAGGTGCTGGTGGTGGCCTGCAACACGCCCGCGCGGATGGCGAAGGGAGCGGTCGAGACGCTGCGGAGGCAGGGCGTGAAGGCGGGCCTGTTCCGGCCCCTCACGCTCTGGCCTTTCCCGATCCAGGCGCTCGAGCCGCTGCTCGCGAAGGCGAAGCGCGTCGTGGTGGTCGAGGCGTCCAGCGGACAGCTCGAGGACGAGCTGCGGCTGGCCGTCTCCAAGGCGGACCTCGAGGCTCCGCCGATCGACCACGTGCGCCGCCAGGGCGGCGTGCTGCCGCAGCAGGCCGAGATCGTGGCGCGCGTGCTCGCCGGGAGCGCGGCCCGCAGCCGCGAGGGGGTGGCGGTATGAGCGGCGTCTTCTACGAGCGCTTCGAGCGGCACGGCCACGGCGACGGCCTGAAGGGGCAGAGCACCCACTGCCGCCAGCGCTTCAGCCCCCGGCGCACCCTCGAGTTCTTAGTCTATGCGCTGCAGAATCTCTGCAGCTATGCCCGCATGTTCGGGATCTGGCCAGTCAGTTTCCGGGTGGTGCCG
>CAZMRX010000107.1:12120-12499 GCA_964568755.1 uncultured Acidobacteriota bacterium | reverse complement strand
CGGCGAAGGCCTGAAAGGGCACGCCACCCACTACTGCCCGGGCTGCGGCCACGGCCTCGCCCACAAGTACATCGCCGACGCGATCCAGGAACTCGGGATCCAGGACCGCACGATCGCGGTCTCGCCGGTCGGCTGCAGCGTGTTCCTGTACTACTACCTCGACGTCGGCAACACGCAGGCGGCGCACGGGCGCGCGCCGGCTGTGGCGCTCGGGCACAAGCTCGCGAACCCCGAGTCGATCGTGATCAGCTACCAGGGGGACGGCGATCTCGCCTCCATCGGCCTCGCCGAGATCCTGAGCGTCGCGCAGCTCGGCCTCCCGATCACGGTGATCTTCGTCAACAACGCGATCTACGGCATGACGGGCGGGCAGATGGCC
>CAZMRX010000107.1:3625-12110 GCA_964568755.1 uncultured Acidobacteriota bacterium | reverse complement strand
ACGTCGCTGATGGGCCAGAAGACGGCCACGAGCCCGTACGGCCGCTCGCTCTTCACCGGCGAGCCGCTCAAGGTGGCGGAGCTGATGGCGGGGCTCGACGGGCCGATCTACGTCGAGCGCGTGGCGCTCTACGACGCGAAGAACCGGGTGAAGGCGGAGAAGGCGATCAAGAAGGCGATCCGGCTGCAGGTCGAGGGCAAGGGCTTCTCCTTCGTCGAGGTGCTGGCCGAGTGCCCGACCCACCTCAAGCTCACTCCCGTCGAGACCGAGAAGTGGGTGAAGGAGCAGATGGTCCCTCGCTACCCGCTCGGCGTGAAGAAGGACGTGGTGCGCGAGGAGGCGTGGCCGCTGCCCCTGCCGCCGACGTTTGAGCCCGGGAAGATGCTGGAGGTGATCGGCGGCTCGAGCGAGGCGGCCCCGCGCTTCTGCGACGGCTTCCCGCGCACGCCGTGGGGCGACGACATCGCGGTCAAGCTGGCCGGCGCCGGGGGCGACGGGGCCCAGACGGCGGCGCTGCTGCTCGCGCGCGCGGCGATCAACGAGGGCTTCGACGCGACGCACATCCCGAGCTACGGCCCCGAGTCCCGCGGCGGGACGTCCTACGCGGACGTCCGCATCGCCCGCGAGGAGGTGCTCTCGCCGGCGGCGCCGGAGCCCCACGTGCTCGTGGCGTTCAACGCGCCGAGCGTCGCGAAGTTCGCGCCGCACGTGCCGGAAGGCGGTGTCGTGGTCTACGACAGCTCGGTGGTGCCGGCGCTGCCGCAGCTGCGGCCGGGCGTGAAGGCGGTGGGCGTTCCGTTCACCCAGATCGCCGCCGGGCTCGGCAAGATCGTCGTGAAGAACGTCGTGGCGCTCGGGGCGCTGCAGGAGGCGACCCGGCTCTTCCCGAAGGACACCCTGCTGACGGCGGTCCGGCAGGCCCTGTCCGACAAGTGCGCGCTCATCCCGCTCAACGAGGAGGCTTTCGCCCGGGGCGCGCAGCAGGCCGCGGAAGCCGGGAAGGGGGACGCATGAGCGCACCAGGCCCCGTCGTCCTGAGCCCCGAGGAGCAGAAGCTGCTGCTCACCCTGCGGGAGATCCCGCCGAGCCGCCTGCGCGACCTGATGACGACGCTCGTCGGCGAGCTGTGCGATTTCGTGGCGGCGCCGGGCTGCGCGGAGATGCAGGCGGACGGCGCGCCGTGTCCCACCACGGACGTGTCGTGCGACGAGTGTCGCAAGCTGACCGGCATCCTCGAAGGCCTGCGCAGCCGGCTGCACGCGAGCTAGCGTGGACATCGGGATTCCGAAAGAGGCGCGGCCGCGGGAGCACCGGGTGGCGCTCGCGCCCTCGGGCGTGCGGACGCTGGTGCAGCGCGGACACCGCGTCTGGGTGGAGAAGGACGCGGGCCTCGCCGCGGGGCATCCCACGTCGGACTACGAGGCGTTGGGCGCGCAGATCGCGTACAGCCGCCACGAGGTGTTCGCTCGCGCGGGGCTCCTCGCCTCGGTGTTCGCGCCCGACCCGCCCGAGTACGGCGAGCTCGGCGAGGGCCAGGTGGTGTTCGGCTTCTGGGGCCTCCCGGCGGCGCGCCCCGAGGAGTTCCGCGCGCTCGCCGCGAGCCAGGTGACGGCCGTCGGCCTGGAGGCGATCGAGGACGACCTGGGCCGGGCCCCGGTGCGGACGTCGATGTCCGAGATCGCGGGCTTCCTGGCCGTGGTCCTGGGCAGCGGGCTGCTGCTGAACGACTTCGGCGGCAAGGGGATCCTGCTCGGTGGCGTGCCCGGCGCGCCCCCGGCCAACTTCGTGGTGCTGGGCGCGGGCGTCCTGGGGCGGGCCGCCGCGCGCGCGGCGCTCGGGCTCGGCTCGCACGTGACGCTGCTCGACGTCAGCGTCTCCCACCTGCGCGACGCCGCCGAGAGGCTGCCGCAGGGGGTGACGACCATGCTCGCCACCCAGCCGAACATCGAGAAGGCGCTCGGCTTCGCCGACCTGGTGCTGGGGGCCGTCGCGGTGCACGCCCAGCGCGCGCCGGTGCTCGTGACGCGCGCGATGCTGCGGCTGATGAAGCCGCGCACCGTCGTGGTGGACCTGTCGATCGACATGGGCGGCTGCTTCGAGACGTCGCGCCCCACCAGCTTCAGCAGCCCGACCTACGAGGTGGACGGCATCCTCCACATGTGCATCCCCAACCTGCCGTCGGGCGCCGCGCGCACGGCGACGCTCGCGCTCACCAGCGCCACGCTGCCGTACCTGCTGGCGGTCGCGGACGGCGGCATCGACGCGGCGCTGCGGGAGTACCCCGAGCTGGTGCGGGGCACCTACCTCTACCGCGGCCGCTGCGCGAGCGAGTCGCTGGCGCGGACCTTCGGGGTGGACTTCTGCCCCCCCGTGGTCGAGGCGGGCCGGTGAGCTGGAGCGAGGCCTACAGGCGGAAGGTCACGTCGGCCGAGGCGGCGGTGCGCACGGTGGCCTCCGGCGAGCACGTCTGGCTGCACGCCGGCTGCAACAACCCGGAGGAGCTGCTGAACGCGCTCGTGGCGCGCGCGCCGGAGCTGCGCGACGTCGAGGTGACGCACCTGCTGACCTTCGGCGCGGCGCCCCACGTGGACCCGGCCTGCGCCGGGTCGTTCCGGCACCGGGCGCTCTTCGCCGGGCCGAACGTGCGCACGGCGATTGCCGAGGGCCGCGCCGACTGGGTGCCGGTGTTCCTCTCCGAGATCCCCGGCCTCGTCCGCTCGCGCGTGCTGCCCGTGGACGTCGCCTTCATTCACGTCTCGCCCCCGGACGAGCACGGCTTCTGCTCCTACGGCGTCGGCGTCGAGTGCACGAAGGCGGCCGCGGAGAGCGCGCGGGCCGTGGTGGCGCTGGTCAACCGGCAGATGCCGCGCTCGCTCGGGGACTGCTTCATCCACGCCTCGCGCCTGACGCACGTGGTCGAGATCGACCGCCCGGTGATCGAGCTGCCGCAGGCGACCGCGGTGAGCGAGGTGTCGCGCGCGATCGGCCGCAACGTGGCCGAGCTGATCGAGAACGGCTCGACCCTGCAGATGGGGATCGGCGAGATCCCCGACGCGGTGCTGCTCTACCTCAAGGACAAGCGCGACCTCGGCATCCACACCGAGATGTTCTCGGACGGGGTGGTCGAGCTGTTCGAGAGCGGGGTCGTGACCGGCGAGGCCAAGACGCTGCACAAGGGCAAGATCGTGGCCTCCTTCGTGCTCGGCTCGAAGCGCACCTTCCGCTTCATCGACAACAACCCGTTCGTGGAGTTCCACCCGAGCGACTACGTCAACGACCCGTTCGTGATCGCCCGCAACGACAAGATGGTCGCGATCAACTCGGCGATCTCGGTGGACATCACCGGCCAGGTCTGCGCCGACTCGATGGGCCGACAGGTCTACTCCGGCTTCGGGGGCCAGGTCGACTTCATCCGGGGGGCGTCCCGCTCGCGCGGCGGCCGGCCGATCATCGCGCTGCCGTCGACGGCCCGGGGCGGAACGGTCTCGCGCATCGTGGACACGCTCGCCGAGGGCGCCGGCGTCGTGACGAGCCGTGCGGACGTGCACTACGTGGTGACCGAGCACGGCGTCGCGGACTTGCGCGGCCGCTCGCTGCGGGAGCGGGCTAAGGCGCTGATCGCCTGCGCGCACCCGGACTTCCGCGACGAGCTGCGCTGCGCCGCGGCGAAGCGCAAGCTGCTGTAACGCCCTCGGCTGTGGCTCAGCCGTGGGCCATCGTCTCCGCGGCGGACCGGGATCCCGTGACGGGTCCATCTGCCTCGACCGGGGACCCGTCCCGGGAGCCCTCCGGTTCCGCCGCTACCCGTGGCCTTCGGCTGTGGCTCAGCCGTGGGCCATCGTCTCCGCGGCGGACCGGGATCCCGTGACGGGTCCATCTGCCTCGACCGGGGACCCGTCCCGGGAGCCCTCCGGTTCCGCCGCTACCCGTGGCCTTCGGCTGTGGCTCAGTGCCGTGGGCCATCGTCTCTGCGGCGGAACGCTACCAGTTGCCGGTAGTCAGGTAGTCGTGGATCGAGCGGGCGGCCTTGCGGCCGGCGCCCATCGCCAGGATCACCGTCGCGGCGCCGGTGACGATGTCGCCGCCGGCGAAGACTCCGCGCTTCGAGGTGCGCAGCGTCTCCGGGTCGGAGACGGCGATGTAGCCCCACTTGTTCGTGGCGAGGTCGGGCGTCGTCGACTGCACCAGCGGGTTGGGGCCCGTGCCCACCGCGATGATCGCGACGTCGAGCGGGATCTCGAACTCCGATCCTTCGACGGGGACCGGGCGCCGGCGTCCCGACTCGTCGGGCTCGCCGAGCGCCATTCGGATGCAGCGCGCCGCGCGCAGCCAGCCCCTGTCGTCCCCCAGGAACTCGACCGGGTGGGTGAGGGTCTGGATGTCGACACCTTCGTCCTTGGCGTGGTGGATCTCCTCGGCGCGGCCGGGCATCTCGGCCTCCGAGCGGCGGTAGAGCATCATCGCCTTCGAGGCGCCTAGCCGCAGGGCGGTGCGGATGGCGTCGAGCGCGGTGTTGCCGCCGCCGACCACGGCCACGTTCCTGCCGCGGCAGTCGTAGATCGGCTCGTCGTACTCGGGGAAGCGGTAGGCCTTCATCAGGTTGACGCGCGAGAGGAACTCGTTGGCCGAGTAGACGCCGTTCAGGTTCTCCCCTGGCACGCCCAGGAACCTGGGGAGGCCCGCGCCGGTGGCGACGAAGACGGCGTCGTAGCCCTCGTCCTGCATCAGCTCGTCGATGGTGACGGTGCGTCCGACGACGACGTTCGTCTCGAAGCGGACGCCCATCGTCTCCATGTTCGCGATCTCGCGGCGGACGATGTCCTTCGGCAGCCGGAACTCCGGGATGCCGTAGACGAGCACGCCGCCGATCTCGTGCAACGCCTCGAACACCGTCACCTCGTGGCCCTTCTGCACCAGGTCGCCGGCCACGGTGAGCGACGCGGGGCCGCTGCCGACGCACGCGACCTTCTTGCCGGTCAGGGGCGCGCGCGGCGGGAGCCCGAGCTCGCCGGACTCGGCCTCCCAGTCGGCGATGAAGCGTTCCAGGTAGCCAATCGCGAGCGGGTCGAACTTCTTGCCCATGACGCAGGCGCCCTCGCACTGGTCTTCCTGCGGGCAGACCCGGCCGGTGACGGCCGGGAGCACGTTGTCCTCGCGCATCTTCGCGGCGGCGCCCTTGTAGTCCTGCTGCGCGACGAGCTCGACGAACTCCCGGACCTTGACGCCGACGGGGCAGCCCTTGACGCACTTGGGATCGGCGCACTCGATGCAGCGCGAGGCCTCGGTGGCGGCGACGCCGGCCGCGAGGCCGAGGTTGACCTCCTGGAAGTTGTGGCGGCGTGCCTGTGGCTCCTGCTCCGGCATGCGCTGCCGCGGGATCTTCACGCGCTCCTTCGGAGTGAGGCGGTTCTTCATGCCTCGGCTCCTTCCGGTGCACGCGGGGCTCCAGGGGGAGACGACTCGTCGGCCTGGGCCAGCAGGCGGCACTCGTGGCCCGCGACGAGGTCGAGGTCCCGCTCCGGGTGGGCGAGGAACTCCTGGAGCGAGCGTGCCTCCATTTCGCGGTACATCGCGTTGCGGTTGGCGAGGTTCTGGAAGTCCACCTGGTGCGCGTCGAACTCCGGTCCGTCCACGCAGGCGAACTGGCTCTTGCCGGAGACGCTGACGCGGCAGCCGCCGCACATGCCCGTGCCGTCCACCATCACGGAGTTCAGGCTCACCACGGTCTTGATCCCGTGCGGCCGGGTGGTCTCGGCGACGGCGCGCATCATCGGGATCGGGCCGATCGCGAGGACGTAGTCGATCCGCTCGCCCGCGTCCAGGAGTGCTTTCAACCGGTCGGTCACGAGGCCGCGCTCGCCGTAGCTGCCGTCGTCCGTGGTCACGTAGAGCGCGTCGCTCGTCGCGCGTACCTCGTCCTCCAGGACGACCAGCTCGCGCGTCCGCCCGCCCAGGATCGAGACGACGCGGTTGCCCGCCTGCTTGAGGGCGACCGCAGTCGGGTAGGCGATCGCCGCGCCGACGCCCCCGCCGATCACGCACGCGGTCCCGAAGCGCTCGACCTCGGAGGGACGGCCGAGCGGGCCGACGACGTCCAGGATCGCGTCGCCGGCCTGGAGTCGGTTCATGAGCTTCGTGGTCTTGCCGATACCCTGCACCACGATCGTGATGGAGCCTTCGACCGGGTCCGAGTCGGCGATCGTGATCGGGATCCGCTCCCCGCGGTCGTGGACCCTCAGGATCACGAACTGGCCGGCCTGTCGCTTGCGCGCGACGCGGGGGGCCTCGATGCGGAACAGCTTGACGTCAGGAGCGAGAAGTCGGGCCTCGAGGATGGCGAACATGGAGCCACCAAAAGCACAAAACGGGCCAGCCGGACCCGGGTTGCCGCCCTGCCGTCACTCGGACAGCGTTGCCCGGCGGAAAACAGGACAGGATTCGTATAAGTCCAGTGTTTTCAATGTCGACCGCTCCGGTATGCGCCTTGCGTATCACCGGGGCGTGATGAAGATTCTGCACCACCGAGCGACTCGCCACTTCATCGCCCTTTTCGTCGGATGCCGCTGCGGGGCGCGTTTCCTGCACCGGCTGGACCGCCCGGTCGTCGCGTGCCTGCACTGCGGACGCGTGGACGACTTGGGGCGAATCTTCGACAAGCTCCGCGCGGCACGAGATGCCGAGCGGCAAAGGGCGCCGAGGGCGGCACGTCGCGCGAGAACCCGCGCCGCTTGACGCACCCGCCCCGGGGGGCCCGGGGGGCGCGGCGGTCGAGCGCCCCCCGCAGGGCCTGTCCGTTCGTCTGTCCGTTGGCCCGTTCGCCCGTTCGTCCCCCCGGCTCGTGGTCCTTGGCTCGCTTCCAGGGCGGCCTCAAGCCCCCGCGGTAGAATGCCGCGGTGAAGGGGGCTACTCGAGCCGCCAAGAAGCTCTCCAAGGAGAAGGCCAGGCCCATCAGCCTGGACCTGTTGCGCTCCTTGCTGCCCGAGGTCTGGGCGCTCATGCGACCCCGGCGGGGCGTGCTGGCGCTCGCTTTCGTGCTCATGGCAGTGAGCCGCGCGGCGGGTCTCGTGCTGCCGCTCTCGACCCGCTACTTCATCGACGACGTGATCGGCCGCGGGCAGGTCGAGTGGCTGGTGCCGCTCGTGCTCGGCGTGCTCGGGGCAACTGTCGTCCAAGGCCTCAGCTCCTACGCGCTGGTGCAGCTGGTCTCGAAGGCCGCCCAGCGGCTGATCGCCGAGATGCGGATCAAGGTCCAGGAGCACGTCGGGCGGCTGCCGATCGCGTTCCACGACCGGACACGCTCGGGCGATCTCGTCTCGCGCATCATGAACGACGTCGAGGGGGTCCGGAACCTGATCGGGACGGGCCTCGTCGAGCTCTTCGGCGGGCTGGTCACGGCGAGCCTCGCCTTCGGGCTGATGCTGCAGCTCAGCCGCCCGGTCACGCTGCTGACGCTCGTGGCGGTGATGGCCTTCGGGCTTGTCGTCTACCGGGCCGTGAAGCTGCTGGGCCCGATCTTCCGCGAGCGCGGCAAGATCTACGCGGAAGTGACCGGCCGGCTGACCGAATCGCTCGCGGGCATCCGGGTGGTCAAGGCGTACGAGGCCGAGCGCCGCGAGGCCGCGGTCTTCGCCGCGGGCGTAGGCCGCGTGCTGGACAACGTGTTCCGCACGCTCGCGGGCACGTCGCTCTTGTCGCTCGCCTCGACGCTGCTGCTGGGCGTCGTCGGCGCCGGCGTTCTCTACGTGGGCGGGCGCGAGATCCTGGCGGGCCGCATGACCGTCGGCTCGTTCTTCACCTACACGGTGCTGCTCGGGTTCCTGGTGGCCCCGCTGCTGCAGATCGCGACGATCGGCTCCCAGCTGAGCGAGGCACTCGCCGGGCTCGAGCGCACGCGCGAGCTGCTGCGCGAGCGCCGCGAGGACGACGACGTGCGCCGCACGGTCAACCTGGGGGAGCTCCACGGCGACGTGGCCTTCGAAGACGTCGGCTTCGCCTATCGCGAGGGCGAGCCGGTGCTCGAGGGCATCACCCTCGCCGCCCCCTCGGGCACGGTCACGGCGCTCGTGGGGCCCTCCGGTGCCGGCAAGTCGACGCTGATCGGGCTCGTGTGCGCGTTCCACGCGCCGAGCTCGGGCCGCGTGCTCGTGGACGGCACCGACCTCAGCACGGTGAAGCTCGACAGCTACCGCAGGAAGCTCGGCGTCGTGCTGCAGGAGACGTTCCTGTTCGACGGCGGCATCCGCGAGAACGTGGCGTACGCGCGGCCGGAGGCGAGCGAGGCCGAGCTCGTCGAGGCGTGCCGCATCGCGCACGTGAGCGAGTTTGCCGAGGGCTTTCCCGAGGGGTACGAGACCGTGGTGGGCGAGCGCGGTGTACGGCTCTCGGGAGGCCAGCGCCAGCGCGTGGCGATCGCGCGCGCGATCCTGGCCGAGCCGCGGATCCTGATCCTCGACGAGGCCACCTCGAGCCTCGACTCCGAGTCGGA
>CAZMRX010000107.1:0-3615 GCA_964568755.1 uncultured Acidobacteriota bacterium | reverse complement strand
CCCACCGGCTCTCCACCATCCGCCGGGCCGACCAGATCCTGGTGCTCGAGAAGGGCCGCATCGTCGAGCGCGGCACGCACGTGCAGCTCCACGCGAAGGGCGGCCGCTACCGCGAGATGTACGACCGGCAGCACGGAGTCGTGTCGAACCTGTTCCTGGCGCCCGGCGAAGGCGGCGAGTCCGACGAGCCCGAGACCGAAGAGCCCGCAGCCGCCGGCGCAGCGGCGGCGCCGGCATCGCGGCTGGGGCTGATCGACCCGTGAGCGAGCCGTCGCCCTTCCAGGACGCGGTCGTGCTCGCTCCGCTCACCGTCGGCGGCAACCTTCCGTTCCGCCGGCTGTGCGTCGAGCTCGGCGCGCAGGTCACGTTCGGCGAGATGGCCGTGGTGCGCAAGCTCCTGGGCGGCAGCCCGAGCGAGTTCGCGCTGCTCAAGAGCCATCCCGACGAGCCCTTCTTCGGCGTCCAGCTCGCCGACAACAAGCCCGGCAGCCTGGCCGAGGGGGCGCGGCTCGCCGAGTCGCGCGGCGCGCGCTTCGTCGACCTCAACTGCGGCTGCCCGATCCACGAGATCACGCGGCGCGGCCTGGGCGCGAGCCTGCTGCGCAAGCCCTCGCGCCTGGGCCGGCTGGTCGCGGCAATGGCGCAGGCGGTGAAGGTGCCGGTCACGGTGAAGCTGCGCGTCGGTTGGAAGGAGGACGAGGCCAACGTGTCGCAGGTGGCCCGCGTGTGCGAGGAGAACGGGGCCGCCGCGATCTCGATCCACGGCCGCACGCGCGAGCAGCGCTACAGCCGCGCCGCCGACTGGGACACCGTCGGGCGCGTGGCGGCCGAACGCTCGGTGCCGGTGGTCGGCAACGGCGACATCCTGACGCACTACGAGGCGCGCGAGCGGATGAGCCGCTCCGGGGTGCGCTCGGTGATGCTGGCGCGCGGCGCTCTCATCAAGCCGTGGCTGTTCCGCGAGATCCGCGAGGGCCGGACGCTGCTGCCGACGGCCGAGGAGCGCTTCGCCGTGCTCTGGCGCTTCGTGGAGCTGCTGCGCGAGCACTTCGGCATTGACGAGCGCGGCGTCAAGCGCACGCTGCGCTTCCTGCCCTGGCACCTCAACTTCTTCTGCCGCTACGTGCCGCTTCCGGAGGAGGCGTACGCGGAGCAGGCGCGCGAGCACCCGCTGCTCCAGTCGCGCCTGCAGGCGCCGCCTCCCGCTTCGCCGCTCGAGCGGCTGCTCGGCGACGCGCGCCCCGAGACGCACCAGAGGCTCGCGGAGGAGCTGCTCGCGTCGGCCTCCCGCGACGAGGCGCTCGCGCGCGTCAACGCCCTCGCGGCGGCGCTGCCGGAGGCGCCCGCCGACGCCGGACTCGAAGTCGCCTCCAGCGAAGTCGCCGGCTGAGCCGTGTCGTGGCGCGCGCCGTTCGAGCGGATGTGGTCGGGCCCGGGCGGCGGGCGCGAGGTGGCGCTGCTCGCCTACCCGCTGATCCTCGGGCACCTCTCGTTCACGATTCAGACCTTCGTCGACCGCCTGTTCCTGACCTGGTACTCGGCGGAGGCCGTGGCGGGAGCGGTCACCGGTCTCTTCGCCGTGTGGGCGATCATCGCGCTCTTCACCGGGACCGGGGAGTACCTGACGACGTTCGTGGCCCAGTACTTCGGCGCCGGCCGGCCCGAGCGCATCGGCGCCGCGATGTGGCAGGGGATCTACTTCTCGATCGGCGCGGGGGTGTTCGTCGCCGTGCTGAGCCCGCTCGCGGGTCCGGCCTTCGACCTGGCGGGCCACGAGCCGGCGCTGCGTCGCTACGAGGTCGAGTACGCGCAGGTGCTGATGTGGGGCGCGTTCCCGGTGATCCTGATGGCGACGCTGTCCACGTTCTTCGCGGGGCGCGGCGAGACGCGCGTGATCCTGCACGTGAACGTGCTCGCGACGCTCGTGAACATGGCGCTCGACTGGCTGCTGATCTTCGGTCGGCTCGGCTTTCCCGAGCTTGGCGTGACGGGCGCGGCGCTGGGCACCGTGCTCTCGCAGGTTGCCGGCGCGGGAGTGTACCTGGCGCTGATGCTGCTGCGGCGGCACCGCGAGACCTACCGCACGCTCGCCGGCTGGCGCCCCGAGCCGTGGCTCGTCGCCCGGCTCGTCCGCTTCGGCATGCCGACGGGGCTGCAGTACTCGATCGAGGTCGCGGCGTTCGCGGTCTTCATGGTGCTCGTCGGCCGCATCGGCACGCTCGAGCTGGCGGCGAGCGGGATCGCCTTCAACCTGAACATGATCGTGTTCTTCCCGATGGTGGGGCTGGCGGTCGCCGTCTCCTCGCTCGTCGGGCGCTACCTCGGGGCGGAGCAACCGGCCCTCGCGGAGCGGGCCGTCGGCTCGGCGCTCGCGCTCAGCCTCGTCTACATGGGGCTGTGCGGCGCGCTGTACGTGTTCGGGGCGGATCTGCTGCTGTGGCCGTACGCGACAGGCGCCGACCCCGCCACCTTCCCCGAGATCGCCCGCATCGCCACGGTGCTGCTGCGCTTCGTGGCCTTCTACTCGATCTTCGACATGCTCAACCTGATCCACGCGGCGGGCCTGCGCGGCGCCGGGGACACGGTGTACCCGATGCTGCTCACCTTCGTGCTGGCCTGGATCGTGATGCTGGTCCCCGCGGGGATCGGCTGCCTGGCCCTCGGCGCCGGCGTCTACTTCGCCTGGAGCATGGCGACGCTGTACGTCTTCCTGCTGGGCCTGCTGATGCGGCGCCGCTTCCGCGCGGGCCATTGGAAGGCGCTGCGCGTGATCGAGGCTGCGCCGGTCGCACCCTAGCCGCTCTCACTCCCGGCGCCAGCGCGAGCGCAGGAAGTGGGCGGCCATCTTCGGCCGCCGGTCGCGCGTGAAGACGCCCTTCTGGTTGAGGCCGGCCATGCGCAGGATGCCCTGGCCGGTCTTGAAGTCCGCGAAGTTCCAGACGTGCAGCCCCGCGACGAACGGCCGGCTCGCCGCGGTGTCGAGGTAGCGGCGCAGGAACTCGACCTGGTACTCCTCCGTCCACATCTCCTCGGGCTGGCTGTGGCTGCCGGCCACCGTGTCGGCGCCGAACTCGGTGATCAGGATCGGCTTGCCGAGCCGCTGGTGGAGCGAGTCGAGCTCCTTGGCGAGCGCCGCGGCCGCCTGGTCGAGCCGGCCTCCGAGCGAGTACCAGCCGTGGTAGCGGTTGATGCTGGTCACGTCGAAGAGCGCGAGCCACTCCACCGGCCCGCCGCCGATGCCCACGAGCGTGACCGGGCGCGAGGCGTCGCGGGCGCGGACCTGGTCGTAGAGCGTCTTGAAGAAGCGCGTGCCGGCCTCGACGGCGGCCGGCGCGGCGGCAGCGGCGGCGGAAGGGCTGCCCGCCATCGGCTCGTTGGCGACGCACCACAGGATCACGCTCGGGTGGTTCTTGTCGCGCGTGATCAGCTCGTCGAGGGCGCGCTGGCACTGCTCGAGCCGGCGGGCGATGAGCTCGGGGCTGTCGGTGAAGTTGAGGCTGACCGCGGGGATCTCGTCGATGACCAGCACGCCCAGCCGATCGGCCAGGTCCATCGCCTCCTCGGAGTAGGGGTAGTGGGAGGTACGGTAGGAGTTCGCGCCCACCCAGCGCAGCA
>CAZMRX010000106.1:0-14563 GCA_964568755.1 uncultured Acidobacteriota bacterium | reverse complement strand
GGTGTAGCTGCGGAACTGGTTGCGCCGCCGGTCCCAGAGCGTGACTCCCCCCCCGACGAAATCCTTCGTCTCCTTGACGTAGTCGCCCATGGTCGCGAACGCGACCGTGTCGCCGTAACCGCGCACCGCGTGGACGTCGTCGTGGACGAGCTCTCCGGCCGAGCGCGTGAAGCGCCGGAGCGCGCCCGTCTCCAGGTCGCGCGCCTGCGCGCCATCGCTCGTCGCCACCCACAGCGTCGCGCCCTCGGCCCACAGGTCCCACACGAAGCCCACGTCCTTGAGCGGCGTCCACAGGCGGCTCGCGACGTCGAACGCGAGGACACCCGTCCCCTGCACGCTGCCGGGCGTCGTGGGTGTCGACGAGTCGACGACCACGCGCCCGCCGACCACGGCGATCTCGTTGAGCCGCGCGCCCGGCAGGCCCGACGCTTCGTCCCATTGGCGCCAGCTCCCGCTGCGCGGGTCGTGGCGCAGCAGGCCGAGGCTCGTGCCCACCCAGACGGCGCCCAGCCCGAGATCGAGGTCGAGCGTCTGCGCGCGCGCGAGCGGGCCGCCGAAGCGATAGACCGTGAAGCCGGTCCGCTCCTCCACGCTCACGTGCGCCGCGACGTCCTTGCCCTCGGGCAGCCCCTCGCGCGGCATCGGCTCCGCTTCGGCCGGAAGCCGCGGCAGCGGCGTGGGCGTGGGCCGCGGCGTGGGCGAGGGCAGCGGCACGGCGCGGGCCAGCCCGGCCAAAGCCGCCATCTCGTCATCACCTAGCGCCCGATCGTAGACGGCCAGCTCGTCGATCGCGCCCGGGAACGCCTGCCACTGAATGCTGCGCGCGAGCGTCAGCTCGCCGAGGCGGTCGGGGATCGGACGCCACTGGTGGGGCCCCGGCCCGCAGACGCCGTCCACGCAGATGCGCACGGAGCCCGACGAGCGCGTGGCCGCGAGTGCTATGTGGTACCAGCGTCCGGGCGTGGCGCGGCCGATCCAGGGCGTGAGGTCGGCCTGGAGATGGCCGCCGTTCGGGTAGTGCAGGAAGAGCCAGGCCTCGCCTTCGTTGCGCACGTCGAGTGTGGCGAGTCTGGACTCGAGCACGAGCTGGGGCCCACGGCCGGACGGCACGGCCGCCTCCAGCCGAAACGCGACCAACAGGGTGAAGCCCTCGCCGATGGCGAGCTCGCGGAGCTCCGGAAAGGCGAGCGGCACTTCGGGCCAGAGAGCCTGTCCCCGGTAGCCCGGCACGAGCCGGAGCGGCGAGTCGGGACCGAGGCGCAAGCCGGCCGCTCCGGGTGCTTCGATGCCGCCCTCGAAGGAGACGCGGTAACGCGGCTCGCGCTGCGGCGCGCGTGTCGGTCCCGCCTCGACCGCAGACGCCTGCGCGACGTCCCAGAGCAGGACGCTCGAGTCCGCGCCGCCCGTGGCGAGCGTGCGGGAATCCGGCGCGAAGACCAGCGCCGTCAGCGGGCCGCGGTGGCCCCGCAGCCGGCCGCGGTCCGCGAGCTCGAACCCGCCGTGGGGCGAGGGCACGCGCTCCCGAACATCGACCACGTCGGGATCGTCGACCGTGGAGAAGGCCAGCCGGCGCCCGTCGGGCGACACCGCGCACAGCCGCACCCGGCCCGGCCAGCCGACGGTCTGCAGGCGGGCCTTCGGGTCGTTGCCGATCCGCCACACGCCGCCGTTGAAGCCGAAGTAGCTGCCGTCGGCCGACCGGCAGCGGAATGGGTATGGGCCGCCCCGGTTGTGAGCCACCTGGCCGAGCTCGCGCCCGGTTGCGGCATCGCGCAGCACGAGGGGTCGTCCGGCGAGCGACTCGGCTTCCTCGCGCAGCGTCGCCACCACGCGCCCGTCGGGCGAGAAGACGAGCGGCTCCTCCGCGCGAGGCACCGCGAACGACCGCCGTGCGCCGCTCGCGAGGTCGACCACCTGCAGCGACGATCCCCCTCCGGCCGCGAGGAGCCCGGCGCGCGGGGCCACGACCACGCCACCCGGGCGTCGGGTGGCGGGCAGCGGCGCGCCGGTTACTTCCCAGCCGCTCGCCACGTCGAACACGTGGACCCGTCCCTCCTCCACCGCGACCAGGCGCGAAGGCGAGATCGCAGCGACCGCGGTGGCAGGCCGGTTGAACGCGCCCACCACCGATTCGCGCCCTTCGCGGTCCCAGCGCCTGATCGTCCCGTCCGCTCCCGCCGCGAGCAGCGTGTCTCCCTCGGGTGAGAAGTCGAGGTCCTGGACGGCCGCGTGGGACGTACCGCCCGGAACCAGCGGCCTCCCGCTCTCGATGTCGAAGACGCTGATGCCGTGGCCGGTCCCCGCGACGAGCTTGCGGCCGTCGGGCGAGAACGCGACGGCCGAGACGGCCCCGCCGGGACCGTCGATCACCTGCTCGCGAGCACGGGTGGCGACGTCGAAGAGCGCGATCTTGCCGCTCCCGAGACCGACGGCGAGCCGCCGCGCGTTCGGAGCGAACGCGGTCGCCGTGACGTAGCTGGCCTGGACCTCCGCGTCGCCGAGGGCCCCCTTCGCGGCCCCGGTGGCGAGGTCGAAGAGGCTGACGTGGCTGTGGCTGCTCGCGGCCACCAGCTGCTCGCTGGGCGCGACGAGCAGCGGGCCCGACTCCTGGAGCTTCAGGCGCCGCCGCTCGGCGCCGCTTGCGGCCTCGAGCACGCGGAAGGAGCGATCCTGGCAGTCCACGAGCAGCGCCCGGTCCCGATCGAGAAAGGCGACGCCGCCGCCCCGGCCGCAGCCGGGCAGGCGGCGCACGTGGCGGCCGTCGGATTTCGACCACAGGTCGATGGCGTCCTCGGTGCGCGTGGCGGCGAGCGCGGCCTCGCGCGCCGCGGCGACGGCGAAGACCGCGGCCGGCGCGTCGCGGCGAGCCGATGCCGGCAGCAGGCGCGCGAGCGGCCGTCCCCCGGGCAGCTCCCAGAGCCGGGCCGTCCACTGCCACTCCTCGCCGACGAGCAGGCGCGAGCCGTCCGGCGCCAGGGCGATGCCGGAGGGCTTGGCGCCGAGCGGGAAGCGGTGACGCTCCTCGCCGGTCGAAGCACTCCAGACGCTCGCCGTGGTGTCTTCGCTCGCGGAGACGATCAGGGCGCCGTCGGGCGTGAAGGCGAGGCCGCGGACGGGGCCGCCGTGCCGCAGCCGGACGCTTCCGAAACGGCGCAGGGCGCCCGGCGGTGCCGGGTCGCCGAGCCCGTCGCGTCGCGTCGCCGTCCACGGCCGCCGGTTCTGCGGAAGCGACGGCTGCCCCGGCGCCAGGACCGCCACGGACTCCGCGGCGCGCGGCGCGGACCGCCCGGACGGCGGCCGTCGCGTGCTGAGCACGACGATCCCGAGACCCGCGACGGCGACGATGGCCGCGAGCGCGGCCAGCCAGGGCTTCGTGGGCCGCGCAGCGGGCTGCGGCCGTCCTGTCGCCTCGGCGAGCCGCTCGAGCTCCTCACGCACCTCGGTCGCCGACAGCGGCCGCTCACGCCAGTCGGGCTCGAGCAGCCGCCCGAGCAGGCCCGCGAATCCGGGCGAGACCGAGACGTGCGGCTGGACGTCGAGCCGCAGCCCGTCCTTGCCGAGCTCCGCGGGCTCCTTGCCGCAGAGCGCGAAGACCAGCGTGGCGCCGAGCGCGTACAGGTCGGAGCCGGGGACCGCGTGGCCCTCGAACTGCTCGATCGGCATGTAGCCGCGGGTGCCGACGATCGTCGGCCCGCTCGGGTGCAGCATCTCGTGCGGCAGGTGGTCGCGGACGGCGCCGAAGTCGACCAGGTAGACGCGCTCGGCCGCGGTCAGCAGCACGTTGGCCGGCTTCACGTCGCGGTGCAGGATCGGCGGGTCGAAGCCGTGCAGGTACTCGAGCACGCGCGCGAGCTTCACCCCGAGATCGGCCGCCTCCTTCTCGCCGAAGCGGCGGCCCCCGCGCACGAGCTCGGCCAGGCTCTGGCCGTCGACGTACTGCTGCACCAGGCACACGCGCGTCTGCGGTCCGTCCTCCTCGCTGAAGAAATCGACGAGGCGCGGGATGCGCGGGTGGTCCAGCCGCTGCAGCACGCGCGCCTCGCGCGTCAGCAGTTCGTGGGCCTTCAGCGCATCGGCCGAGGCGAGCGACAGGAGCTTGACGACGCAGCGCTCGCCCGTCTGGTGGTCGAGCGCCAGGTGCGTGTCGGTGGCGAGACCCCGGGCGAGGAGGGACTGGAGCTCGTACCGGCCTTTCAGCCGCCGCTCGCTCATGCGCGGGCGCCCTCCCTTGCCGGCGCGGGCAGTATCGCACGCCCGGATGGGGCCACGGGCTTGTGCCCCGGCCACCCGCGTGGTGTACTCCCGCCCCGTGCGAGAGCTGCCGCCCGTCCGCGGCGCCTGGGCCGCGCTGGCGCTGATGGCGCTCGCCGCGGGACCCGCCGCGGGCCAGGACCGTCCGCTGCTCACCGAGCCGGCGGGCACGGCGCGCGCGGGAACGCTCGTGTTCGAGACGGGCTTCGACGTGATCGCCTCCGAGCCGAGCTACATCACGGGGCTCGAGCGCCACCGCTGGGACGGTCCGCTGCTGCGGCTCGTCTACTCGCCCGCCGACAACGTCGAGCTGGACCTCGAGTGGGTCGCCCGCGTCGGCGTGTGGAACGAGCCCGGCCGCGAGGTGCAGGGCTCCGACTGGGGCGACGTGAGCTTGCGCGCGAAGTGGCGGATCAAGCAGGGACGGCCCGGCCGTCCGACGCTCGGGGCGCGCTTCGGGATCGTGCTGCCGCAGACCGAGTTCGAGGACGAGCAGTTCCGGCCGCTCGGCCTGGGCCCCAACACCCTGAGGGCGTATGCCCAAGCGCTGCTGAGCCAGCCGCTCGGCCCGCTGCGGCTCGACCTCAACGCCGGCCTGCTGCTGCACGACGAGGTGTTTCGGCCGCACGAGCAGCGCGACTTCTTCGCCTACGGTGTCGCGCTCGAGTGGGCCGCGCGGCCGGCCGTGTCGATCGTGGCCGAGCTCGCGGGCCGGCTCGGCGACGGCACGCCGGGTGCGGAGCAGCGATCCGAGGCGAGGGCGGGGCTGCGGCTCGGAAGCGGCAGGCTGCGCGCCGACGCCGCGCTGCGCCGCGGCCTGTGCGCCGCCGACGGCGGCTGGGGCGTGACGCTCGGAATGACCTGGGTGGCGCGCTAAGATCGCCGGCGTGGCGCCGCAGCTGGTGGTCGCGTTGGCGCTGTGCACGCTGATCGGGCTGTCGCTGGGCCTGCTGGGAGGCGGCGGGTCGATCCTGGCGGTGCCCGTGCTGGTCTACGTCGCCGGCATGGAGGTGCACGCCGCGATCGGGATGTCGCTCGCGATCGTGGGCGGGACGGCGCTCGTGGGCGGGCTGGCTCACGCCCGCGCCGGCCGCGTCGACCTGCGGGCGGGCGCGCTCTTCGGCGTCGCCGGCATGCTGGCGGCCCCGCTCGGAGCCCGCGCCACCCACCTGGTGGAGCCGCGCGTGCTGCTGCTGCTGTTTGCCGCGCTGATGCTCGGCGTGGGCGCGCTGATGCTTCGGGGAGCTGCGGAGATCCGCGCCAGCCGCCGGCCGCCGAGGCTCGCGGCCCCGCTCGCCGGAGTCGTGGTGGGGCTGCTCACCGGGTTCCTCGGAGTCGGCGGCGGCTTCCTGATCGTCCCCGCCCTGACGCTGCTCGCGGGGCTCGAGCTGCCGGTCGCCGTGGGCACGTCGCTGCTGGTGATCAGCGCCAACGGCGCGGCCGGGCTCGCCTCGCACCTGGGCCAGGGCGAGATGCCGGCCCGGCTGACCCTGGCCTTCACGCTCGCTGCGCTCGTGGGCGCGCTCTTCGGCGTGCGGCTGTCCTCGCGGCTCGAGCCCGCCCGGCTCCGGCGGGGCTTTGCGCTCTTCGTGATCGCCGTGGGGCTCGCGCTCGTCGCGAAAAACGCTCTTCGCCCCTGATCCTGCTACGCTTGGGCCGGAGGGGAGCTCCCGTGCGGGGGCTTCGGGGAGATGGCGAACGAGGCGGGAGCCGCCAAGGCGCGCTGCGTGCATTGCCGGGAGGAGATCTCGGTCGCGGACCGCTACGCCCACGGCGATCACATCAAGTGCGGCGTGTGCAACACCAAGCACAAGGTGGTGCGCGGCGACCGCCTGCGGCTGGTGATCGCCGACGTGGGGCCGCTGCGCGACGCTCTGGCGCAGAACGAGAAGATGGTGGAGCGGCTCGAGGCCGAGCTGGCTCACGCCCGCGCCAGCCTGGGCATCGGAGCCAACGGCTTCGGGATCGGCGTGATCTACGCGCTCTACCAGGTGGGCGTGAACGGCGCGCCGATCGGCAAGGGGTTGCTCTGGACGGCGCTCGGGATCGCGGTCTTCTCGGGCGTGCTGCTCGAGGCCGCGAACTGGTCGTTCCTGGCGAAGCGCAGCGCGATGACCCGGCTCGGCCGCGAGCTCGACGACGCGCGCACCGAAGGCCAGAAGCTCCGCCAGCAGATCCGCGAGGCCGGCAAAGTCTGAGCCGGCCGGGCAAGGCAGCGGGCACCGGGCAACGGGCTACGCGCAACCGGCAACGGGCTACGGGCAACCTGGGGGTCCTAGGGGGGCCCTCAGCCCCCCTAGAACATAAACGCAGGCGGACCGCCCTCCCCATCTCCAACCCACTTGCCGAGCCGGCCCGCAGAGCCGCAACGGCAACGAACAACGGCCAGGCGGAACACGAACAACGGCCAGACGAACACAAACAACGGACGACGAACAACGGGACAACGAACAACGAACAACGGGACAACGGACAACGAACAACGGGACAACGGACAACGAACAACGGACAACGAAAAGGCGGAAAGGGCTAGCGGCACGGCTCAGGAAACGTCGTTTCGCCGTGGCAACGACCACGGAACCTGCGCGAAACGACGTTAGTGGATCTGCCCGCCCTCGAGCAGCATCGCGACCGTGCGGTAGATGGAGTAGGTCGAGCGCGGGACGTCGCGCTGCAGCTCGGCGAGGCTCGCGCCCTTCTTGAGGCGCGACCAGACGGAGGCCGCGAGCTCGATCGACTCGGGCTCGTCCCACGCGAGCTGGGCCGCCTTCTGGCGGAACACGCGCTCGGCGTCCGGCAGGCGCTCGCGGAGCATCGGCAGCTCGTCCTGCATCCGCACCGACTCCATGAGCAGCGAGATCGCGGGCATCGAGACCTCGCTCTGCACCTCTTCCTCGCGCACCTCGCGGCCGGTGAACGAGAACTCGCCCTCGACCGGGCTCTGGAACAGCTGGAACACGGCGTCGTCGCCCGCCAGCTGGCGGTAGCGCGCCCGCGCGATGTTGCCGTGGAAGAAGAAGATCTCGGCGAGCTTGTGCTTGTCCTGCGTCACGACCAGCGCCCCCGTCTGGTGCGAGCCGATCAGCGTCTGGATCACCGTGGCGAGGTCGAAGTAGCGCAGGTTGCCCTGCAGCTGCTTGCCCGAGGCGCGCGGCGCCTTGAGCGTCGTGGTCTCGAGCCGCTTCGCGAGCACGACGCACAGGTTGCGGGAGAAGGCCGGGAGCACGTCCATCAGGTCGAGGAACACCGCCTTGTCGACCGCGAACAGCACCGCGTGCTCCGGGGAGCGAACCGTCGCGCTGCGCGGCGAGCCGGTGAGCAGCGCCAGCTCGCCGATCACCTCGCCGGTGCCCAGGTACGCGACCACCGTGGCTTCCGAGCCGTCCGTGGGCGTCGCCACCACCTCCAGCACGCCGCTCTTGACCACGAACAACCGGTCGCCTTCTTCGCCCTGGCGGAACACCACCGCTCCGGGACCAAACTCGAGGAGCTGACCCTGGGCGAGCACGGCCCGCGTCACCTCGGCCGATTGGTTCTCGAACAGCTCGGAATCGCGGAGAAAGGCGGGATCGATCGGCTCGTCCATGACCGGGCGAGCGGATTATAGCCTTCGGGCGTGCCCGCCAGCGGCCCTAAACCTGTGCTAACATTGGACAAAACGCGGGGTCGCATGTCCCCGACCGGGCGGTCCGTCGTGGCTAAGTCTCTGAATCGAGAGCTCTTGTCCCAATACGACCGTGGGATGACGTAAGGGCTGGGATTTTCCCGCCCAAAGCCCTCGGCCATGGCACGCGACAAGGAGCCCCGGACATGACGGTTTCGACGCTCGGTCCCATCTCTCCCGTAGACGTTCACTCGGTCCTCGCGCGGCACACGCTCGCGGACGGCTACGACCTCGTCCTCGACTTCGAGAAGAGCCACGGCGCGTGGCTCCACGACGCCCGCAGCGGCCGGGAGTACCTCGACTTCTGCATGTTCTTCGCGTCCAACCCGATCGGCTACAACCACCCGAAGATGCGGGAGCCCGAGTTCCTGGAGGTGCTGCACCGGGTGGCGCAGCTGAAGCCGGCGCTCTCCGACCTCTACAGCGTCGAGTACGCCGCCTTCGTCGAGGTGTTCGGGCGGCTCGCGATGCCCGCGCACATGCGCTACGCCTTCTTCATCGAGGGGGGCGCCCTCGGCGTCGAGAACGCGCTCAAGACCGCCTTCGACTGGAAGGTGCGCCGCAACCGCGCGAAGGGCATCCCGGGCGAGAAGGGCCAGCAGGTGATCCACTTCCGCCAGGCCTTCCACGGGCGCACCGGCTACACGATGTCGCTCACCAACACCGACCCGCGCAAGACCGACTTCTTCCCGAAGTTCCCCTGGCCGCGGATCGAGAATCCCGGGCGGCGCTTCCCCGCGACGCCGGAGACGGAGCGCGACACCGTGGCGGCCGAGCAGCGCGCGCTCGACCAGATCGAGAAGGCCTTCGCGGACAACCCCGACGACATCGCGGCGATCCTGATCGAGCCGATCCAGGCCGAGGGCGGCGACGTCCACTTCCGGCCGGAGTTCCTGCGCGCGCTGCAGCGCGCGGCGCGCCGGCACGACGTGTTCTTCATCCTCGACGAGGTGCAGACCGGCGTCGGGATCACCGGGAAGATGTGGGCCCACGAGCACTTCGCCCTCGAGCCCGACGCGGTCTCGTTCGGCAAGAAGATGCAGGTGTGCGGCTGCATGGTCGGCCCGCGCGTGGACGAGGAGCCCGAGAACGTGTTCAAGGTCTCCTCGCGCATCAACTCGACCTGGGGCGGCGGGCTCACCGACATGGTGCGCGGCGCGCGCTTCCTCGAGATCATCCACGAGGACGCGCTGCTCGAGAACACGCGCGCGACGGGCGAGCGCCTGCTCGCGGGCCTGCGGGAGCTCGAGCGCGAGACGGGCGGCGCGCTGCGAGGCGCGCGCGGGCTCGGCCTGATGATCGCCTTCGACCTCGAGACGCCCGAGCTGCGCGACCGCGCCCAGGAGCGGATGCTGGCGAACGGCCTGCTGCTGCTGGGCTGCGGGACCCGCTCGATCCGGTTCCGCCCACCCCTCAACCTCACCCCCGCCGAGGCCGACACGGCCCTCGACCTCGTGCGCAAGAGCCTGAAGGAGCTATAGATGATCGAGCGCGAAGCGACGGTCAAGATCAGCAGCGAGCTGCTCGCGAACCTGCTGGGCGGGGTCAAGGCCGCGAACGGCCGTCTGGTGCGGGTCTCCGACGACGGCTACTACGAGGTCATCCTCGCCCTCCAGGGCGGCAGCTACACCACCTTGCTCCCGATCGCCAGCACCGTGATCATCGCGACGCAGCCCGAGTCGACGGTGGCGGCGATCGAGGTGGAGCGGTAGAGGAGCGCCGATGGCTCGCCCGGTCAAGGTCGCGATCGCGGGGCTCGGCCCGGTGGGCCAGGCCGTGGCCCGGGCCGTCCTCGCCACCCCGGGCCTCAAGCTGGTGGCGGCCGCCGAGGTGTCGCCGCTCAGCGCCGGTCGCGACCTCGGCGTCGTGCTGGGCCTGCCGCGCAAGCTCAAGGTGAAGGTCGAGGGGCGGCCCGAGCGCTTCTTCAAGAAGGTCAAGGCGGACGTGGCGTTCGTGTGCACCTCCTCGCACCTCAAGGAGACGAAGCCCCAGGTGGCGGCGCTGCTCGGCCGGCGCATCAACGTGCTCACCACCTGCGAGGAGCTGGTCCACCCGGTGCCGGCGCGAGCGGCGGCGTGGAAGGAGCTCGACAAGCTCGCGAAGCGCAAGAAGGTGTCGCTGCTCGCGACGGGCGTCAACCCCGGCTTCGCGATGGACGCGCTCGCGCTCGCGCTCAGCGCCCCGTGCGCGCGCGTCAGGCGCGTGTCGGTGACGCGGGTGGTCGACGCGGCGGCGCGCAAGCTGGCGCTGCAGCGCCGCGTCGGCGCCGGGCTCAACCTCGCGCAGTTCCGCCGCGCGGTCACCGACGGGACGGTCCGCCACGTGGGCCTGGTGGAGTCGGCCTACCTGATCGCCTCCGCGCTCGGCTTCAAGCTCGACCGCGTCGACGAGACGCTCGAGCCCGCGATCGCACCTCGCGACCTCGACACCCAGGAGCTGCGGATCCCGGCCGGCGCCGCCGCCGGCATCCGCCAGTCGGTGCGCGCCTACCGCTCGGGCGAGCTCGCGATCAGCCTCGACCTCCAGGTCTACGTGGGCGCCGAGTCCCCGCGCGACCACGTCCTGATCGACGGCGACCCCTCGGTCGACGCGACGATCGCCGGCGGCGTCAACGGCGAGACGGCGGCCGCGGCGGTCCTGCTCAACAGCCTCCCGCGGCTGCTCGCCGCTCCCGCCGGGCTGCTCACGGTCCGCGACCTGCCGCTGGTCCACGCCCTCAACCCCCAGGACCTGGCGCTTCCCTTCCCGCGAAAGCGCTGAGCTCTTGAGCGCGCCGGGCGAAGGCGGGACGAGCGGCGAGATCGCCGAGGGCGTCCTGCCGGAGCTGCTGCGCACCATGTACGTCGGCCGGCGCAGCGGGATGCTGCACCTGGTGCGCGGCGACGAGGAGCAGCGGCTGCGCTTTCGCGGCGGCCACATCGTCAACGCGCACACGAACGTCGTCCTCGACCGGCTCGGGGAGATGCTGGTGCGCCGCGGCCTGCTGACCCCGGCCGACCTGGCGCGCGCCACCGAGGTGGTGGTGCGCGACAAGCGCCGCCTCGGCGAGGTGCTGGCCGAGCTGGGGCTGCTCGACGCGAACGGGCTCGAGGACGCGATCGCGCTCCACGTGCACGAGACGATCGCGCGGCTGTTCACCTGGCCGGACGGGCTCTACACGTTCAAGGACGAGGCCGAGGAGCCGTCCTCCGGCGAAGTCACGCTCAAGCTCTCGACCGGCGAGCTGATCCTCGAGGCCGTGCGGGCGGTGAAGGACCCCGACGTCGTGCGCTACGCGCTCGGCGACATCGACCGCGTGCTGGCGCTGTCGAGCGACCCGTTGCTGCGCTTCCAGAAGCTGACGCTCTCGCCGGCCGACGGCTTCGTGCTGTCGCGCATCGACGGCGTCGCGAGCGCGCGCGAGATCCTGCAGATGATCCCGCTGCCGGTCGAGGAGACGCAGAAGAGCCTGTTCGGCCTGCTCTCCACGGGCGTGATCGAATACGTCCAGGGCCAGCGGCGCAAGCGCGACGCGGCCGCGCCGGCCTACACGGCGCGCGACGCGGCGCCCGCTGCGGCCGAGGCGTCCGCCGCCCCGTCGGCCGATGCGCAGGCGGCCGAGCCGCCGGCAGCGCCGCCTTCCACGCCCTCGCAGCTCCCGGCCGCGGCGCACGAGCCGCCCGCGGCTTCCCCTTCCCCTTCCCCGGCCGCCGAGCCGGCCGCCCCCGCCGCTCCGCTCGACCAGAAGGCCGAGGAGCGCCGGCGCGAGATCATGGAGGCCTGGGAAGGACTCGAGACGCGCAATCACTTCGAGATCCTGGGCCTCACGCGCGCCGTGAACGAGACCGAGGTCAAGGAGGCGTACTTCCGCCTGGCCAAGCGCTTCCATCCCGACGTCCACCACGGCGCCTCGCTCGGCGACCTGCGCGACAAGCTCGAGGCCGTCTTCATCCGGCTCGGCCAGGCCTACGACACGCTGCGCGACCCGAAGAAGCGCGGCGAGTACGAGGAGCGGCTCGGCCGCTTCAAGTCGCGCCCGGCCCAGGCCCCGCCGCAGGGCCAGGCCGTGGCCGTGCCGCCGGACGAGCCGCCCCCGCCGCGCGACCCGGAGGAGGAGGCGCGGCTCGCCGAGGAGTCGCTGCGCAAAGCGGCGAAGCTGCTGGAGCAGGCCAAGAGCCTGGAGCAGGAGAAGCCGGGCGAGCCCGAGCACCAGCGCCTCACCTACGACGCGATCCAGCTGCTCGAGCCGATCCTCGACGTCGTGCAGGGCAAGTCGCGCCTGCGCGCGCAGGTGCTGCTGGCGCGCGGCTACTCCAAGAACCCCAAGTGGGCCAAGCGCGCCGAGGAGCTGCTGCTCACCGCCACCCGCGAGAGCCCGCAGGCCGCGGAGCCCTGGGCGATGCTCGGCAGCATCTACGCCGCACGCGGGCTGCGCACGCGCGCGGTCTCCATGTACAAGAAGGCCCTCGAGCTGAAACCGGACCACGAGGAGGCGTTCCGCTACCTGGCGGACAACGCCGCACCCGAGCCCGAGCCGCCCGAAGGCGAGGGCGGCGGCGGCCTGCTGGGCCGCCTGTTCCGCAAATGACGCGGCGACTCCTGGCGGCGTGCGCGGGCATCGCCTTGGGCGCGGCGGCCGCCACCGCCGACGTGGTGGTGCTGGTGAACGGCGACCGGGTCACCGGGCGCGTGGTGGGCAGCGTGGCGAAGCGGGTGCGGCTGCAGACGCCCTACGGCGTGCTCGTGATCCCCGTCGAAAAGGTGGACCGCATCAAGCGGGACGACGGCAGCGAAGAGGTGATGCGCGCGGCGCCCGCGCCAGCTCCCACGCCCACCCCAGCGCCGGCCCCGGCTGCGCTGGTGCTGGTCGTGACCGGGGCCAGCTTCTGGCACGCGTGGGACCCCAAGAGCGCGCCGGAGGACCCGAGCCTGAGGCTGGAGCTGCGGCTCGACGATCGCGTGCTCGCCACCTATACCGACGTCAACCTCGACCCCGAGGACCTGCCCAAGGCGGTGGTCAACTCGTTCGTGTTCTCGCCCGAGCGGCTGTTCGTGAGCGGCGGCGAAGGCGTCACCGTCGCGCCCCCCTCGCTCGCGGCGTCGGAGATCAGGCTCGAGGTCCGCGTGCCGGAGGCGCTCGTCGGCGAGCGCCGGCTGCGCCTCGCCTACCAGCTCAACGACGCGGGGTCGGCGGCGCCGCGCTGGCGCGACGTCGTCGTGGGCGGCGCGCAGGTCGCGCTCGCGACCGGCCGCAGCGTGCGCGTGCGCGTGCTGCAGGACCGCGGCACGATGGAGTACGCGCGCCGCGGGTTGCGCGGCCAGGGCCAGATGCGCGGCGTCGAGACGTTCCGCGCCGAGCTCGAGGTCGAGCCCGGACCTTGACACCCCCTGGCGGGGGCCCTAGTCTCGATTCATGGACGTGGGCACGCTCGCCGAGTTCCTGCCGGCGCTCGCGATGGCGATCGCTCTCGCGGCCGCCGCGGGCCTGCGCGCCTGGCTGCCGCTGTTCGCCGCCGGCGGCCTCGCGCGGCTCGGGGTCTTCGACCTCGGCCCGTCCTTCCAGTTCCTGTCGAGCGACAAGGCGCTCGTGCTGTTCGGCGTCGCGACGGCGATCGAGGTGATCGGCGACAAGATCCCGGCGGTCGACCACGCGCTCGACGTGATCGGCACGCCGTTGCGGCCGCTCGCGGGAGCGGTGCTGGCGGCCTCGATCCTCGGCACGGTGGCGGACCCGCTCACCTCGGCGGTGGTCGGAATCGCGGTCGGCGCCCCGTCGGCGCTCGTGCCCCACATGGCCAAGTCGGCGCTGCGGGGGGTGTCCTCGGCCGCGACCGGCGGGCTCGCGAACCCCGCGCTGAGCTTCGTCGAGGACGCCGTCTCGGTCGTCATGCTGATCCTCGCGGTGCTCGTTCCGCTGCTGGTCGTCGCGCTGCTCGCCGCGACCGTCTACCTCGCCGCCCGCTTCTTGCGCCGCCGCCGCGCCCTGGCTCCCGCCGCGTGAGCCGGCCCGTCGGCATTGCACCCGCCCTGCGCCTGGCGCTCGCCGCGCTCGCCGCGCTCGCGGCACCGGCACAGGCGCAGCAGCCGCCCGCAGCGCCCGCCGCCCAGCAGCCGGCCGCACCGCCCGCCCCGCAGCAGCCGGCGCCGCCGCAGGTCAAGCCCTTCACGCTGGAGGTGGAGGTCGACGTCGTCTCGGTGACGGCCGTGGTGTTCGACAAGGCCGGCAAGCCCGTGCGCGGCCTCGGAACCAAGGACGTCGAGCTGCTCGAGAACGGCGTCAAGCAGGAGGTCTCGTACTTCCGCGAGGCCTCGAGCCTCGGCGACCCGAGCGAGCGCGTGCCGCTCTCGGTGCTGCTGGTGCTCGACACCAGCGGCAGCATGAAGGACAACATGCGCTTCCTGCAGGAAGCGGTGCTGAACTTCGTCTACAAGCTCGAGGAGGTCGACTCCGCCCTCGTCGTCAGCTTCAACGAGAGCGTCAAGGGCAGCGCCGAGTTCACCGGCGACACCGACCGCCTCGAGCGCTTCGTCGAGGGCCTGCAGGCCTGGGGCGGGACGAGCCTCTACGACGCGATCCACTACTCGCTCGGCCGCATCAAGGACGCCCCGGGCAGGAAGGCGCTGATCGTCTTCTCGGACGGGGCCGATACCACCAGCCAGCTGCAGGAC
>CAZMRX010000105.1:8424-14818 GCA_964568755.1 uncultured Acidobacteriota bacterium | reverse complement strand
AAGGACCAGGAGAGTCCCCCGATCGTCCACGAGCCCGTCAGCGGCGCGAGTGGATGATCGGATCTGGCCGAGCGAGGGACGGCGGGACGGTGCAAGGCGAGCGGACCATTCGTGAAGGCAAGTAGGACCCGACGAATGGTCCGGGCATTCTATTTTTCCGGGGGGCTCCTAAGCCGCCCCCCCAGGCCCCCGCGTAGAAAAAACCACAACCCCCTCCGCCACGCCCCCCCCCCCCGGGGGGACACGTACACCTCAAACTATTTCGCCGGGGGGCTCCTATGCCGCCCCCCGGACCCCCTGCTGAGAAAGTCCCAAGCCAGCGTCGCCATCGCGCGCACGCCGAGGGGCAGGGCGTCCTCGTCCACGTCGAAGCTCGAGGTGTGGTTCGTCGAGGCGATGCCCTTGGCTTCGTTGCGCGTGCCGAGCAGGAAGTAGAAGTAGGGGGCCTTGCTGCCGTAGTAGGGGAAGTCCTCGGCCACCATCTGCGGCTCCACGCGCACGGCGCCCGCGCCGAAGACGCGCGCCAGCGCCGGGCCGCCCACCTCGCGCGCCAGCGCCTGGTCGTTCACCGTCGGCGGGTTGCCCTCGTCGGCGAAGCGCAGCGTGGCCGTGGTGCCGTGGGCCTCGGCGACGCCCTTGACGGTGCGCGCGAGGCGCGCCTTCATCTCGGTGCGCACGCCCGGGTCGTGGGTGCGCAGCGTGCCGTCCATCACCACCCGGCCGGCGATGATGTTGAAGCGCGTGCCGCCCTGGATGCGCCCGATCGTCAGCACGCGCGGCTGCCGGCCGTCGATCTGGCGCGAGACGATGGTCTGCAGCGCCATCACGATCTCGGAGGCGACCGGGATCGGGTCGAGCCCCATGTGCGGCTGCGCGCCGTGCACGGTCTTGCCCTCGACCTCGATCGTGAAGGCGTCGGACGAGGCGAAGATCGGCCCGTCGGTCCAGCCGGCCTGGCCGGAGGCGGCCCAGCCGCCGGCGTGCAGGCCGAACACGGCCTCGACCTTCGGGTCGTCGAGCGCGCCCTCCTTGACCATGAGCGGCGCGCCGCCCTCTTCGCCGACGGGGGCGCCCTCCTCGGCGGGCTGGAACAGGAACACGACGGTGCCGGGCAGCTGCGCCTTCAATCCCGCGAGCACGTGGGCGGCGCCGAGCAGGATCGCCGTGTGCGCGTCGTGGCCGCAGGCATGCATCACGCCCTTCACGGTGCTCTTGAACGGCTGCTCGCCCGTCTCGTCGATCGGGAGCGCGTCGATGTCGGCGCGCAGCGCCACCACGCCGCCCGGCAGCCCTCCGCGCAGGACGCCGACGACGCCCGTCTTCGCCACCGGGTAGCGCACCTCGAGCCCGAGGTCCCGCAGCCGTTCGGACACCAGGTGGCCGGTGCGCTCCTCGCGGTTGCTGAGCTCGGGGTGGGCGTGCAGGTCGCGGCGCACGGCCACGACGGCCGGCGCATGGCGGTCGGCCGCGGCGCGGATCAGGGCGTCGGGCGTCGCGGGCGCGGCGGCGGCGAGTGCGACGAGCGCGGGAGCGAGGATCATCGGCGGGCCTCCGTGGCGAGCGCGGCCATCATACGCTTTCGTCGCCCGGCTCCCCGTCTTCTAGCCGCGCCCGCGGCGAGGCTCGGGCGGGGCGAGCTCGGCCACCTCCGCGGCGCTGAGCTCGCGCCACTCGCCAGGGCCGAGCGTGCCCAGCCCGAGCCGCCCGATCCGCACGCGCACCAGCTCGAGGACCTCGTGGCCCACGGCGGCGCCCATGCGGCGGACCTGGCGGTTCTTGCCCTCCGTGAGCACGATCTCGAGCCAGCTCGAGCCGCGGTTCGTGCCCAGCAGCTTCACGCGCGCCGGCCGAGTCTCGCTGCCGTCGTCGAGGGGCAGGCCTTCGCGCAGCGCGCGCACGGCCTCGGCGTCGGGAATGCCGCGCACGCGGGCGTGGTAGGTCTTGGGGACGTGGGCCTCGGGCGAGGTGAGCCGCTCGCCGAGGCGGTGGTCGTTCGTCAGGATCAGCAGGCCGGAGCTGTCGCGGTCGAGCCGGCCCACCGGAAACACCCAGCACGGCACGCCCCCGAGCGCGTCGTAGACCGTGGGACGGCCGCCCGGGTCGACCCGGGTGGTGACGAGGCCCACCGGCTTGTGGAATGCGATCACCACCCGCTCGACGTCGTCGCCGACGCGCCGCCCGTCGACGCTGACGCGGTCGCGACGCGGGTCGATCCGGCGCCGTGGCGAGCGCTCGACGACGCCCCCGACCCGCACGCGGCCCTCGGCGATGAAGCGCTCGGCCTCGCTGCGCGAGCAGACGCCGAACTTCGAGAGCGCCCGCGCGAGCGAGAGCGGCCCCGGCTTCAGGCCGGGTCGGGCTGGTCGCCGAGGGCGAACGTCATCTCGCCTTCGCACGCGAGCTTCCCGTCGACGAGGGCGCGACCCCGCAGGCTCCCCATCTTGCTGCGCATTCGCAGCACCTCGCCCTCGAGCCGCACCTGGTCGCCGGCCACGACCGGGCGCCGGTAGCGGACCTTGTCGATCCCCATGAAGTAGACGAGCCGGCCGCGGTTCTCCGGCTTGGACAGGATCAGGACCGCGCCCGCCTGGGCCATCGCCTCGGTGAGGATCGAGGCGGGCAGCGTGGGCACGCCGCCGGGGCCGGCGATGAAGTAGCGCTCGTTCGAGGTGACGTTCTTGAGCCCGACGATCCGCTTGTCGGGCTCGAGCTCGAGGATGCGGTCCACCAGCAGGAACGGCGAGCGGTGGGGCAGGATCGCCTTGATGTCCTCGATCTCGAGCGGCAGCTTGAGCGGCGCGTCACCCATCGCGGGCAGTGTACAACGCCCAAAAGAGCCGCGCCGGGGGCGCGTGCTAACATGCTTCGTGCCCCGTCCCCCCGGCGTCCTGACCGGCCCGCCGCTGCCGGGCGAGCTGCTCGCCGACCTGCTCGCGCTGGTGGGAGAGATCGGCGGCGTCCTCGATCCCGAGGAGCTGTTCCCCACGATCGCGCGGAAGCTGCGGCGCATCGTCGACTACCAGATCCTCGACATCTTCGTGCCGGACGAGGAGGGCTTCCTGTACCCGGCGCACGTCGAGGGCTACGCGGCGACCGACCGGGGCCGCTTCCGCCTGAGGCTCGGCGAGGGGATCGTGGGGGCCGCCGCGGAGTCGCGCGAGGTGGTGTTCGTGCCGGACGTGTCGCGCGACCCGCGCTACGTCTCGTTCTTCCCCGGGGTGGTGGCGGAGCTGGCGCTGCCGCTCGTGAACCAGGACCGGCTGGTGGGCGTGCTGAACATCGAGGGGCCCGCCGCGGAGCCCTTCACGCCCGCGGCCCGCACGGCGCTCCAGGTGCTGGCGTCGCACCTGGCCGTGGCGATCGAGAACGCGACGCTCTACCGCGAGGCGCGCTGGTACGCGGGGCTGCTCGCGACGCTGCACGAGATCGGCAAGGAGACCTCGTCGATCCTCGACCTCGACGTGCTGCTGCAGCGGCTCGCCGAGATCGTGAGACGCGTGGTGGACTACGAGACGTTCGGGATCCTGCTGCTCGACGAGGACCGCCAGGAGCTGGTGCTGCGCAAGGCGGTCAACTTCGGCGCGGGGCTCGAGCGCACGCGGCTCAAGGTCAGCGAGGGACTGTGCGGCGCCGCGGTGCGCTCGGGCGAGCCGATCCTGGTGGGCGACGTGCGCAAGGACCCGCGCTACGTGGGCCTGGTGGCCGAGACGCGCTCGGAGCTGGTGGTCCCGCTGGTGCACAAGGACCGCGTGATCGGGGTGCTCGACCTCGAGTCGCCGCAGCTCGACCGCTTCAACGAGCGGCAGGTGAAGGTGCTGACGCCGCTCGCCAGCCAGGTGGCGATCGCGATCGAGAATGCGCGGCTCTACGACGAGATCGTGAGGAACGACACCCGGCTGCAGCGCGAGCTTCGGATCGCGCGCGACATCCAGCACGCTCTCTTCCCGGAGGGCTCGCCGCGGGGCGCCGGCTGGGAGGCCTCGGCCCACTTCCGCCCGGCGCGCGAGCTGGGAGGCGACCTCTACGATTTCTACGACATGGGGGAGGGGCTGCTCGGGGTGGCCACCGGCGACGTGGCCGGCAAGGGCGTCCCGGCCGCCCTCTACGCGGCGTACGCCTCGGGCGCCGTGCGCGCGCGGGCCTTCGAGCGGCGCGCTCCGGCGGATCTGATGGAGCGGGTCAACCGCACCCTGCGCCGGCGCGGGATCGAGGGCCTGTTCTGCACGCTCGCCTACGCGCTTTTCGACTTCCAGGAGCGCTCGCTGCGCCTCTCCAACTCGGGCCTGCCCCACCCCTTCCACTACCGGGCCCGGGACGGGCGGGCTTCGACCCTCGACGTCTCGGGCCTGCCGCTCGGCACGTTCGACGGGGTGAGCTACGACGAGCTCAAGGTGGAGCTGGGGGCGGGGGATGCCGTGGTCTTTTTCTCCGACGGGGTGATCGAGGCGCGCCGGGAGCGGGAGGAGTACGGGGCGGAGCGCCTCTGCCGGGGCCTCGAGGCGCACGCCTCGGAGTCGGCGACCCAGATCGGGGAGCACCTCATCGCGGACCTGGAGGCGTTCATCGGAGACGAAACGCCCCACGACGATGTCACGCTGATCGTCGTCAAGATACTCTAAAATAACGGGTTGCGTGAATGTGTCCGCGCGTGACGGGGATCACACCGCCCCCGGGACCGGCCGTTATACTGCTTCTTTCAGGTACAGAGCAAAGGGCCCTTGCTGAGAACGATCGCGTGTGTCGTGGCGCTGGCCGCCCTCCCGGCCTCGGGCCCGGGACAGGTTCTCTCCTTCTCCGTGAAGAGCGACCTGGTGGTGTTCTCGGCCACGGCCGTCGACGGTAAAGGCCGTCCTGTCACCAACTTGAGGCGCGAGGACTTCCGGGTCTACGACGAGGGCCGCTCCCAGGCGATCGCCCACTTCCACGGCGGGCTCGGGCTGCCCGCCAGGGTCCTGATCCTGTTCGACGCCAGCGGGAGCATGGGCGGCCTCGACCGGGTGGCCAATGCCCGCCAGGCGGCCGCGCAGCTGCTCCACGCGCTTTCCCCGGAGGACGAGGTGGCGGTCGCCGGCTTCGACAGCCGCTACTGGGGCGTCGTGGCCTTCACCCGCGATCGGGCGGCCGTGAGCCGCGGGCTGGACTCGATCACGCCTTTCGGCTCGACGGCGCTCCACGACGCCCTCGACAAGGGGGCGCGCGACATCGCGAGCCACGGCGAGGGCCGGCGCGCCGTGGTCGTGCTGACGGACGGCGTCGACACCTCGAGCCAGAAGACGGCCGAGGAGGTGATCGCGCGCTCGCGCGCGCTCGACGTCCCCATCTACGCCGTCTCCGTGGTCTCGCCGCTCGACGATCCCGCCTCGCCCTCGTTCCTGGGCAAGAAGGACGCGGGCGAGGCCGCCGCCGCTTCCCAGACGCTCGCGCGCTACGCCGAGCTGTCCGGCGGGGCCGCCTTCCGGGTGAGCAACGTCGCAGGGCTGCGGATTGCCGCGGACCGCATCGCCAGCGAGCTCAAGCACCAGTACCGTCTCGGGTGGGACCCGTCCGCGGGGCCCGCCCGCTTCCGCCGCGTCGTGGTGAGCACCACCCGCAAGGGGGTCACCGTTCGCACGCGCAGCGGCTACGTGCCGCCGTCGTGAGTCGTCATACGACGGCCGGACGGGAGTCTTCCCGCCGGCCGCTTCTCGAAGGAGGTCGTCCTGTGAGAACGCTGATCATGCCGCTTCTGGCCGCCTCGATGGCCGTCGCGGGCTGCGCCAAGAAGTCCTACGTGCAGCGCGAGGTGGGCGAGGTCAACAAGAAAGTCGATGCCGTCTCCGCAGAGGTGGAGAAGACGCAGCAGCGCGTCCAGCAGAACGAGGTCCGGATCGACGCCGTGGACAAGTCGGCCCAGGGCGGGATCAACGAAGCCAAGGGCTCGGCCGCTGCCGCGATGACCAAGGCCCAGGAGGCCGAGAAGGCCGCCAAGGGCAAGCTGATCTACACCGTGACGCTGTCGAACGACAAGGTGCGCTTCCCGGTCAACAAGGCCGAGATCAGCGACGAGGCCAAGAAGATGCTCGACGAGGCCGTGACACCGCTGGTGCAGGCCAACCGCGGCGTCTACTTCGAGATCGAAGGCCACACCGACAGCACGGGCGACGCCGCCTACAATCTCCGGCTCGGCGAGGAGCGCGCCATGGCCGTGCGCGACTACATCGCCAAGACCCACGCCGTCGCGCTCAGCCGGCTCAACGTGATCTCCTACGGCGAGGAGAAGCCGGTCGCGGAAAACAAGACCAGGGACGAGCGCGCCCAGAACCGCCGGGTCGTGATCCGGATTCTGGAGTAATCCCCAAGCCCCGACCCGCCTTCCCGGCGCGGGTCGGGGCTTTTTTCGTTTTTCGGACGGCAT
>CAZMRX010000105.1:5028-8324 GCA_964568755.1 uncultured Acidobacteriota bacterium | reverse complement strand
CCCCGACCCGCCTTCCCGGCGCGGGTCGGGGCTTTTTTCGTTTTTCGGACGGCATCCGTTTCTGGCCGTTCGGCCGACCGGTCCGCTCCGTCTCCCTACGCTTGGCCGTCGCCGCCTCTGGCCTGTGGCTCTTCTCAGTCGCCTGTGGCTTCTTCGGGGTGGCGTGTAGCCACTCGGGGCCTCTGGTTCTTCAAGAGGGATCGTGGGGCCACCATGGGCTAGTGGCCTGTGGCTCTTCAAGAGGGATCCTCGGTGCGGGCGCGATGGGCCTGCGTTCCTGTGGCTCTTCAAAGGGGATCTTTGTGGGGGCACGATGAGCCTGCGTTCCTGTGGCTCTTCAAGGGGGATCTTTGTGGGGGCACGATGAGCCTGCGTTCCTGTTCTGGGGGGGCTGAGGGCCCCCCCAGACCCCCCAGAAGCTTGTTGCCTGCTGCCTTTTGCGCCTCCCGGGAATTCCCGGGGCGCGTGTCCCGTATCATTCCCGGGAGGTGATGGGGTCTGACGAGTCGTTCCTGATCGCCCGGGCGCGGCGCGGAGACGCGAGCGCCTTCGAGGAGATCGTGCGGCTCCACCAGCGCCGGGTCTACGGCGTGGCCCTGCGGATCGTGCGCAACCATGGCGCGGCCGACGACGTGGCCCAGGAGGCGTTCCTGCGGGCCTGGGCGTCGCTCGACCGCTTCGAGCTCGGGCGGCCGTTCGGGCCCTGGGTGTGCCGGATCGCGGCCAACCTCGCGGTCAACCACGTGCGCTCGCCGCGCGCCCGCGAAGAAGGCCTCCCCGAGGGGTACGCCGAGACCAGGGCCGCCGAGCCGGGGCCGCTCGGGAGCCTGCTGGAGACCGAGGGCGCGCGCGTCCTCGACGCGGCGATGGCGGAGCTGCCGAAGGAGCAGCGCGCGGTGCTGGTGATGCGGGCGGTCGAGGAGATGTCGTACGCGGAGATCGCGGAGGCGCTCGGAATCAGCCCGGGCACGGTGATGTCGCGGTTGTTTCGCGCGCGCGAGCGGCTGGCGCTGGCGCTGCGCCCGTACCTCGGCCAGGCGGCCGAGCGGCGGAAGGCGGGAGCGTGATGAGCGGCCACGAGCACGAGCGGCTCTCGGCGTACCTCGACGACGCGCTGACTCCCGCGGAGCGGGCCCAGGTCGCGGCTCACCTCGGGGCCTGCGGGGAATGCGCGGCCCGGCTCGCCGAGCTCGCGGCCGTGGACGCGGCCGTGCGCACAGCACCGTCCGAGGCGCCTGCGGGCTACTTCGAGTCGTTCCCGGCGCGCCTGCGCACACGGCTCGAGCCGAAGGCTCGGCCGCGGCGACTCCCGGTCTGGACGTGGGCGGCGGCGGCGGCCCTGCTGCTCGCCGTCGTGACGCCCCTGACGCTGCTGCGGCGGCCCGACGAGCGCGCCGGCATGGCGAGTCCCGCGCGGGAAGTGCCCGCTGCGGCAGCGCCGCTCGCCAAGGCCCAGGCGCGGTCCGATGCGGGGGCCCCGACCGCGGCCGAGCCCAGGCCCGAGACGCCAGCCCAGCGGCCCGTGCCGGTACTCGCCGCGCCACAGCCGGCCAAGCGCGAGTCGGCGTTCGCGTCGCCCCCGGGCGAGGCCGACGCGAGCGCGGCTCGGCAGCCGGCGGCCCCGGCCGTGGCGCAGTCGGTCGCTCCAGCGCCCCCCGTCGCGGCGCGCGAGGAGGAAGCGGCGGCGGCCCTCGCCGACACCGGTGCGATGGCCGAGTCGGTGACTTCCGAGGCCCGCAATCAGGCCAAGGCGTCCGCGGACCGCAAGGCCGACGCGCCCCGCGACGCCGCTGCGGCGACCTCGAGCGACGAGTCCGCGCCGGGCCGCGCGCGCGCCGCCGCGACGGGGGCGGGAAGCCGGGCCGGCGCGAAGCTCGTGAGCGCCGAGGCCGAGTGGCAGCGGCTGGACACCGCGCGACCGCGGGCGCTGTCCGAGTGGCGGCGGTTGCGCGAGGACTGGCGCCGCTTCGCGGCCCGCGACCCCGGCGGACCGCAGGCGGACGAGGCGCGGGTGCGGACGATCGAAGCCGGCTACGAGGCGTGGCGGAGCGGCGGCGAGCGGGCCGACGAGGAGCTCTTCCGAAGCGATGCCGCTTCCTACCTGCAGCGGGACGACGCCGTCCAGAAGGAGCGCGTGGAGCGGCTGCTGCGCTGAGACGGCGTGGTAGCATCGGGGTTTCCTCACACAGGAGCGAGAGCGTTCTCGGGGAGCCGCGATGCTGGTAGTGATGCGTCAGGGGGCGACGCCGGACGAGATCGCGGGCGTCGTGCGCGCGATCGAGGCGCGCGAGTGGAAGGCGCACCCGATCCCGGGGGCGCAGCGCACGGCGATCGGGATCACGGGCAACCGCGGCGCCGTCGACCGGCCCGTGTTCGAGAGCATGCCCGGGGTGCTCGAGGTGATCCCGGTCAGCCACGCCTACAAGCTGGTCTCGCGCGAGGTGAAGCCCGAGGACAGCGTGGTGAAGGTGGGCGGGGTGGCGGTGGGCGGGGGCCGGTTCGTGACGATCGCCGGGCCGTGCGCCGTCGAGTCGCTCGAGCAGATGCTCACCGTGGCGCGCCAGGTGAAGGCTGCCGGGGCGACGCTGCTGCGCGGGGGCGCCTTCAAGCCGCGCACGAGCCCGTACTCGTTCCAGGGCCTGGGCGAGGAGGGGCTCAAGATCCTGGCGACGGCGCGCGAGGAGACGGGCCTGCCCGTCGTCACCGAGGCGATCGACGCCGAGAGCGTGGACCTCGTGGAGCGCTACGCCGACGCAATCCAGATCGGCGCGCGCAACATGCAGAACTTCTCGCTGCTGAAGCGCGCCGGACGGGCGAAGAAGCCGGTGCTGCTGAAGCGCGGGCTGGCGGCGACGCTCGAGGAGTTCCTGATGTCGGCCGAGTACATCCTGTCCGAGGGCAACTACGACGTGATCCTGTGCGAGCGCGGCGTGCGCACCTTCTCGGACTTCTCGCGCAACACCCTGGACCTCGCGGTGGTGCCGGCGGTGAAGCAGATCTCGCACCTGCCGATCCTGGTCGACCCGTCGCACGGCACCGGGCGGCGCGACAAGGTCGTCCCGATGTCGCGCGGCGCGGCCGCGGTGGGCGCCGACGGCCTGATCGTCGAGGTGCACCACGACCCCGACCGCGCGCTCTCGGACGGGCCCCAGTCGATCCGCCCCGAGGCCTTCGCCGCGCTCGTGAACGAGCTCCGGCAGATCACGCAGCTGCTGGGCAAGACGCTGTAACGGACTACTCGAGCTTGATCAGCTTCCTGTCGAGCAGCCTCGCGAAGATCAGCAGCGTGTCCTCTT
>CAZMRX010000105.1:0-4928 GCA_964568755.1 uncultured Acidobacteriota bacterium | reverse complement strand
AGCTTGATCAGCTTCCTGTCGAGCAGCCTCGCGAAGATCAGCAGCGTGTCCTCTTCGCCCATCGGGCACAGCTTCAGGATCGACTGCACGTCCCACTGGCCGTTCACGCGCGAGACGACGAAGCCTTCCTGCGGGTCGAGGTTCTGCTTCGTGAGCGTGACGAGATCCACCGCCAGCACCGGGATCTTCTCGCGCGGGATGGTGTGGAGCTGGCGCTCGCGCTGGCGCGCCTCCATCGCCGCGATCAGGCCCTTCTTGGCGTTCTGGTTGAGCCGGTCGAGCGCGAGCACGTCCTCGTAGGCCTTGAGCGCGGCGTCGTAGCGCTTCTCCTGCAGCCGCTGGTAGGCGAGCGTCAGGAAGGCCTGGATCGCGCCGACCGGGTCGGAGCCCTGGTTCTCGGCCCGCACCTCGCCGACCACCACGACGCCGCGGCCGTGCATCTCGTACACGAGCGACGCGGTCTCGAACTCCGAGCGCCGCAGCTCGAGGCTGATCTCGGCCAGGCTCTTGCCCGCGGCCGCGAGCGCGAGCAGCTGCTTCTCGGTGGGGTCCGCGCCGGGCGGGGGCGGACCCTTGACCTTCACCGTCGTCTCCATGCTCGGGAACACCGCGCGGATCCGCTGCCACTCGTCGACGCGGCGGATGCCCTCGAGGATCACGGGCGTCACCGGCGACTCGAACGTGATCAGGATGTCGTCGGGGAACTCACCCTCGCGAAACTCGAACTGCCCCGAGGGCCACAGGAAGAGGTCGAAGACGGTCTCCTCGGCCTTCGCCTTGAGCGCGCGCTTCAGGTCCTCCTCGCCGAGCACCCCGTCGGCGACGAGGATCGACCCGAGCAGCCGCCCCTTCTCCTCCTGCGCGAGGAGCGCGCGGAACAGCTGCTCCTCGGTCACGAGCCGCAGCCGGATCAGGAACTGCCCGAGCGACTCGCGCGGGTCGTTCGACCAGGACGAGAAGATGTTGCCCTCGCGCAGGATGATGCGTTTCTGGACCGAACGCCGCTCGACGTGCAGTGTGCCCGTTTTCTGGCCGGTGGCGATCCACTGCAGGACGTCGGGCAGCGCCATCGTCCGCAGGTCGCCGCGGAGACTCATGTATCAGGGCCTTTGGGAGAGCGTCAGCTCTCGTCCCAGGCGAGGTCCCAGAAGAGGTAGTCGCGCCAGCTGTCGGGCGTGCGATGGACCCCCAGGCTCAGCGTGAGGTGCGGCAGCGCGGGCGGGCGGCGCGGACGCCGCACGAGACGGAACCCGGCCTCGTCGGGCAGCAGGTCGCCTTTGCGCCGGTTGCAGGGGATGCAGCAGGTGACGATGTTCTCCCAGTCCTTCCGGCCGCCGCGCGCGACCGGGATCACGTGGTCGAAGGTCAGCTGCGAGGGCGGGAAACGGTCGCCGCAATACTGACAGGTGTGCTCGTCGCGCGCGTAGACGTTGGCCCGCGAGAACGGCACGTCGGCGAAGGCCCGTTTCATACGGACGTGACGGAGCAGGCGGAGCACCGACGGCAGCTTCACCCGGACCGTGACGCCCCGGATCTCCCGGTCATAGACGGCGATGACCTCCACCTTCCCCTGGAAGAGAAGGGTGATCGCTTTTTGCCAAGGGACGACCCTGAGTGGCTCGTAAGTAGCGTTCAGGACGAGCGTTTGGTCCATCGCAGCGATCAGACCAGAGATTGTGCAGCCCGCGCCAGCGGGGGTCAAGGGGGGCTACTGGGCTCGCGCCTCTTGTACCAGACTCAAGAACTTACGGGCTCGCTCGGTGATCAGCGCGGCGTCTCCCCGGCGCAGCGCCTGGAGATCGACGAGGTCCGCTCCGACGCCGAGTGCGGCAGCCCCCGCCTTGATGAAGTCCTTTGCTGTCTGCAAATTGACGCCGCCCGTGGGAACGAGACCGATGTGCGGCAGCGGCGCCTTCAGGGACTTGATGTAGCTCGCGCCGCCGAGCGCGTTGGCGGGGAAGACCTTGACGAGGTCCGCCCCGGCATTCCAGGCGGTGACGACCTCGGTGGGCGTGAGCGCGCCCGGCAGGACCGCGATGCCCGCGTCGCGACAGGCCTCGATCGTCTTCACGTTGAGAGCGGGACTCACGACGAAGCGGGCGCCGGCCGCGATGCAGGCGCGCGCGGTCTCCGGGTCGAGCACGGTGCCGGCGCCGACGAGCGCGTCCTTCGCCCGCAGCGCGACCTCGCGGATCAGCTCGACGGCCCCGGGCACCGTCATCGTGATCTCGAGCACCGAGATGCCTCCGGCCTGGATCGCGGCGATGGCCTGGGCGGCTTCGTCCGCCGACTGGGCGCGGATCACGGGCACGACGCCGATGCGGGTGAGTCGCTCGAGTACCGCCTTCTTGTCCATGCCCTTCCCCGGGGGTCAGTGGCTCTAGCGCTGCACGCGCGCCGAGCCGCCCTTCATCACGCGCTCCACCTCGGCGAGGCTCGCCATCGTGGTGTCGCCCGGTGTCGTCATGGCGAGGGCGCCGTGCGCCGCGCCGCAGTCGACCGCCCACTGCGGGCCCTTGTCCGCCAGGAAGCCGTAGATCAGGCCCGACGCGAAGGAGTCGCCGCCGCCCACGCGGTCCCAGATCTCGAGCGCGTCGTAGGCGCGCGAGCGGTGCAGCCGGCCGTCCGCGTACAGCACGGCGGCCCAGTCGTTGACGGAAGCCGAGCGCACCGCGCGCAGCGTCGTCGCCACCGCCCGGAAGTTCGGGAAGGTCGCGGTCGCCTGCTCGATCATCTTCTGGAAGTTGCCAGGGTCGAGAGCGTTCAGGTTCTCGTCCAGGCCTTCCACCTCGAAGCCGAGCGCCGCCGTGAAGTCCTCCTCGTTGCCGAGCATGACGTCGACGTAGGCGGCGAGCTCGCGGTTGATCTCCTGCGCGCGCTTCTTGCCGCCGATCGACTTCCACAGCGACGCGCGGTAGTTGAGGTCGTAGGAGACGATCGTGCCGTGCTTGCGCGCAGCAGCCATCGCCTCCTTCGCGACCAGCGGCGTCGTCTCCGAGAGCGCCGCGAAGATCCCGCCGGTGTGGAGCCAGCGCGCGCCGTCCCGGCCGAAGATGGCGTCCCAGTCGATCTGGCCGGGCTGGAGCTGGGAGACGGCGGTGTGGCCGCGGTCGGAGCAGCCGACCGCGGCGCGCACGCCGAAGCCGCGCTCCGTGAAGTTGAGGCCGTTCCTGGCGCTGCGGCCGACACCGTCGTCCGGCACGAAGCGCACGTGGCGGAGGTCGACGCCTCCCTGCAGCAGCAGGTCCTCGAGCAGGCGGCCGACCGGGTTGTCGACGAGGGCGGTGACGACCGCGGTGCGCAGGCCGAAGCAGCGGCGCAGGCCGCGCGCCACGTTGTACTCGCCGCCGCCCTCCCACACCTGGAACGAGCGCGCGGTGTGGATGCGCGTGTCGCCCGGGTCGAGGCGCAGCATCACCTCGCCCAGGCTCACCAGGTCGAAGCGGCACGCGGAGACGGGTCGAAGCGGCAGGCTCATGCGCGGATCCCTCGATGTCCTCCGGCGCGAGACGATATCACTCGGGCGCCTCGCGGGCGAGGCGCCGATCGAAGGGTGGTAGGCTCTCGCCATGGCTGCGAATCCGACGGAGCCGCGTCCACGCGATCAGGTGGCGCTGCTGCTGGACCGGCACCTGAAGGACGCGGCCGGGAAGATCGTGGGCACCCGAACCGTGTTCGCGCCGATCCAGCTCGAGAGCTAGACGATCAGCATCGCGTCGCCGTACGAGTAGAAGCGGTAGCGCTCGAGCACCGCCTCGCGGTAGGCCGCGAGTAGCCGCTCGCGGCCGGCGAACGCGCACGCCAGCAGCAGCAGCGACGACCCGGGCAGGTGGAAGTTCGTCACGAGGCCGGAGACCGCGCGGAACTGGTAGCCGGGGACGATCACGAGCGCCGTCTCGCCCGAGCCCGCGCGCAGGCCGCCGCCTTCGCCGGTCGCGGTCTCGAGCACGCGCGTGGCGGTGGTGCCGACCGCGAGGACGCGGCGTCCCTCGGCGCGGGCGCGCGCGACGGCGGCGGCGGCGTCCTCTGGGACCACGTAGAGCTCGGGATCCACGCGGTGCTCGCGGACGTCCTGCACCTCGACCGGGCGGAACGTGCCCGGCCCGACGTGGAGCACCACCTCGGCGCGCTCGATCCCGCGGGCGGCGAGTCGCTCGAGTAGCTCCGGCGTGAAGTGGAGGCCCGCCGTCGGGGCGGCGACGCTTCCCGACTCGCGGGCGTACACGGTCTGGTAGCGTTCGCGGTCGGCCGGCCGGTCGTCGCGGCGGATGTAGGGGGGCAGCGGCGGATGGCCGTAGCGCTCGACCGCGGCCCGCGGCTCGAGCGCGTCGGAGAGAAGCCGGACCGTGCGCAAGACGCTTTCCGCGCGATCCGGGGCGGCCTCGACGCGCACGCGGAAGTCGGCCGCGACTTCCACGACCATGCCGGCGCGAAGCCGCCGGCCTGGGCGGAGCATGGCCTCCCACAGCCCGTCGGCGCGCTCGCGCACCAGCAGGATCTCGGCGGGCCCGCCCCCGCGGCGACGCCCCAGCAGGCGAGCGGGGAAGACGCGGCTGCGGTTGGTGACGAGCAGGTCGCCGGGCCGAAGCAGGTCGGGAAGCTCGGCGAAGCGGTGGTGTCCGACGGCTCCCGTGGCGCGGTCGAGCACGAGCAGCCGGGAGGCGTCGCGCTCGGCGAGCGGCTCCTGGGCCACGAGCTCCGGGGGCAGCGGGTAGTCGTAGGAGTCGAGCCGGAAGTCGGGGCTCTCAGCGTCCTCGGCTGCGGGCAGCGATGGGGGGGGCGACGACACCGGGTCTGTTAATCCTCAAGTACGGGGCATGAGGGGGAGAGAGCGTCCTGGGTTGTGGCCTCCTTCTTTGAGCTGGGGGGACTTGGTCCCCCCAGACCCCCCTTATGGAAATAGCTTTTTCTGGGGGGTCGCGGCGGCG
>CAZMRX010000104.1:0-14896 GCA_964568755.1 uncultured Acidobacteriota bacterium | reverse complement strand
GCGCGGCCCGATCATGATCCAGTACGACTTGATGTGGGGGATGTTGTCGAGCATGAGTCGAGCCACCGCGATCGCCTTCAGGTCCTCGAAGCCGGTGGTCTCGGGCAGCTTCATCGCCGGCGCCTCCCAGGGCTGGAAGGCGAGCGGGATGAAGGTGACGAACCCGCCGGTCTCGTCCTGCAGCTCGCGCAGCCGCAGCAGGTGGTCGACGCGGTCCTCGACCGACTCGATGTGCCCGTAGAGCATGGTGGCGTTCGTCGGGATCCCGAGCTCGTGCGCCTTTCGCATCACGTCCAGCCACTGCGCCGCGTCGGCCTTGCCCTTGATGATCTTGTTGCGCGTCTCCCTGGCGAAGATCTCGGCGCCGCCGCCGGGCATCGAGTCGAGCCCGGCGTGCTTCAGCTCGCGCAGGACCTGCTCGACGCTCATCCGGTACAGGCGATGGAAGAAGAACACCTCGACCGCGGTGAAGGCCTTGATGTGGATGTCGGGCCGCACCGCCTTGATGCCCTTCATCATGTCGGTGAAGTAGGCGAAGGGCAGGTCGGGGTGCAGCCCCCCGACGATGTGGACCTCGCGCACGGAGGGCGAGAGCGAGGAGACGTTCCGGAAGACGTCCTCGAGCGCCATCGTGTAGGCGCGCGGCTCGTCCTTCGTCGCGGCGAACGCGCAGAAATCGCAGGTGGCGACGCACACGTTCGTGTGGTTGATGTGCGTGTTCCATACGAAGTAGGCGGCGTCGCCGTGGCGCTGCTCGCGCACGTGGTTGGCGAGCTGCCCCAGGCCCAGCAGGTCGGGCGTCCGGTAGAGGGCAACTCCGTCCTCGAAGCCGAGCCTCTGCCCCGACAGGACCTTCTCGCGGACGCTCTCGAGTGCGGTGTCGCGCGGGCGCGCGGGGAGTGTCAGGGTTGCCATCGAGTCTCTCCGGGGAGCGCCCGCCTGCGACAGGGGGCCGGGCACGCCGGCCTCGCGAACGTCCGGTGGAACGGCAAGGTTAGCACCCGCGCCCGGGGGCCGGCAATCGCCGGGGCGGCGCCGGCTAGAGCCCTTTCGCGGCGGGCTGCGAGCGCCGCCAGCGCTCGTAGCCGGGCGTGTCCCGCACCAGCTCGGCCACCTCGGGAAGGAAGGCTTCGGCCAGGCGGTCGATGCCCTCGGGCGTGAGATGGCAGACGTCGGTGAACACGGCGGGATCGGCGAGCCGCTCGTGCACCGGGGCGTGCGGCACGTGGTAGCGGTTCACGAAGCGCACGAACAGCTCGTTGTAGCGGCGCACCACGCGGGCCCAGGTCGCGTAGGAGTGGAGCGGGAAGCGCCGGAACCAGAACTCGGCGTTGTAGTCCAGGTGCTTTCGGAACTCGCCCCGCGCCAGTGCGGGGTCGGGGCCGGCGAACGAGCCGACGAGGCACGCGACTCCCTGCTCGCGGCAGGCCCGCTCGGTGTCCCCGAGAGTCGTGAACGTCTCCTCGAGGAACGGGTCCAGCTCCTCGACCGGAAACGGGACGAGCCGCTGCGCCAGCAGGCTCTGGTAGATGCGCCCGCGCCCCGGGTGGGCGTTCGCGAAGTGCGGGAGGCTGCGCCAGGAGATGTCGTTGACTCCCGGGTACTGCACGATCACGTCCGGCTGGTAGCCGAAGACGCGCGGCAGCCGCGCGTACCAGTACTCGGTCGTGGCCGAGCTGACGCCGAGGTTGAGCACCTCGAGCGGCAGCCCCGGGAAAAGCACCCGCAGCTTCTTCTGCAGCAGCGCCGGATAGGTCTCGTCGTTGGTCCGTCCGGCCACGGTGGTGGAGCCGCCGATGCAGACGACGCGCACCATCCCCGCGGGCTTCGGCACCTCGAACTCGTGCGTCCGGTAGCCCTCCGAGTTCATCTCCACAACGAAGCGCTCGCCCCCGACCGTGACGTCGAGCTTCGCGCCCGGCCGGTACTCCTGCCAGCGCTCCTGCCACAGCGAGTGGGCGCCGGCGTTCAGCTCCATGCCGTTCGCGAAGAACACGTTCGTGGCGCGAAAGCGCTCGGAGGCCCGAACGGCCTCGCGCCGCTCGAGGCGCAGCCACAGCTCGCCGGCGAGCGCCAGGAGCACGAGCGCCGCGAGGGCGAGCCACAGCCCCGCGAGCGCCCGGATCAGCAGCCGCCTCGGCCGGGCGGACATCACTCGGGCGTCGGGCCCGCCCGGACCGCGCGCGTCACGAAGCCGAGGCCGACCAGGTAGAGCCCCCCGGCGACGAGCAGCGCCTGGTCGAAGCCCCACACCATGGCGAGTGCTATCGCCCCCACCGAGCCGAGCACCGAGGCGGCGCCGTTCACGCCCCAGGCCCACGGGATCAGCTCCGGCGCGCGCTGCGCCAGGATGCGGATGCCGGTCGGCATCGGTATCCCGAGCGCGAGCCCGAGCGGAGCGAGCGCCAGGACCGTGATCGGCACCCGCCACGACGCGTCGAGGTGCACGAGCCGGTAGAACAGCGGCGACAAGGCGAGCACCGTGGCCACGATCAGCCCCACGACCAGCAGCATCGACAGCCGCAGCGCCCGCGGCAGCGCGTCGTCGCGGAAGCGGCCGGACAGGAAGCTGCCCACCCCGCTGAAGAGCAGGATCGCGAACAGCACCACGGTAAGCGCGTAGGCCGGGTGCCCCAGGAACAGCACGCACTTCTGGAGCAGCACCACCTCGACCACGATGAAGCCCGCCCCGAGCGTCGCGAAGTAGAGCAGGAACGCGAGCCGCCCCCGCCGCGGCGTCGCCTTCAGCCGGCTCCGCACCAGCAGCAGCGGCCCCAGGATGAACGCCGCCACCAGCAGCGCCGTGATCCCCACCAGGCCGAACAGCACCACGGTGCCGAGGTTGGTGCGGCGCCACTCGCCGAACGACCAACGCCGCGACACGAGCTTCTCGAGCCTGACGGTCTGGAAGAAGAACGGGCTGTTGTCGCGCGGCGGCGCGATGTTGCTCTCGAAGCTCCGCCACACGTCCGCGGGATCGGCGGCCGTGATCAGCCGCGTCAGGTCGTTCGGCGGGCGGGTGCGCGGCGTGTAGAGCAGCTCGAGCCCCAGCCGCCGGGCGAACGCCTCGGCCCGCTCCACCTCCGCGGGCGTGAAGGGGCTCTTCTTCAGCAGCACGGTGGCGCTCGTGAGCGGCATCCCCTCGTGGGGCCCCCGCACGATCACGAAGTGGCGCGCCGGCTCCGGCGCCCCGCGCGCCCGCAGCACCTCGCGGCCCAGCGAGACGAGGCGCAGCAGCTGGTCCGGCGGCGACTGGTGCCAGCGCGTCATGCTGAGGATGCCGTCGGGCGCGAGCCGCTCGAGGTAGTCGGAGAAGGCCTCGACGGTGTAGAGGTTGTTCTCGCTGAGCGCGAAGGCGCCGGCGGCGGTCGCCGCCCAGGTGTCGACCATCGTGGCCACGATCAGGTCGTGCTGGTCGCGCGAGCGGCGCAGGAAGCTCCGGCCGTCGTCCACCTCCAGCCGCACGCCCGGCTGCTGGTAGAGCCGGCCCGAGAAGCTCAGGAACGGCTCCGAGCTCATCACGTCGCGCGCCACCAGCGGGTTGAGCTCCACCGCCGTCACGTCGCTCGCGCCGTGCAGGCGCGCGATCACGACGTCCACCCCGCCCCCCGGCCCGATGATCAGGACCTTGTCGCGGCCGCCCAGGTGGTAGGCGAGCCCCTCGACGCGGTCGCGCAGCTCCGGGTGCCGGGAAGGGTCAGAGCCGTCGCGGTAGATCACCGTGGCCGCGTCGGAGTCGATGAAGATCAGCTGCCGGTCCGCGTCCTCCGGCTGCACCACGGTGACGCGCGAGAAGGAGTTCCAGCGCGAGAACAGGATCCCCTGCTCCGAGAGGCCCTTGGACTCGCTGAGCGCGAGCAGGCCCGTCGCGCGGTTCAAGGGCACGAGCGCGACGGCAACCGCGACGAGCGGGAGCAGGAAGCGCTGCCCGCTCAGCAGCAGGCCGCCCAGGAGAGCGACCACCGCGACCGAGAGCACGGTGTCGATCGCGCCGAGCGCTCCGAGCGTCGGCACGAGCAGCAGGCAGCCGAAGGCGGCGCCGGCCAGGTCGAACAGGTACAGCCGGCTGATCTGCGGGGCCCAGGCCGTGATGGCGAGCGTGATCACGCAGCCCGAGAAGAAGAACGGCAGCGCGGCGGCCCCGTAGATCCACGCGAGCGACGCGAGCGTCCCGAGCCCCGGCGCGGCGGGGTTGAGCGGGTGCTTCAGGATCACGACCAGCCCGACGACCGTGGCGGCGGCGAAGAGCGCGCTGAAGATCGCGAGCAGGCGCGCCGTGCGCGCCTCGTCGAGGCGCGGCCGCAGCACGTACAGGAAGACGCCGCTCGCCCCGGAGCCGAAGAGCGCGAGCGAGATCGCCAGGAACGCGAAGTGGTAGAACATCGTGGCCGAGAAGAGCCGCGTGAGCGTGAGCTCCAGCACCAGCGTCGCCAGGCTCACCAGGGCCACGCCCAGGAATCGGACCGGGATCTTCTCCTTCACGGGAGGGCGATTCTACTCCGCGCGCGGAGGTTTCCTGGAGCAGCGGTGGGAAGGCCGGCGTGATTGCAGGTCCGCGGAGCTGGAGCTAGCCTTGTCGCCACGGTGAGAGCCCCCTCCATGAGGACCAGCCTGTGGGTGGTGGGCGCGCTCGCCCTCCTCGCCGCCGCCGGGCTCTCGTCGCGCGCCATCCCCTACAACATGGACGAGTTCGTCCACTACCACGCGCTCGGCTGCGCGAGCGCGCCTTACACGCGGGCGCTGCCCAGCATCCGCGACGGCTGCGGCTACTTCGACCTGCGCCTGCCGTTCACGAGCACACCGCTGCCGCTGCGCGCGTACTACTACATCGGCAGCCTCCCGGCGCTGCCCTTCTATCCGTTCTGGAAGCTCGCCCAGGATCCCGCGGCGGCGAGGCTCGCAGGGGCATGCTTCTTTCTCCTCGGCACGATCCTCGCGGCACGGCTGCTGCGCGTGGGAGCGTCGGCGATCGTCACCGCCAGCCTGGTGTTCCCGGTGTGGCTCGTGACGTTCCTGGTCGACGAGGGCCCCGTGGGCCTCTCGGCCGTCCTCCTGCTCGCGGCGCTCCTCGCCCTCCGCCGCGCGCTGCAGGCACCCACGAGCGCGGCCTCGGCCGGCTGGGCCGCGGCAGCGGGCCTGGCGCTCTTCCTCGGACTGTGGACGAAGCTGGTCTTCGCCTGGTGGCTCCCCGCAGTCGCCGCCTTCGCCTGGGACGAGGCCCGGCGGCAGGGCTTGTCGCTCGCCGCCGCGGCGCGCCGGCGCCTGCCGGCGCTCCTCGCCGGGGCCGCGTTCCTCGCCGCGCCCACGGCGCTGCTGCTCGCGAGCGTGGACCGCGACGGCCGGCCCTACGCGGCCGCGCTGCGTCACGGAGGGCTCGCGACGGAGCCGGAGGAGGTCGAGGCGGTGGCGCAGCGGCTCGTGCAGTACGTCGTCGACGGCTCGCTCGTCGCGCCCCGCAACCTGCTGCTGCCCGCCTCCCCGCTCGACGTGCTGCCGCTCCTGCTGAGCCTGCTGCTGCTGGCGCTGGGATGGCGGCGCAGTGGCCGCAGCCGCGAGATCGCGGCGTGGGCGATCCTGTCCGTGCTGACGTTCGCCTTCGTCGCGGCGAGCGGCTACAGCCGCTGGCCGCACCACTTCGCCTTCCCGCTGCTGCCGCTCGTCCTCGCCCTCGCACTCGCCCTGGAGGGCCTGGGGCGGCGGGAGCGAATCGCGGCCCTGGCCGTGGCCGCGGCCTTCTGGGCGACGCTCGCCGTGCGGTTGCCGGGGGCGCGGACTCCCGACGAGTCTTCGCCGGACAAGGACCGGCTGCTGGCCTTCGTCCGGGGCCGGGGCCTCGACCGCGACAGCCTCCAGGTGCACGCGAGCTGGGGCACCTACTACATCGCCCAGCTCTTCGGCGACCCCGCCCGGATGGTCGTCTACGCCCGGCGGGTGGGAGACGACCCGGCGCGGCTGCGGGAGATGGCGGAGCTGGCTCGCGCGCAGGACCGCCCGCTGCTGCTGGTGAGCTCGCGGCGCTGGGAGCGGCTCCACACGCCCGCGGTCGAGGCCGCCTTCGGCCGCCCGCAGGGCACGTGGCAGTTCGGCTCCTGGTGGGCGGTCCTGTACCGCCTCCCGCCAGGCGGCTAGTCGCACCTTTACCCCCCCCGGGCACGGGGCGTACACTGGTTGGAGTGAGACCCGCTGGGGCGTTGCTGCTCTCGGCAGTCCTGGCCGCGCCGGCCGCGGCCGAGGTGACGGTGCGCGTCGTGCCGGCGGCAGGCGCCACCGCCTCGCACGTCGAGCTCACGGCTCGCGCCGCCCCGCTCTCGGAGGTCCTCGACCGGCTGGGCCGCCAGATCGGGATGAAGGTGGTCTACGAGGGAGCCTCGCCGCGCCAGCTCGTGACGCTGAGCCTGCAGGGCCGCTCCGCGGCCGAGACGGTGCTCGGGGTGCTCGAGGGCCAGGGGCTCAACTTCGCGCTCGTCTCCGACCCGACGGGAACGCGCGTCGAGACGCTGCTCGTGGCGGGCGTCGCACCCTCAACCGGATCGTCGGGGGCTGCGTCGAGCACCAGCCGCGCGGTCGCGGCGCCCAGCACCCCCTTCCGCCGCCCGCTCTCGCCGCCTCCTGGCTCGGGCCCGGACACGATGGAAGAGGACCCCGAGGACGTCGAGGAGGAAGAGGTCTTCGACGAGCCCGCCCCGGGCGAGAGCGCCGACGCCGGGCCGGCCGATCCCGCGGGCGCCAACCCGGTGCCGGTCCCGCAGGGTCCGGGCGGGCAGCCGAACATGCCGGGACAATCGTTCCCGGTCTCGCCCTTCGCGCCGCAGGCCACGCCCTACTCGCCGCAGACCTTCCCGCCGCTGCCCCCGGGCGTTCCGGGCGGCCCCACGGCTCCGGCGGCGCCGCAGGCGCAGCCCGAGACGCCAGCACAGCCGCCTCCCGGCTAGGGCCGCGTCACGGTTCCGCCCGACGGGCGGGCGCCGGCGGGCTGGGCGCTGCCCGGGCGCGGGCCGGCGGGTGTCTGGCGCCCGACGACGCGCGGCTGACCGGCCACGAACAGCCACTCGTTGTACTTCGTGCGCCCGTTGAAGATGCGCAGGCTCTTGTCGGTGCTGGTGCTGGCAACACCCTGGAATCCGCCGATCGTCTGCCCCGGCTGCGAGAACGCGCTCGGCCGCGTCGTGGTCGTGGTGGTCGTGGTGGTCGCCGTCGCGCCACCAGGTCTCGAGCCCGTGCCCGGGAGGCCGGGGACGCCCGGCAGCACGGCGTCGCCCGGGCGCAGCAGGCGCCAGCGGCCGTGCTTCGTCATCGGGTCCTTGTAGGCTCGGCGCAGGAAGCGCTGCTCGACCAGCACCTCGATCGACGGCGGCAGCGCGTTGCCGTGGCGCCGCTGGTAGCGCGCGATCGCGTCGGCGATCTGCCCGCCGCGCGAGATCAGCTCCTCCTCGGCGTCGTTCTTCATCACGTAGCGCCAGGAGGGCATCGCGGCGCCCAGCAGGACCATCATCACCGCGATCGCGGCCAGCAGCGCCACGAGCGAGTAGCCGGACTCGCTGCTTCGGCCGCTCACGGCGCCTTGGCCTTCCTGGCGCGGTAGCGCTCGAGCACCCGGCGCACGTACTCGCGCGTCTCGCGGTAGGGCGGCACGCCGCCGTGGCGGGCGACGGCGCCCTGGCCGGCGTTGTAGGCGGCCAGCGCCCGCGTGAGGTCCCCGCCATAGAGGCGGACCAGCGACTCGAGGTGGCGCACGCCGGCGTCCACGTTCTGCTCCGGGTCGAGCGCGTCCTCGACTCCCAGCGACGCGGCCGTGCGCGGCATCAGCTGCATCAGGCCCTGCGCCCCCTTCGGCGAGACGGCCGCGGGCTTGAAGGCCGACTCGACCGAGACCACCGCCAGCACCAGCGCGGGATCGAGCCCGTGGCGGCGCGCCGCCTGCTCGACGAGGCTCACGAGGTCGGAGCCGGCGGGCGCGCTCTCGACCTCGTCCAGCACCTCGTCCGGCACGAACCCGCGCACGGCCTGGGGCGGTAGGTGGACCTCGCCGCCGCCCTTCAGCACCAGCACCAGCAGCCCGGCCTCGCTGCGGTGGGCGTCGAGCTTCAGCGTCTGCCCGCTCGCGAGCAGCGCGATCTCGGCGCGCGCCGAGGCGGACGCGCCGACGAGCGCCGCGAACGCGAGCCCGAGCCGGAGACGGCGCTTCACCCTGGCCTTCAGTCCACGAACACCGTGACGGCGCCGGTGATGCCGTTGGCGGTGGTCGCGGTGACCGTCACCGTCTTCTGCCCGAGGCCGATCGGGGCCTGCGTGCGCAGCGTGTCGGTCGCCTGGCCGTTCGAGTTCGTGTAGAGCAGGGCGCCGCCGCTGTCGAGCGTCTCCTCGACCAGCGAGCCGTCGATCGAGAAGGCGAGCGGCACGTTCTGCACCGCGTTGCCGAACTCGTCGAACACTGTCGCGACGATGCGCGCGTTGCGCGGCGAGGTGATCCGCTGCGGGTCGGCGGACACGTTGACCCGCGTCGGCAGCGCGCTGCCGATCGCGATCTCGACGCTCGGGTTGGTTCCGCCGGGCGCCTGGCCCGAGATCGCGGTCACCGTGGCGCGGCCCGAGCGCGAGTCCGAGACGAAGTTGACGCGCGCGATGCCGCGCACGGTCTTGCCGGACTGGTCGATGCGCCCCAGGTTCGTGAAGAAGAACACCTCGGTGCCGTCCGGCACGAAAGTGCCGGGCGGCTCGGTGACCACCGCCGTGACGACCGAGCAGCCGCCGTTGGCGATCACGAAGCCGGGATTGGCCTGCAGGAAGATCGACGAGCCGTTGGGCGCCGTGAGCGGCGCCTCCTCGCAGCTCGCGAGCGATATGAACGCGAGCCCCACGGCCGCGAGCCTCAGCCTCGACATGTCACCCCTCCGTGCGCCGCTCATGGCGCCACCACCAGCCGGCCCGGCGCGGGCGGCGACGGCCGCTCGCTGGCGCCGGCGTGGGTCAGGCTCAGCAGCTCCACCACCAGCGAGCCCGAGCCCGGCTTGAGGCCCCGCAGCGTGAGCGCGGCCACTGCTCCCGACCCGGTCACGCCCGTGGCGCGCGAGAACTTCACGCGCGCCCGGCCCGGCTCGAGCGCCCGCTCGGCGCCGACCGCGACGCCGTCGAGGCTCAGCAGCGAGCCCGCCGCGACGTCCGTCACCTCGGCGAGCGCCGCGTCCCAGGCCACCGTCAGCTCCACGCCCGTGACGTCGCGCGCACCCACCACCACGACGGCGACCGCCCCCGTCTGCCCCACCTGCAGCACCACCTCGGGCGGGCTCAGGATCGCGCCCGTCGGGCGCGTGTCCGGGGCCGATGCCGCGGGCGAGACGGCTGCGCCCTCGGGTCCGGCGCCCGGCAGCGGCACCGCGGCGGACGGAGCGGCTGGAGCCGGGACCGCGGGCGCCGCGGGGGGCGGCGCGGCCAGCGGACGGGCCGCGGGCTGCGCCGGCGCGCCGTTCGGCTGCGGCGTCCCCGGGGCCTCCGGGACGGCCGCGGCGGGCTCCGGCCCGAACAAGGGCGGACGCACGCCCTCCACCTTGGGCACCTCCTGCGTGCCGACGCGCATGGGCACCATGTCGTCTTCGGTGACCTTGGGAGCCCGCACGATCCGGGGCGTGATCGAGATCAGCACCTCGGACTCGTCCACGCTGCGCCGGTTGTCGCCGAACAGCTTCCCGATCACGGGGATGTTGTTGACGCCGATCGCCCCTGAGAAGGAGCGCGCGTCGCGCCCCTGCAGCAGCCCGCCGATCAGGCCGGTCTCGCCGTCCCGCAGGCGCAACGTGCCGGTGACGTTGCGGGTCAGGAAGGTCGGCACGTTGATCGGGTTGCCTTCGCTGCCCACGTTGCGGTCGTCGCCGAGCAGGCTGAACTCGGCCGCCATGTCGAGTGTGATGTCGCCGCTCGCGGCGACCTTCGGCGTGAGGCTCAGGTTCACGCCCACGTTCCTGTACTGGAAGCTGGTGGCGGGCAGGTAGCCCTGGTTCGCGCCGCCGCCGCTCAGGCCGACCGTGTAGCTCGTGACCGGGATCGGCACCTCCTGACCGATCTTGAGCTCCGCCTTCTTGCCTTCGGCCGCGCGCAGCCGCGGCGAGGCGAGGATCCGCACGTTCGAGTCGGTCTGCAGGAAGCGCGCGAACACGGTCGAGGGGATGCTGACCACCCAGTCCGCCCGGTTGAGCGAAGACAGAAGCTGCGCGCGGATGTTGAGCAGCCCGGCGGTGACCTCGTTCTCGGCTCCGGTCGGCGACAGCGTCGCGGCCGCCGTGTAGTTCGAGAGGTCGATGCCCCAGCGCTTCAGGTTGTTGCGGTTCACCTCCAGGATGCGCACCTCGACCAGCACCTCGCCACGGGCCTTGTCATTGGAGTCGATGATCCGCTCGGCCATCGCGATCTGGTCGACGGTGCCGAGCACGCTGATCGAGTTGAGCGCGACGTTGCCGGCCACCGTCTGGACCTTGGCCAGCGTCTTCACCAGGTTCACGGTGTCGTTGATCTCGGCGTTCTGCACGTAGAACGTGCGCAGCAGCAGCTCGTCGTAGGAAGTCCGCTTCTGGCGCGACTCGGGCACGATGATGATCGTGTTCTGGTCGAGCACCTTGTAGAACAGACGGTTCACGAAGGTGATGCGGTCGAGCGCCTCCTGGAAGGTGATCCCGGAAAGGTTGACGGTGGCCTTCTTGTCGCGGAAGCCCTCGTCGAACAGCACGTTGACGCCGGCGATGCGGCCGAGGCTCTCCAGGATCTTCTGCAGGCTGCCGTCCTCGAAGCGCATCGTGATCGGTACGGGGCTGCGCGGCGACAGCGCGGGCAGCGGCGCGCGGGCGACGGCCTGGGCCCGCGCCTTGGTCTGGTCGAACTCGGCTCGCTCGCGCTGCTCGTCCTCGCGCTGGCGCATGCGCACGCGCACCAGCTGCAGGTCGTCGGCGGCCGAGCGGTTGGCGGGGTCGTAGTTGCTCGCGATCTCCAGCTCTTCGGCGGCCTTCTCGAGGTCGTTCGCGGCGAGGGCGTCTCGGGCCTTGTCGTAGTGGAAGCGGCTCGCCTGGATGCGGGCGTTCTCGAGCGCGATCTTGTAGCCGATGTTCTTGGGGTCCTTCTCGAGCGCCTTCGTGTAGCGGGCCACCGCGAGGTCCCACTCGCCGCGCGCGACCGCGTCCTCCGCCTGGCGGTAGGCCCAGCGCGCGGCGCAGCCGGCGGTCGTGAGCGACGCGACCACGACCACCGCCAGCGCCAGCAGCATCCGCCTCGGGACTCTCGTCATTCCGCCTCCCACCGCTTCACCACTCGTTGTACGGCGTGCCCGCGAGCGACAGGGCTTCCGAGGTGCTCTTGACGTCGTAGACGCCCGGGGTCTCCGCCGGGTTGTCGGGATCGGGCTCCGAGTACACCGGCGTCCAGTCGGCGTCCTGCGTGATCGGGTCCGTGGGCAGCTTCCTCAGGTAGCCCTCCTCCACCAGCACCTCGAGCGAGCTCGGGTACTGCCCCTTGTCGACGTAGTACTGGTCGATCAGGTCGCGCAGGCGGAACAGGTTCTCCTTCAGCACCGCCTCGCGCGACTGGACGATGGCCACGCGGTAGTTCGGCAGCGCGATCGCGGTCAGGATCGCCACGATCGAGACTACCGTTATCAGCTCGATCAGCGTGAAGCCCGCGTGCGCGCGGCCTTCACCAGGTGTTGTAGGTCGTTCCATCCAGCGCCTTCGCCGTGCTCTTCGAGTAGACGTCGTAAACGTTGTCGCCGCACCAGGAGGTCGCGTCGGGGTCGTCCTGGTAGCAGCGCAGGCCCCACTCGGCGGTGTTCGTCATCGGGTCGATCGGGATCCTGCGCAGGAACTTCAGCTTGCGGTCGAGCGCCCCCACGCGCTGCACGCCCTTCACCAGCGTCTCGAGCTCCTCGGGGCAGCCCTCGTTGCCGACCTTGACGTCAGTGCCGCCGATCTGCCCCTGCTCCACCGCCTGCCGGTAGCGGTCGATGCCGTCGCGCATCACGCGCAGCGCCCGCCGCAGCTCGATCTCGCGCTGGCGCTTCACCGCCACGCGCCCGAGCGGCAGGATCGCCGAGGCCAGGATCATCACGATCGCGGACGTCGCCACCAGCTCGAGGTAGGTGACGCCGCGCGAGCCGCTAGCGCGCACGGCGCCCCTTCGTCCGGGCATCCGGCGGCTGGCGCAGGTAGGCGGACAGCTCCACCTGCAGCGCGCCGCCCGCCTCCGCGTCCGCCCGCAGCGCGACGCGGTCGATGGTGAGGAAGCGCTCCGAGCGCTCGACCCCGCGCAGGAAGCCGACGAGCTGGGAGTACGAGCCCTCGAGCGGCAGCGTCACCGCCACCCGCTCGAGCGGCGCCTTGTCGACGTTCTCGCGCCGCAGCGCCCGCGACGCGGGCTGCAGGCCGTCGGCGCGCGCCAGCTCCTCGATCGCCGCGAGCATGGGCAGCAGGTCCTGCTTCTCGCTGCCGGCGAGCTCCTTGTAGAAGCGCTCGAGGTCCGCGCGATTGGCGCGGATCGCCTCGGCGCGCTCGCGGAGCGCCTGCGCGCGCTCGCGCTCGCGCGCCAGCTCGCCGCGCGCCGCCACCGCCCGCTCGGCCGCGCTCTTCTGGCGCAGCGAGCGCGGCAGCGTCCATGCCGCGAGCGCCAGCAGGTTGAGGGCGACGAGCGCGACGAACGCGGGCAGCAGCGCCGTGCGCCACAGCGGCCGGCTCATCGCTTGGCTCCCGAGCCCGGCACGTAGCTGACGCTGCACGAGATGTCGACGCCCTCGCGCCCGTCGGTCCAGCCGTTCAGGAACGCCCCCTGGAAGTCGCCGTGGGCCTGCAGCGCCTGCAGCAGCGCGAGCGCATCCTCGCTGCTGCGGCCCTGCGCCGCCAGCATCAGCTCGGCGCCGGAGCCGGAGCCGGACGGCTGGATCGAGAGGAGCCGCACGCCCGGCGGCAGTGCCTGCTCGAGCGCGGCGAGCAGGCCGGTCCACGCGAAGGCGCGCCGGTCGACGAGCGTCTTGACGGCCGCCCACTCGGCGATCGTGTCGGGAGGCGCTTGCAGCTCGCGCAGGCTGCCCGTCTCCGCCCGCAGCCGCTGCGCCTCGGCCTCGAGCGAGGCGAGCTCGCCGGAGACGTCGCGCGCGCGCCCCGGCATCAGCTCCCAGGCGACGGTCGCGTGCCGCGCCGATACGAGCACGAGCGCGAGCGTCCCGAGGGCGAGCAGCAGCGTGGGCAGCCGCTCGTTGCGGAACGGCTGCCGCGCGAGGTTGAGCGGCGGCCTCACGCGACCCTCCGCAGCACGCAGGCGGCGGCGCCCGCCACCGCCTGGGCCGCCTCGCCGTCCTCGCTGTCGCCGAGCGCCTCCCACGGCCGCACCAGCCGCGGCGAGACGCCGACGGCGGCAAGGATCGCCTCGCTGGCGTCGCCCGGCTCGATCGCCGCCGAGCGCAGGCTCACCTCGTCGAAGCCGCGACCCCCGAGCTGCTCGCGGTGGAAGCGCAGCGTCTGCTCCGCGTGGCGCGCCACGGCTTCGCGCCCGTCCTCGCGCGGCAGCGTGCGCAGCAGGATCGGCCGCCCCCCGCGCTGCACCTGGAACGAGACGTAGCCGTGATCCCAGTTCACCAGCAGCGCCTCGGCGCCGGCCGCCTGCGGCACGGCGAGCGACGCGAGCGCGAGCCCCGCCGGTTCGACGAGTCCGGGATGGAAGTCGAGCGACTCGAGCGACTCCTCGTAGCCTCGCACCACCTCGTCGCGCGCCACCGCCACCAGCAGCTCGTCGCCGCCCACCGCGCGCCAGGCGAGCCGCGCGCTGCGCACGTCGAAGTCGGCCGGCAGGGCCTTGTGCAGCCGGAAGCGCACCGTCTCCTCGAGCTCGGCCCGCCGCGAGCGCACGCCCGCCACGGAGACGAGCGTCAGGCGCACTGCCGGGTCGGGGATCACGAGCGAGACCGAGCCGCCCGAGAGGGCCCCGGCCCGCTCGAGCGCCGCGCGCAGCGCCGCCCGCAGCGCCTCCGCGTCGAGCACGTTCGGCTTGCTGAGCGACGGCTCGATCGTCCCGGGCTCGAGATCGACCGTCGCCGCCGCGGCCAGGGCGAGCCGGGTCCCCTCGCGCGCCAGCCGCACCACCGCGACCGCGCGCGGCCTCACCTCGACCGCCACGAGCGGCAGCGGCGGCGCCAGCAGCGTGCGCGACAGCCAGTCCGCGGCCCGCCGCAGCGGGCCTGCGGAGCCGCGCGCCCGGCTCACACCACCTCCACGAAGGTCACCTTGTTGATCTCCGCGAGCGTCGTTCGGCCGGCGAGCGCCTTGTTGAGCGCCGACTCGCGCAGGAAGATCATGCCCTCCTCGCGAGCGGCGCGCTTGATGTCGGCGCTCGAGCGCCGCGACAGGATCAGCTCGCGGATCGAGTCGGTCACGTCGAGCAGCTCGCAGATCGCGGTGCGGCCCTTGAAGCCGGTGCCGCCGCACTCGATGCAACCCGCTCCCTCGAAGAAGGCCACGTCCGCGTACAGCTTCGGGTCGAGCCCCGACTCGACCAGCAGCTCGGGCGAGGCGCGCACCTCGCGCTTGCAGTGGGCGCAGATGGTGCGCACCAGCCGCTGCGCCTGCACGCAGTTGAGCGCCGAGACGAAGTTGTAGGGCTCGATCTTCATGTTGAGGAAGCGGCCCAGCACGTCGATCACGTTGTTGGCGTGGACGGTGGTGAACACCAGGTGCCCGGTGAGCGCCGACTGGATCGCGATGTCGGCCGTCTCCGGGTCGCGGATCTCCCCCACCATCACCTTGTCGGGGTCGTGGCGCAGGATCGAGCGCAGGCCGCGCGCGAAGGTCAGGCCCTTCTTCTCGTTGACCGGGATCTGCGTGATGCCGGCGATCTGGTACTCGACCGGGTCCTCGATGGTGATGATCTTGTC